>NZ_CP095741.1:1247857-1559821 GCF_023078475.1 Luteibacter aegosomaticola | reverse complement strand
CACGACCCTGCAGAGCAAACCGGGGGACGAAGAGCGCTATTCGAATGCCGGATTCATGCTCATCGGCGTCGGCCTGGAGCGGGTTTACCACGCGCCCTACGCCACCCTGCTGGACCAGCGCATCCTGTCGCCCCTCGGCATGGCCTCAACGACCCTTCGACTGTCCCCTGCGCTCGCAGCGAAACGGGTCACTGGATATGACATGTTCGGCAAGCCCGCCCCTGCGCACCCCGATAACGCCGGCGCCGCATGGGGGCTGTGGTCTACGGCGGCCGATCTGGCCCGCTTTGTCCGCTGGCAGCTCGACGAATCGAATCCGGCCATCGCGCTCTCACACCGACCGCTTGTGCACGGCAGCGATGAGGATGTTGCCATGGCCTGGCACGTGGCGAAGGTCAACGATGCGCCGATGATTTCGCACGGCGGTGGCAGCTTCGGCACGTCCAGCCAGGTCGTGCTATTCCCACATGCAAAGCGAGGCTACGCCCTTCTCGCCAACGACACCTGCAAGGGCACCGAAGGCGCTCTCAAGAGATTGGCCATGGACGTTGAGCAGGCGAACGACTCGCCTTAACAGCCTGGACGATTAACTATCGATCTGCGTAATCGAGGTCACGCGACCATCGACGACCTCCACCTGCACGCTCTTCCCTTGCTGGAAATACTCCAGCCGGTAGCCTCGCAGGCCACCACGCGATGTCTCGATCGGCGTTTCGCGATCCGGCTTCCCGGCGATCTGGCGAAGGCGGCCCTCACTATCACCCGTACTCACTACCTGCGAGTTAACGCGCCAGGTCTCGGAAGCAAAGGCGGGGAGCGCCAAACACGCGAACAACAGGCCGACAACAAAACGTTTCATGCGGATCTCCGTATCGATGTGCCGCCAGCCTAGCGCCACAAAAGGATCAGCCACAAGTTGTTGCGAACCGCACGGATGCCGTGCATTCAGGGTGGCCAGCCGAGCCCCGTCACTTCGAAACGTTCGGGTTCCCGGCGACAAACCAGCGCCAAAGCAAATCCGTGCCCTCGCGAATGCCAATGCGCGCCGAGCCCGGCACGTTCTCCGGCGGAGGCATGCCATCGTCGAGCACGGTGTAGCCGTCGCGGGCGCGGACCAGGTCGATGCCGTTCTGCTCGCCGGTAATGCCGAGCGCCTGGGTGAGACGAGCCGGGCCGCTACATAGCTCTCGGTCGCGACGGATCTTCGGCCGTGCCGCACGCATCAATTCAAGGCCCGCGATGGGTTCCAGTGCGCGAATGAGACAGCCATTGCCCTCACCCTCTTCCCCACACACGGTGTTGCAACACCAGTGCATCCCGTAGGTGAAGTACACATACATGTGCCCGGCCGGGCCGAACATCACTTCATTGCGCTTGGTCTTCCCACGGAAGGTATGTGCGGCAGGATCAATCGCGCCCACATACGCCTCGACCTCCACAATGCGCCCCGCGCGGCCATCGGCCGAGGCAAGCACCTTGTTCAACAGCTGCGGCCCGACCTCGCGGGCATCGCGCTGGTAGAACGAACGCGGAAGAACCTCACCGGGAGGCCAGGCTGTGCGTTTGCGCGGCATCAGGTTTCGGGGACCTCGCCGTCGGTATCCGGCTCGGGGCCGGGCCGCTCCACGGGTTCATGGTCGTACGGCGGTGGCGATGTGCCGGGTGCCGGCAGGTCGGTATCAGGAACGGGGCGATGCGGTCGGGGCATGGAATCCTCCTCGCGCCGCCGCCAGGGCGCCGCGCACCCCATGATGCTACCCAAGGATGCGCGGCAACGTGAGTGCGGCGTCAGAAGACGCCGAGCAGCCAGCAGACCAGGATGATGGCGAGGATCACGCCAATACCGCCGCTGGGGCCATAACCCCACGAACGCGAGTAACCCCAGGTCGGCAGGCCACCCACCAGGGCAAGCAGAAGTACAACGAGAAGAATGGTGACAAGCATGGGCGCCTCCCTCAAGACGATATGTGCAGGCATCCTCGCCCGCCGCCCCGTCTAGGCCCTGTGACGCCCATAGGGGGCGCCCAAGTCACGTTCAGCATCTGGCAGGGCGGCGTTGCGCCGCCCTGCCCGTTTCTATCAGGTACGCACCACGTAGCACGGCTCGTAAGCCGTACCACCGGGGAGCTTCATGCGGTGCTGCGCCACGAAGGCCTTCAGCAGGTCGTCGAGCGCACGCATGATTTCCGGCTCACCATCGATCACGAACGGGCCGTGCTCGGCGATGGCACGGACACCCTCCGGCTTGACGTTGCCGGCGACGATGCCCGAGAAGGCACGGCGCAGGTCAGCGGCCAGTTCATGGCGCGGACGATCACGATGCAGCGCAAGGCTCGACATCGCGTTATGCGTCGGCGGGAACGGCTGCTGGAACGGCAGCGGGATATCGAGCGCCCAGTTGAAGAAGAACGCGTCCTTGTTGTCCAGGCGATGGTTGCGCACCTTGTCGATGCCCGAGACCATCGCGTGGGCTACGGCCGCCGGATCATCGATGATGATCTTGTAGTGCTCGGCCACGGAATCACCCAGGCACAGGCGCAGGAACCGATCGATCTGCTCGAAGTACGGCGCCGAGTCACGCGGGCCGGTGAAGATGAGCGGGAACGGGATGCCCTTGTTCTTCGGCAGCAGCAGGATGCCGAGCATGTACAGGATTTCTTCCGCCGTACCGACGCCACCCGGGAACACGATGATGCCGTGACCCAGACGGACAAACGCCTCGAGGCGCTTCTCGATATCCGGCATGATCACCAGGTTGTTGACGATCGGGTTGGGCGACTCGGCCGCGATGATGCCCGGCTCGGTCACGCCGATGTAGCGGTTGCCCTTGCGGCGCTGCTTGGCGTGGGCAATGGTCGCGCCCTTCATCGGGCCCTTCATCGCACCCGGGCCGCAGCCCGTGCAGATATCCATGCTGCGCAGGCCAAGCTGGTAACCGACGCGCTTGGTGTACTCGTACTCGTCACGCGAGATCGAGTGGCCACCCCAGCACACCACCAGGTTCGGATCGACCTGCGGACGCAGGATGCGCGAATTGCGCAGGATCTCGAACACGCTATGGGTGATGCCGACCGTGTCTTCCAGGTCGAACGCACCGGCTTCAAGCTGGGCGGAAACGTAAACGATGTCGCGAACGACGGCGACGAGGAGCTCGTTGATACCGCGGATGATGCGGCCATCGACGAAGGCCTGCTCCGGGGCATTCTTCAGCTCGATCTTGATGCCGCGGTCTTCCTGCAGCACCTGGATATCGAAATCCGGGTACTGCTCGAACATCGAGCCCGGATCGTCGGAAAGGTTGCCCGAGGTAAGCACCGCCAGCGCGCAACGGCGCAGGAGCTGGTGCAGGCCCGACCCGCTGGCATCGCGCAGGCGCGCGACCTCATTACGGGAAAGGATATCGAGGCCGCCCGCAGGAGAAACGCGCGCGCTGACCGTCTTGCCGGTGACCGGCTCCCCAAAATGCTGGGCATTCATTGACTTACATGTCCTTCTGACCGCGAATTAGCGGCGAACCCCGCTCCGGGAGGTGGAGCGGACTGCTTAGGATCACGCGGGGGTTGGGCGGGGGTCAAGTCTGCCGCTGGCCACAAAAGAAAACGGCACCCTTTCGGATGCCGTTTCCCAGTTCCACTAGAGGCTTACGCCGCCATTAGAACGTGTAGCGAACGGTCAGCTGGGCGGACCAACGCGAGACCGGGTTCAGCTTGGTCGCGCTGTTGTCGGTCGGGGCATCGTACACAGCCTTCGAACCCGGGGCGTAGTTGCCCTGTGCGTCGGTCGGCAGGTTGTAGATGTAGTTGCCCTGGGCGTCCACGCCGCCGAAGTTGGCCAGCGTACGGGTGTACGGGAAGCCGACGTACGACTGCTGTCCCCAATCCTTGTTGAGCAGGTTCAGGAAGTTGTAGATGTCGAGACGGATCTCGCCCTTGTTGCCCTTGAAGATGCCCGGGATTTCCTGGCTCAGGCCAAGGTCGATCTGATTGACCCAGCTCGACACCGCATCGTTACGACGCGCGATCTTGCCCTGGTTCTTACGCAGGCTCGGATCGTGCTGGATGTAGTCGAAGAACTGGTTGACCAGCGCATCCGATGCAGCCGACGCGCCATTCGCGGTGCGGAAGGCCGTACCGTCGTTACGGGTCGGGATGTAAGCCAGATCCTTCGAGTACGAGTCACCATTGGCGTCGTTACCGAACACCCAGCTATACGGCACGCCCGAGTGGCCATCGTAGAAGGCACTGACGGTCGTGTTGTAGTCGCCGAAGAACGCGTGCTGCCACGTGATCGAAGCGTTGAGGCGCTTGGCGATGTTGGTGTTGGCCGTGGAAGCCACGTCTTCGTTCGGGTTGGTCCAGGCGCTGTTCGAGTAGTTCGACGAAGCCTGGCTGGACGTACCCGGGTTCACTTCGGTCGCGTGGCCGCCGGTGGCCGACACGCTCCACGACCAGCCATTTTCCATCGGCTTGGTGAACGACAGGGTCACCGTATCCGCACCACCCTTCGAGGTGTTGGTCAGGTAGGTGACAGCCTGGGCGAAGCGGCCATCAGCACGGTAACGGTTGCGGTTGGTGCTGAGCGCCGCGCCCGTCGCATTGCTCGTCGCGCAATTCGCAGCGGCACCGATCGGGGTGGAACCACCGATGCAGCCGTAGTACGTGAAGCGGCCGTCCGGCATCTGGCCGGTCGGGCCACCGATGTTCAGGTTCTGGTAGAAGATACCGTCCTGCACGTCGAGGTGCTGGTACTCGATGCTACCGATGATGCCCATCCACGGCAGTTCACGATCAAACGCGATCGAGGACTTCCAGACGCTCGGCAGCTTGAAGTTCTTGTCGACCGTATCGACGGCCATCTGCGGCTGCGTACCCGGGCCGCTGGTCTGCTGCTTCAGCGGATCCGGGCTGAACGCCGGGCAAGCGATGCTGAGCTGGCTACCGAGACGGCAAGTGCCATCGGCGTTGCGATCGTACGAATACGTGACGATATTGATACCGTTGTTCTGGTACGGGTTCGTCATCCACACGGTCGGCGGATCGGACTGGAACAGGCCAACACCACCGCGCAGCTGGGTCTTGTACTCGCTGTCGAAGGTGTAGTTGAACGACAGGCGCGGCTCGACCAGCTTGCTGCCGTTAACCGTGGCGGCATTGCTGAAGCCGTACTTCTGCTCGAACGTCGCGTTGTACAGCGGCTTGTCGTCGGTCAGGTACTTGTTGACGCGGAAGCCGAACTGCACCGACAGGTTGTCGGTCGGCTGCCAGGTGTCCTGCAGGAAGAACGTGTGACGACGCAGCTCCCACTGGGCGGCGATGTCGTTCAGGCTGTAACCCGGAGCCGGCTGGTACAGCGAGTAGTTGCTGTAAGCGCCGTTGGCCAGGCTGTTGATGCCGTTGGCGAAGGTGTAGGCGCCGAATTCCGTACGACCGAACAGGTTATAGATGCGGTTACGCTCCCACTCGAAGCCACCCTTGATGGTGTGGTCGTCGAGGTACAGGGTGCCGGCCCACATGGCGTTCAGCGTCTTCACCGACGCCGAGTTGTAGTGCGAGAACTGGTCTTCGCCGAGGTTGATCGTCGGACCCGTGCCCTGGGCGCTACCGATGCCGCTGTTGACGCGCACGGTGAGCATCGGCTGCTGCGTATCCACCGAACGGTTCAGCGAGTAATCGCTGTAGCCGATCTTGGTTTCCGACGAGAAGATATCGCTCCAGTCGTCGAACGACTGCAGGGTGTAGTTCTTGATGTCGGAGTTGACGGTGTACCAGTAGCTGGACAGGCCGATCGACGACGCGCCGTTACCCTGCGGGTTGGGCTTCACTTCCTTGGTACGCGAGTACGCAAGGTTCATGCGGTGACCGTCGGTGATGTTCCAGTCGATCTTGGCAATGTAACGCTTGTCGGTCAGCGTGCCAGCATTGGCGCCAAGCGTACCCGGGACGATGCCCAGGCCCTGCGCGTTCGCAATCGTGCGGGCGAGATCGGCCGACGACACCTTGTTGTTGTTCGAAGCAGCAAGCGACGGGTCGAGGCCGTTCACGGCGCCCGAGCTCAGGCCGGTCACTTCTTCCTTCTCGTAACCGGCGAAGAAGAACAGCTTGTCCTTGATGATCGGGCCACCAACGGTGGCACCGGCCTTCCAGTTACGGTCGAACTCGGTGTACTCGCGGTCCTGGCCATTATTGATCCAGCCAGCGTCGCCCACCATGCTCGAGGCATTCTTGAAGCCGTAGTACACCGAGCCGTGGAACTCGTTGGTACCCGACTTGGTGACGGCGTTGATGTCCGCGCCGATCGTGTCGGAGCTGACGTCGTAGTTGGCGGTCGAGATGTTGAACGAATCCAGCGTGTCCATCGACACCGGCGAGCCGACGGTCGGCATGCCGGTCGAGTTCAGACCGAACGGGTCGCCCACGCCCAGGCCGTCGACCTTGATGGCGTTCATGCGCGAGTTCTGGCCGTTAGCCGAGATGGCGCCGGTGCCGTGGTCGACGTTCACGCGCGGGTCGAGGCGCGCGATATCAGCGATGTTGCCGCTGGGAGCCGGCGTAGCCTTGAGCTGCGCCTGCGAAATGGTGGTGCCCAGGCCCTTGTTCTCCGACGAGAACTGACCCGAGACAGCGGAAACGGTGACGGCGCCGAGCGCGGTGGCGTCAGCGGCGTTGGCGGCGGCACCCGAGGTGAGGTTCACCGCGGTGTCAGCGCCCAGCGACAGGTAGACCTGGTCCTGGCGGGCCGACGGCACGCCGTCCTTGTTCGCGGTCACGTCGAACGGGCCACCCGGGCGCAGGCCCTGGGCCGAGTAACGGCCGTTGGCGTCCGTGGTCGTCGTCTTGGTGGTGCCCGACGGCTCGTGAACGATGGTGACGGTGGCGTTGGAGACCGGCTGGCCGGCGCTATCAAGGACACGACCGCTGATCGTCGACGACGTCTCCTGGGCGAAGGCGGACGGCGCGGCGATAAGCGACGCAATGGCCAACGGCAGGAGTTTGGCGCGGATACGCTTCTGCATGTAACGAACCTCACAATTTCGCGAGAAAAAAAGCTGGTAAGACAAGGCGTCGCAACACGCCCGTCCCCTGGAAGGCAACAACGATTCTTCGGTTTTCCCCTGACCCGGCGACATCGCCCAGCGGTCTCGGAATGACAGTGGTCCGTAAAGACTAGATGAAGTTTATTACATCGGCGTAACAAGTTGCGATAGGAAAAGGTCCAAGAACGTACGCCTTCCCGGCACTTTTTAGATCGATCAAGCACTTATAAGTTCATGATTTTACGATCATTCAAACGCACGCAACTTTTCGTCGCCCGTCCTTGCGACCGGCGTCATGTTTCATGTCACATGAGACTTCGACGTTAAAAAAAAGGACGCCCCTCCTCGCGGAGGGGCGCCCTTTCAGGCCCTTGGGGGTACGTGCGTCTTAGAAGAACGACGCGCCGAAGGTGACCATGAAGGTACGTTCCTGCAGCACCGAGTAGTACGGCGCCGAGGCGAACAGCGTGGTGCCGTTCGCGTCCTTGATCTTGTCCGGGTTCGAAGCCAGGAACGCCGAGATGTTGCTGGCGTAGGTGAAGGCCTTGCGATCCGCCAGGTTGAACAGGTTGAGCTTGATGTACGGGCTGCGGAACGAGGGCGAGAAGTCCGGGAAGTTCCAGCCAGCGTTGAGGTTCAGCGTGGTGTAGCCGCCGATCTTCTGCGTGTTGGACCAGTCACCCCAGCTGGCGCCCTGGTACTTGGCGTTCAACTGAGCCCAGAACGGGCCGTTCTTGAAGTTCACCGCGACGTAGCCGGTGTTCTTCGGCGAGTTCAGCAGGGTCTTGCCCTTGGTGTAGTAGATGCCGTCGCCCAGCGAATCCAGGTTGGCCTGCATCAGCGAGCGGGTGTAGTTGTAGTTCGCATACACCGACCAGTTCTCGTCCAGCTTGTAGCTGACTTCCGAGTTCAGGCCGCGCATGTGCACCTTGGGCAGCTGCGTGTACACGGTAAGACCCGTGTTCTCGTCGTAGCCCGACACCTGCTTGTTGTTGAAGTTGGAGGCGTAGGCGTCGACGTTAGCCGAGAAGCTATCGCCGTAGAAACGCCAGCCGAGGTCGGCCGTCACCGAGGTTTCCGGCTTGTTCGGCAGCGGAGCGGCCTTCGCCGTGCCATTGCCGTACAGGGCGTTCGACAGGATCGCGCCGTTGATCGGAGCGCGGAAGGTCTTGCCCATGCCGAAGTAGAACTGGTTCTGGTCGTTGAGCTGGTACTTCACGCCACCCGACGGGGTGAACTTGTGGAAGGTCTTGTTGACCGAGGTGCCGTAAGCGGCATTCGTCGCGGTGACCTTGCCGGCCGTGCTGATCGAGCCGATCGAATCCGGGTACTCGTAGACGTCACCGTCGCGCTTCGACCAGACGTACGCCAGGCTGCCGGTGAAGGTCAGCTTGTCGGTCGGGGTCCAGTTGTCGGTGATGAAGGCCTTTTCGTTGGTCGTCGTCGTGTAGTTGATGTACGACTTCTGCGCCGTGCCATCCGGGAACGAGATGCGCTGGGTCTTGGCCCACGTATCCACCGGGATGCCCGTTTCCGGATCGACCGGCACGAAGACCTGATCCTGCTGCTGGCGCGGACGCTCCCACCACAGGCCGTATTCCAGGCTGTTGTTATCGGTCAGGTCCTGGTTGAGCTTGGCGATGATGCCCGGACGGTAGGTGATCGAGTTGCTGAACGAGTTGACCAGCTTGGTGCCGCTGAGCTTGCCGTCGCCGTCGAGGTCGTAGTTCACCGAGTGGTAGTAGTTGCCGTTAGCCAGCGCATTCTCGGTCACGGTGCTGCCAGAGCCGCCGCCGCCTTCACCGTACTGGAAGTACGGCACCACGCTCAGGCGCAGGCTGTCGGTGAAGGTGAACTCACCGTCGGCGCTGGCCAGGTAGTTACGGAACGGGTTCTGGTGCAGCGCGTAGAAGTTACTGCTGGTGCTGCCCGGCGTGTAGACGCTGGCGTAGCTCTGCTTGTACTGCTGCGCCACCTGGGCCTTGGTCAGGCTTTCGTAGTTGGTCTTCACTTCGCGGTTGTACTGCACCGAGAAGGTCACCGAGTTGCGGTCGTCGATCGTCCAGACCGACTTGCCGTCGACCTTGGTGATCTTCGCCTTACCGCGGCCGCGCCACAGTTCGGTTTCGTTGTTCGAGTACGAGAGCCACGAACGCACCGGGCCGGTGTCGCCGGTGTTCAGGCGGAAGAAGGTGCGGTGGTAGCTGTTCTGGCCGAGCGACTGGCTGAAATCGAGGCCAGCGGTGTGCGACGGATCGACCGTCACCCACGCGATCGAACCACCGGCCGCGCCGGAGATCGGCGTGTCGTTGTCCGGGTAACCCTGCTGCACGGTGATGTCACCCATGTTCTCGGTGTCGCCGTACTCGGTCGGGTAGATCTTGTAGTTGCCGCTGTCGTTGATCGGGGCGCCGTTGACGGTCACGCCCACTTCGTCGATGGGAAAGCCACGAATGCTGATGTTGCCGTCGTTGGTGCCGGTGACGTCATCGGTGGAGGACACCACGCCCGGGATCGAGTCGATCGCCTGGATGAAGGTCGCGCCCGGGGCAGCCTGCTTGATGGCGTCACGGGAGATGGTCGAAACGGCTTTCGGGGCGTCCTGGATGGACATGAGGCCACCGCCCAGCGACAGCGAGCTCGCACGCACCTGCACGGCGCTCATCTGCTCGGCGGCGCGGCGGGTGGCGTTGTCGTTGGTGGTGTTCGAGGACGAGGAGACGTTCGAACGCTGCGTGGTCGTCGTGCTAGCCGGGGCCTCTTGCGCCTGGCTGTCCTGGGCCGCAGCGGTGCCGGCCACAAGGCAAAGCGAGAACGCGATCGCTGCCGAAAGGGTATTGCGATTCATCGACTGGTTTCCTGGTGTGATGCAAGTAGTGGTAACGGGTAAATCGAAAAAAATTTCTAATGCGTTATTAATTGCGATTAATACGGCGTTCGTTTTTTATTACGCCATCGCAGGAAAAAACGGTTTCTCCGGACACAGCTATGCGCTCGGTACGCATACCAAGCGCGGAAATGTCCTGTGTAGCGCCGCCCGCTGCGGCAACCCTGTAAAACGCGGGAGGTCCCTGCCCTGAGATAATCAATAGGCTAGCATCACACAATGACAATTTGTCGAATGTTTGACGTTTTTTTCATGCGCAGGAAATCGGCTTTTCCTACGACAGGGAGATAATAACGAGCATCCGCTTTATGGGATTGCATGCGTTAGCGATACAGCTCGCCTTCGGCTTCGCGAGGTTGAAGCGGTTCATTCGCATTGGCGAACGCATGTGTTGAGCGGCTTGCGCCGCCTTGCGCTCGGGCACCTCCGGAAAGAGGCCTTGGGGCCCACCCTCGCTGCTCAGACAGGTCCTCCGCGTTCGTACCGGAATGCGCCTCCGGCGCATGTGTATCAATTAGGCCTGCGGCCGCTCTCTTGTGCGGAACTCGCCTCGAGGGTGGGCCCCAAGACCTCCCAGACACACCGAGGTAGCGTGCTGGGAAAGTGCGTGCATCCGCGCCAACCGGTACGTAATGACAACCCGCGCCGTCGTAGGAGCCCACCCTGTGGGCGACATCTTTCGCGTCGACCCTTGGGCCCTGCCGCACATCCCAACCAATCGAAGGCAAAACGCCGCAAGTAAACCCGCTTGCCTCACTGTGCGGACGCAATCGCGTTTGCGGGCACGGTCGACACACTCGTCGTCACCATCGCCCCCATCGTCAACACGCTCAGCAGGACGGCAACGGCAAAGAAGGTCTTCAGCAGGAAGGTTTCGGTTTTCATGGCCAGTCTCCGTGGTTTGGCAGGTGGGCGTTAGCGCCCTTCGCCAGAGAGAGTGCATTCGCCGTGCCAACCGCCGATGCGCCCGAAAAACCGCGCCACAGCGCCCTTTCGCCGGATCTCACCCCGTGCCGCTCGATGTCCGCGGACAGCCCGCTGTCCGCCCCCAACCGTCCGCCCCGTCACACACACCCCCTGTAGGAGCCCACCCTGTGGGCGACGCCGTTCGCGCCACCCTACAGATCTTGCGGTGTCTCGCCTTGATCGGTCGTGATGCACGGCAGGGCCTGGGCGTCGAGGCGAAAGATGTCGCCCACAGGGTGGGCTCCTACCACGTCGCCGGTTGCCATCACACCGGTCATGCGCTTTCCCATCATGCCGCCTCAGTGTGTCCGGGAGGCCTTGGGGCCCACCCTCGAGGCGAGTTCCGCACAAGTGAGCGGCCGTAGGCCATATAAATACACATGCGCCGGAGGCGCATTCCGGTACGAACGCGGAGGACCTGTCTGAGCAGCGAGGGTGGGCCCCAAGGCCTCTTTCCAGAGACGCCCGAGCGCGAGGCGGCGCAAGCCGCTCAACACATGCATTCGCGCCAGCGAATGAACCGCTTCAAACACGCGAGGCCGCAGGCGAGCCCACTCGAACGGCCACAAAAAAACCCGGCGCATGGCCGGGTTTCTTCGTCGCGAACATAGCCCGCTTACTTGCCGAGATACCGCGCACGCTTAGCCGGCTTCAGACTGAGAAGATCCAGCATTACCAGGCCATCCACGCAGCCCGCGAAATCCGGATCCTCGCCGAACGCCAGGAACTGCACGCCCTCCGGATCCACCAGATCCACATACTGGCGATACAACACCGGCAACGTCACACCCAACGCATCCAGGCGATTCTTCAGCTTACCCAGGCCACCCGCCGCATCCAGGCCTTCCAGCTCCGCACGCACCTGCGCCAGCGTCTCCTGAGGAATCACGAACGGCTGGCGAGCCGCTGCCAGACCCTGCACGCCAAAGAAATGCTGATGCGCCGCCGCGATCCACTCGCGACCCTCACGCGGAATCGCCGCCGACATGCTCACCGGGCCAAACAGATAACGCACATCCGGATGGCGCTGCAGATACAGGCCAATGCCCTGCCACAGCTGATCCAGCGCACGCGACCAACGCCAGTACGCCGGCGCGATAAAGCTACGCCCCAGCTCCAGCCCCTGCGCCAGGCGCGACTCCAGCGCCGGCGAATAGTCGAACAGGCTGGAGGTATAGAGCGACGACATGCCGCGCTCGTTGATCAGCTTGCCGCCATGGCCAAAGCGGTACGCACCCACGATGCGCAGCGCCTTCTCATCCCACAGCACCAGGTGTTCGTAATACGGATCGTACGCATCGAGGTCGCGGCGCTTGCCCGTACCCTCGCCCACGCGACGGAACGTCAGCTCGCGCAAGCGGCCAATCTCACGCAGTACGGCGCTATCGCTCGAACCCTGCACGAGCAACGCCTTCTTGCCGCCACCGAGCTCGGCCAGCACCTCAGCCTTGTCCAGCTCAGCCACCACGCGTTCGATCGGTTCGGGATGCGCCAGCGGCGTCTGCCCGCCAAAGATCAGGCCACGCTGCTGGCCCACGCGATACACATGGCGGCGCATCAGTTTGGCCGCGCGTTCGGACGAACCGCCGCTGACCTGCTTCAGCTCATCGGCATCGACAAGCTTGCCGATGCGGATGCCCAGGCGCTGCTTGCCCGACGTCGCTTCGCGAGGAAGCATCGCGGTGCTCAGCGGCTTGGCCAACATGGACAAACCGTAGAAAGCGACGGAGTTGCGCGCATTGATATGCACCGGCAACACGGGGATGCCCGCCTTGGCCGCGATGCGAGCGAAACCATCGGACCACTTGCCGTCGCGCACGCCGCCGGCGCCCAGGCGGGACACTTCGCCGGCCGGGAACATGATGAGGACTTCGCCCGCCTCGATGCTGCGGAAGATCGCGCGCATGCGTGACGAGGCGCCCTTTCCGAAGACATCAACGCGCAGCAGGATCGGCTCCATCTGCGGGACCGCCGCCAGGACCTCGTTGCCGAGGATGCGGATATCGCGGCGCACGGACCCGATGAGCTGGACCAGGGCCATGGCATCGACCATGCCCAGCGGATGGTTGGCGACGACGACCAGCGGGCCTTCGACGGGAATATTTTCGCGCTCGCGTTCGGTGACGCGGCAGCTTACGCCCAGGTGCTCAAGCACGCGCTCGGCGAACTCGATGCCCTGGGTATCGCGCAGCGCCTCGAGCACGCCGTTGAAGCGTTGCTCGTGGGCGAGCGTACCGAGCAACCCGGTCAGCGGCTTACGCAGCTTAGGGTGCTGGGCCAGCCATGGCATGCGTTCCTGGAGGGTGCGATCGATGCTCAGCATGATGTGGCTCCCTTAGACGTCAGACGGGCGGTACCGGCCGGGCGTGGTGCGGAGTCTGGGTTTGTCATAGCGCCTTTGAACATCCTTCAGGGCCCCTGCCTGGGGCTTGGACCATGCCCGGCGCCGGGTCAGTCCCGGCTCCGCACATGCTCGCGGGCAATTATGACAGTTACCCTACCGCTACGTATGTTCATACGGCAATGTGCATGTAGGACGCCAGGCCGCCCAGTGCCATCTGTACCGAAAGCGCGATGAGCAGCATGCCCATCAGGCGCTCCATGGCGGTCAGCACGCTTTCACCCAACCATTTGAACAGGAAGGTGGAACTGAGCAGGATCACCGAGGTGGAGAGCCATGCCAGGAACAGGGCGATACCCCACTCCGCCGTGCGACCCGGCTGCGAATTGGTGAGCAGCAGCAGCGCGGCCATGGCCGAAGGGCCGGCCACGCCAGGGATCGCCATGGGTACGATGAACGGCTCGCCCTCGCCGGGCTTGCCGAACACACCGCCTTCCACCGGCGGGAACACCATGCGGATGCCGATCAGGAACAGCACGATGCCGCCGCCGATGCTCACGGATTCCTGGCGCAGCTGGAGCAGCTTCAGGATGAACTGGCCGCCCAGCAGGAAGGCCACCAGCACGGCGAGCGCGATCAGCAGCTCGCGGATCATCACCTTGCGGCGGCGCTGGGGCGGCACATCCTTCAACAGGGCAAGGAACAACGGGATGTTGCCCAGCGGGTCCATGATCAGGAACAGCAGGATGCCCGCGGATAACGTCGTCATCTGCGTTTCCATGGGGAGGTACTCCTAAAAAAAGTGCGGTGAATCAGTGGGCGGGGCGGACATCCAGCACGGTGCCGCGCGCATCCGCGCCAGCGCCCGACAGCAGGTACACGATGGCTTCGGCCGATGCCGTGGGCAGCGGCCGGTCGAGGGTGTTTTCGCCGTAATAAGCCGCCCTGCGCAGCGCCGTGCGCATCGGCGGCGGCAACAGGGCATGCACACGCATGGCACCGCCCAGGTGCTCGGCGTGCAGCACGGCAGCCATGCGCTCGACGGCCGCCTTGGAGACGCCGTAGCCGCCCCAATGGGCACGCGAGACGCGCTCCGGGTCGTCGAAGACGAAGACCACGGCGCTGTCCTCGCCCTGGGCGAGCAACGGCATGCAGGCCTGGGTGAGCGCGAACGGGGCCGAAACATTCACCTGCATGGCACGCAGCCAGTCATCAGGCTTGTGCATGGCCATGGGCGTGAGTTCGTTGAAATGCGCGGCCGCGTGGACCACGCCATCGAGCCGGCCGAACTCCTTCTCCAGTCCATCGGCCAGCGCGATGAAATCGTTCGGGGTGGCGCTTTCCAGATCCAGCGGGTGGATGACCGGCTCGGCGCCGCCCATGGCGACCAGCTCGTCGAAGAGCTTTTCGAGCGGACGCACCTTGCGCCCGGTGATCACCACCGTGCCGCCGGCCCGGACAATAGCCCGTGCCGTCTCGCCACCCAGGCCACCCGTGGCGCCCGTGACGAGGAATACGCGGCCAGCCAGCGCACCGGGCGCCGGGGCCCAGCCCTCGGGCAGGCGCGCGGAGGGCAGCATGCTCACGATTCGGCCCCGGCCACGTCGGCGGCCATGCGTTTCAGTTCACCCGCCGCATGCAGGTCCTCGACGATGTCGCAACCGCCAATGAATTCCCCTAGCAGGAACAACTGTGGGAACGTGGGCCAGTTCGAATAGTGCGGCAGGCCGGCGCGGATGCGCGCATCGGCCAGCACGTTCACCGCATGGAACGTCGCACCCGCGGCTTCGAGCGCTTTTACCGCGCGATCGGAGAAGCCACAGGTGGGGTATTCGGGCGTACCTTTCATGAAAAGCACGATCGGATGTGCCGCCACGATGGCCTTGATCTCGTCTACGACGTCCATAGGTCGGGTTTCATCATTAGAATGCTGAATGTTTCATAGTGTAGCAGCCGCGCGGGCCGCGCCCTGCTTCAACCTTTTCCCCCAGCCACCGCTAAGGAGCCCAGACAATGGCGTTCGAACTTCCCCCGCTTCCCTATGAGAAGAATGCCCTGGAGCCGCACATCTCGGCCGAGACCCTCGAGTTCCATTACGGCAAGCACCACCAGACCTACGTCACCAACCTCAACAATCTGGTGAAGGGCACCCCGGACGAGAGCAAGAGCCTCGAAGAGATCGTCAAGACCTCGTCGGGCGGCATCTTCAACAATGCCGCGCAGATCTGGAACCACACGTTCTACTGGCACTCGATGCGCCCGGCTTCGCAGCAGTCCGAGCCGCCGGCCAAGCTGGCCGATGCCCTGACCAAGGCCTTCGGCTCGGTCGACAAGTTCAAGGAAGAGTTCAGCAAGAGCGCCGCCGGTAACTTCGGTTCGGGCTGGACCTGGCTCGTGCAGCGCCCGGATGGCTCGCTGGCCATCGTGAACACCTCCAACGCCGCCACCCCGATCACCGGCAGCGACAAGCCGCTGTTCACGGCTGACGTGTGGGAACACGCTTACTACATCGATTACCGCAATGCCCGCCCGAAGTACCTTGAGAACTTCTGGGCCATCGTGAACTGGGAGTTTGCGGCCAAGAACATGGCCTGATCCCCAGGTGTAAAACGAAAAGGCCGGGCTTCGCAGCCCGGCCTTTTTCTGTAGGAGCCCACCCTGTGGGCGACATCTTTCGCGATAACGCGGCAAGCCCTGTGGAGCTCCCGCGAACGGCGTCGCCCACAGGGTGGGCTCCTACGGTGTTATGCCAACGCCGCGATAGCCGGGGCCACCTGGTCTTCGCGACCTAACCCCTTCCCTACCTCGGCCAGCTTGCCGCGCAGGCTACCGGCATCCGGGGCGCACACCGTGGCGTGGCCCACCTTCCGGCCTGGGCGGGCTTCTTTCCCGTAATCGTGCCAGTGGCCGTCAGCCACGTTGAGCACCGGCGCCGGGTCCGGCATCTCGCCGATCCAGTTGAGCATGGCGCTGGGCCCACGCACGCCGGTATCGCCCAGCGGCAGGCCGAGCACGGCGCGCACGTGGTTCTCGAACTGGCTGGTGTGGGCGCCTTCGATGGTCCAGTGGCCCGAATTGTGGACGCGCGGGGCCATCTCGTTGCCGAGCAGGCGGCCGTTGCAGACGAACAGCTCGAGGGCGAACACGCCGACGTAGTCCAGCGCCTCGGCCACCTTGCGGGCGTGGGCGTTCGCCGCCCGCTCCAACTCATCGGTGGAGCCGGGAGCCGGCGCCAGGCTGAGCGACAGCACGCCATCGACATGCCAGTTGCGGGTCAGCGGGTAGCTGCGGAAGGCGCCATCGCGGCCGCGCACGGCCACCACCGACACCTCACGCTCGAACGGGACGAACGCCTCGAGGATCAGGCCCACCTGGCCCGCGGCCTCACCCAACGCCGCCCAGGCGGCATCGATATCGGCGACGGTCTTCAGGCGGAACTGGCCCTTGCCGTCATAGCCGAGGCGACGGGTCTTGAGCACGGCCGGAGCGCCAATGCGCTCGACGGCACGGACCAGGTCCTCGCGCGTGTCCACCGGTTCAAAATCCGGGGTGCCCAGGCCGCATTCGCGGAACAGGGTCTTTTCGCTCAGGCGGTCCTGGGCCACGGCCAGGGCGCGCGGGTTCGGGAACACCGCGACCTTGCTGGCCAGGCGTTCGGCCACCGCGGCCGGTACGTTCTCGAAATCGAAGGTGATGACATCGACCTGGCCGGCAAACGTGTCCAGCGCGGCATCATCGAACCAATCGGCGACGACCAGATCGGTGACCTGGCCGGCACAGGCATCGGCACTGCCATCGACCACGAGGGTTCGGATGCCCAGGGGCGACGCCGCCAGGGCGAGCATGCGGGCCAGCTGCCCGCCACCGAGGATGCCGACGGTGGGGAGCTTGCGGGTCACGAGCGGGGATCCGGGTTATCGAGGACGGTCTGGGTCTGCTCGGCGCGGAACGCGTCCAGGGCCTGGGCCACGTCGGCATCGTGCAGCGCCAGCACGGATGCCGCCAGGAGCGCCGCGTTGGTGGCACCGGCCCGGCCAATCGCCAGCGTGCCAACCGGGATACCGGCCGGCATCTGGGCGATCGACAGCAGGGAATCCATGCCATTCAAGGCCTTGGACTGCACCGGCACCCCGAAAACGGGAAGCGCGGTCTTGGCGGCGAGCATGCCCGGGAGATGGGCCGCGCCACCGGCGCCGGCGATGATCACCTGGATGCCGCGGGCGCGGGCGCCGTCGGCGTAATCGAACAGGAGGTCGGGCGTGCGGTGGGCCGAAACCACCCGGACTTCATGGACAATGCCCATGCGGGTCAGCATCGAGGAGGCGTGCTCCATCGTTTCCCAGTCCGAACGCGACCCCATGACCACGCCGACGCGCGGTGCGGAAGCTTCGATACCCTTGGTGGAAGTCATGGCCGGAGCACCCAAAAGTCGTTATTGTACGGACATTCGATTTAATAAGGTTGGCCCACCGGGGCCGCATCCATGGACAAGCGTCTCATCGATATCCTCTGCTGCCCTGTCAGCAAGCGCCCGCTGCGCCCCCTCACCGCCTCCGAACGCGACCAGCTGAACACCGCCGTGAAGGCGGGGTCGGTCGACACGGTGGCCGGTGAAAAGGTCACCGAGCTCCTCACCGAAGGCCTGATCACGACCGATGGCCAGCTGGTCTACCGGGTCGACGACGGCATCCCCGTGATGCTGCCCGAATCCGGCATCGGTACCACGCAGCTGGCAGGGTTTGCGGCTTAAGCGGCTCGCGCGCACAATCCGTGACGGACGTCACACTTTGCTAACCGGGTTCCCGCACAATGATTCCCTCAGGCGGGGGCCTCAGTTTTTCCAGGATGCGCGATGAGTAACGCGAGCGAACCGTCGAACGTGGTCGATCTTAGCCAGCGCCTGGATCCGCGCAGCGATCGCGTGGGCGCTCTTCTGGCAACGGTTCGTGGCCTGGCCACCAAGCGCCTGCACGCGCTGGCCAGCAATATGTTCGAGAACATCGACGACGCCTTGTTCGACCTGGCCGAGAAGGCCGAGAACAACGCGGCCCAGACCCAGTTCTTCGATGGCATGCGCGAAGTGCGCAAGAAGCGCGCGATCGTCGAACGCACCTTCCTCGGCCAGGTCGCGCGCGATCTGGCCGATTTTTCGGCGGGCCGCATGCGCGCGCCGGATGCCGAAACGCATACCCGCCCGCTCGCCAACATCGAGCTGAGCCTCGTCGGCGAAAACGAGCTGGAAGAATCCCTGGCCGTCACCTCCATGGTGGGCAAGAACGAGCAGCGTCTCGCGCGCGCCCTGTTCGCCGTGAACCAGCGGCTGTCGGTCATCTGCGGCGGCAACAAGATGGATGACGCCAGCAACCCGGTCGGTCCGGCGTCGCTGGCCAATGCGTTCCGCCAGGCACTGCGCGAGCTGCTGGTGGAAGTGCGCGTCAAGCTCATCATCTACAAGCTGTTCGATCGCTACGTCCTGGCGGGCATCGACGAGCTCTACGACGACATTAATAACGAACTGGCGGCGGCCGGTGTCCTGCCGCAGCTGCGCCACGAGATCGCCACGCGCCGCAGCGACGCGCCCGCGCCGATGGGCCCGGATTCCACGGCCACCCCGGTGGCACATGGCCCGGCTGCGCCGGTGACGGATGCAGCAGCGGCTGAATTCATGCAGTCGCTGCACGCGCTGTTCTCCGCACGCCGCGGCGTGATGCCCGAGGGCGCCCAAGGCGTCGCGGCAGGCGTTTCGAGCGCCGGTGTGCCGCTGCCGACGGGCCCGCTACCGAGCCCGGCCGAGCTGCTCGGCGCGCTCACCCTCCTGCAGAGCCAGATGACCGTGCTGCCAGCCAGTGCGGCGCAGCTTGCTTCGCAGGGCGAAATCGCACGCGACGTGGCCCAGCTGAAGGAGCAACTGCTCGTCCAGATCGGCCAGCTTCGCGGCCAGCAGACCGCGCATGTCTCGGGCGTCGATGAAGACACCATCGACCTCGTCGGCATGCTCTTCGAGTTCATCCTTGAAGATCGCAACCTGCCGGCTGAAATGCAGGTGATGCTCGCACGCCTGCAGATCCCGTATCTCAAGGTGGCCCTGCTCGATCGCCGCATGTTCGCGCACAAGTCGCATCCTGCGCGCCAGCTGCTCGACGCGCTGGCCGATGCGGCCAAGGGTTGGTCGCCCGAGGGCGATCGCGATGGCCGCCTGTTCGACAAGGTGAAGTCCATTGTCGAGCGCCTGCTGCACGACTTCGATGACGACGTCGCCATCTTTGATCGCCTCGCTGCCGAACTGCAGGAATTCCTCGATGTGGCTCGCAAGCGTGCCGAGCTGGCCGAGCAACGCGTCGCGGAATCGACCCGCGGCCGCGAGAAGCTCGAGCAGGCCCGCCGCCGCGCCGCGCAGGAAATCGTCAGCCGTACTGCTGGGGCGAACCTGCCCCCGCTGATCTACGGCGTGCTGACCCGCGCTTGGGCTAACTACATCGTCCTCACCCTGCTCCGCCAGGGCGAAGAATCCGCCGAGTTCAACGACTCGCTGCGCTTCATCGATCATTTCGTCGCCAGCGCGCGGCCGGCCCACGATACCAACAGCCGCCGCGATCTTCGCGCGCTGCTGCCGGGTATCGAGCGTTCGCTGCGTCGCGGGCTTGCATCGGTCGCGTTCCAGGAAGCCGATACGGAGCAGTTGCTCGGCCAGTTGCACGCGTTCTACCGGCAGCAGTTGGGCGAAGCTACCCCCGAATCCGATAGTGACACGCTGGCCGCCAGCGTCATGCCGCTGCCGGAAGCGATCCAGGCCATCGAAGAGCCCGTGGTCGAGCCCGAGCCGGAGGACGAGGCCGAGATCCTCGCCGACGAGGCCTTCGACGAGCGCTACCTGTCGCAGGCACGCGAGTTGAAGGTGGGCCAGTGGCTGGAATTCACCGCGGAAGATGGCACGACTGATCGCGCCAAGCTTTCGTGGGTGAGCCCGATCAGCGGCCGCTTCCTGTTCGTGAACCGCCGTGGCCTCAAGGTGGCGGACCACAGCCTCGCCGGCCTTGCCCAGGCGTTCGCGCAGGGCACGGCACGCGTACTGGATTCCACCCTGCTGTTCGATCGTGCGATGGATGCGATCGTCGAGCGCTTGCGCACACCGGAAACGGCGTAAGCCTGTTCGGCGCCCGTTCGCCGCGTTAAGGTAGCGGCATTTCCCAGCGTGCGCCGCCTCCATGATCGCTCCTGATTCCACGCACCTCGTCGATGCCCTGCCCTCGGCCATCGACATCCTCGCGGATGTCGAACGCGCCTTCGCCGAAGATGTTGGCCCGGGTGATGCCACCGCCGACCTGCTCGATCCCGATGCAACCGCCACGGCGGTGCTCACTTGCCGCGAGGATGCCGTGTTGTGCGGCACGGCCTGGTTCGAGACCGCCTTCCGCAAGCTTGACGCCAACGTGCAGATCGAATGGCTGGCGAAGGATGGCGCCCGCGTTGCCGCAGGCGCAGCTATCTGCCGACTGGCCGGCAAGGCACGCGCGCTGGTGACTGCCGAACGTACGGCATTGAACTTCCTCCAGCTACTTTCCGCGACGGCCACGGTGACCTCGCACTACGCCGACGCCATCGCTGGCACGAAGACGCGTGTACTGGATACTCGCAAGACCATCCCCGGGCTGCGCCGCGCGCAGAAATACGCTGTGCTCTGCGGCGGCGGTACCAACCACCGCATGGGCTTGTTCGACGCGATGATGCTGAAGGAAAACCACATCATCGCCGCGGGGGGCATACCGGCGGCCGTGCGCGCCGCTCGCGCTATCCACCCGTCCCTGCCCCTTATCGTCGAGGTGGAGACGCTGGAAGAGCTGGCCCAGGTGATCGAAGCCGGTGGCGATCGCGCGCTGCTCGATAACTTCACCCCAGCGATGCTGGAAGAAGCCGTAAGGCTCACCGCGGGCCGTATCCCGCTCGAGGTCTCCGGCAACGTCGAAATCGATACGATTCGTGCCATCGCCGAGACGGGCGTCGATTTCATCTCCAGCGGCGCCCTCACCAAGCACATCCGCGCGATCGACCTCTCGCTGCGCCTGAACCTGTAGGAGCCCACCCTGTGGGCTGTAGGAGCCCACCCTGTGGGCTGTAGGAGCCCACCCTGTGGGCGACAGCTTTCGCCTCACGGCTGGGGCTCTGTGGCGTTATCGCGAACGGCGTCGCCCACAGGGTGGGCTCCTACACCTGCGGCGTTATCGCGAACGGCGTCGCCCACAGGGTGGGCTCCTACAAAACCGTAAATCCGTAGGGTGCCACTTGTGGCGGCGCGTCATCGGCCACACACTGGGGCCATGTATTCGGTCTCCGATCTTTTCTGGCTTCTGGGTCTGGCCGCGGTCATCGCGAGCTGGTACCGGCTGACGCGTGCGCGCGAGGTCGCCGTACGGGCCGCCACTGCACTGTGCCGCCGTCACGGGCTGCAGCTCCTCGACCAGTCGGTGGGCCTGCGCGCCATCCGCCTGCAGGGCGTCGATGGCGGGCGCCGGCTCGAGCGCTGCTACGCCTTCGAAGTGAGCGAAGACGGCCAGAGCCGCCAGGCTGCAAAGATCTGGATGGCCGGTGACGAAGTCGCCAGCTACGCCCTGCCCCACGCGGATAATCCAGAGCTCGAGACCGTGGTCGCTACGGAAACCGGCCTGCCGGGCAACGTCATCTCCCTGGCCGATCGCCGCCGGGCGCACTAAACCTACGCCAGTAGGAGCGCGCTTTCGCGCGATGTACTTGCCTCACTCTGCCGTCTGCCGTCTGCGCCTGCCGTCTCCTGCGTGCCGCCTGCCGGAAGATCGCGCGCAAGCGCGCTCCTACAAGAGCTATAAAAAAACCCGCCGTTAGGCGGGTTTTTTGTTTACTTCACCACGCGGAGGTGCGGTGCGCCGCGCTTGGGGCGGTCGTCGTCGCCGCCTGTCGGCGGGACATCCTGGGAATCATCGGCTGCTTCCACCGGGTTGGCGGCATCGTCATTTTCATCGGCCGGAAACATCATGCCCTGGCCGTTTTCCTGCGCGTACAGCGCCAGCACAGCGGCAACGGGGATGACGATGTTCTGGCTGACGCCCGAGAAGCGCGCCTGGAAGGCGATCTTGTCATTGCCGAGATCGAGGTTGGCGACCGCGCGCATCGCGAGGTTCAGCACGACCTGGCCGTTTTTCACTACATGCGCGGGCACTTTCACGCCCGGCTGGCCGGCGTCCACCAGCACGTACGGGGTGAGCCCGTTGTCGCTGATCCAGTCGTAGATGGCGCGCAGCAGGTAGGGCCGATTGGAAGTCATGCCCTGCGTTTCGTTCGTATCCATAAAAACGTCCTCGTCGTACCCGCCGGTGGGTCGGGAATCACCCATGCCCCGGCAGGGCAAGGCCAAGGCATCAGTTTACGGGATACGGGCGCGTAGGGCTAACCGACCGGGCTGAAATCGAAATCCGGCCGCATCGCGCGCTCTTCCTGGGTGAGGCTGCGGGCAAAGCCCTGGCTGTGGAACAGCCGCTCGCCGTAATCGACGATGGGCTTGCCAGACGGCCCCAGATCGACGCCCAGCCACGGCAGGCGCCAGACGACCGGGGCCACGAGGCAATCGATCAGGCTCATTTCCGGGTTGAGAAAGAACCGCGACGCCTTGAACAACTCGACCGACACCAGTAAATGCTCACGGAGCCGCTTGCGTGCCGCCGCGGCCTCCTTCCCGCCCTCCTGGATGAGCTCAATCTCAGGCAGCCAGTCATTCTCGATACGCCACGTGGCGAGCCGCAGGCGGGCACGCGAGAGCGGGTCGATCGGCATGAGCGGGGGGTGCGGGTAACGCTCGTCGAGAAATTCCACGACGATGAGCGTGTCGTACACCGTAAGGTCGCGATCGACCAGGGTGGGCAGCGTGCCGTAGGGGTTCAGCTCGAGCAGATCGGGCGTGGGCTCATCCGGCCTGAGGATGATCCGATCGTATGCCACGCCCTTCGCCGCCAGCACCAGGCGCGTACGGTGGCTCTGGATATCGTCGGCGCTCGTGTAGAGCGTAAGCGCCGTGCGCGAACGTGCATTCTGGACCATGCTTCAGATCTCCCTCCCTGCTGCGCCGAAACGGAACGGGGCGACCCTGAGGCCGCCCCGGGGGACATCAATCAGTGACTCTCGTGGACGTCCTTCCAGTATTCATGCTTCAGAAGGTACAGCAGGAAGGTCAGGCCGGCCAAGAAGAGCAACACCCACACGCCGATCGACTGTCGTTCCAGGGCCGCCGGCTCAGCGGTGTATTCGAGGAACGCCGTGAGATCACGGGTGGCTGACTGGAATTCTTCCGGGGTCATCGTGCCCTTGGTGTGAAGCTCCAGCTTCTCCACCGCGGCATCCGCGCCCGCCTTGCCCTCGGCGTGCACCGCCACCTGCAGGCCCTGAAGCTCCCACAGGGGGTTGGGCATGGAGGCGTTCGGGAACACCGTGTTGTTCCAGCCCACCGGCCGGCTCGGGTCCAGGTAGAACGAGTTCAGGTAGTTGTAGATGAAATCCGAGCCCTTGGCCCGGGCTTCCAGGGTGAGATCCGGCGGCTCTTTGCCGAACCAGCCCTTGGCGTCGTCCGGCGGCATATGCGACACCACCGTCTCGCCGAACTTGGCACCCGTGAAGTTGAGGTTCTTCATCACCTCGTCTTCAGTGAGGCCCAGGTCGGTGGCCAGGCGCGAGTAACGCACGTACTTCAGCGAGTGGCAGCCAACGCAATAGTTGAAGAACAGCTTGGCGCCGCGCTGGAGCGAAGCCTGGTCGTGCACGTTGGCGCCCGACGGCGGAAGGTCTTCACCTTCGGCGGCGAGTGCGGGAACAGCGACAACGGCAAGGCCCAGCGCAAGGGCGAGGGAGGAGAGATAGCGCTTAATCATGCATCGTCACCCGTTCCGGAACCGGCTTGGTCTTCTCGAACCCAAAGTGCGTGTAGATCCCCACGAACACGAAGAAGCCGAAGTAGCCTGCCACCATGAGCCGGCCAAAGGCATTCTCCACCGTCGTGACGTCCGCGCCAGGGAACCACGCAGGGATGAGCTCGGCGGTGACGCCGGCACCCACGAGGCCCAGGGCAAGGAACGAAATGACCAGCACGGCGAGCGCAATGCGGAAGCCAAGGCCACGGTAGCGCACCGAGCGCACCTGGCCCTTGTCGATCCAGGGCAGCAGGCCCAGCAGCAGGATCGCGCCGAACATGCCGAGCACGCCCCAGATGGCCGTACCGAAGAACGACGGGATCATGCGCAGGATCGCGTAGAACGGCGTGAAGTACCACGACGGTTTGATGTGGCTCGGCGTCACCAGGTTGTTGGCCGGGGTGAAGTTATCGTGCTCGAGGAACCAGCCGCCAAACGTCGGTGCGAAGAAGATGATGAACGCCGCGATCATCAGGAAGAAGCCGACGCCAAACGAGTCCTTCACCGTGTAGTACGGATGGAACGGGATGGCATCCTTTGGCTTGTCCGCCGACCAGCGGTTGCCCTTCGGCCCGTGCTTCACATCGACGCCATCGGGGTTGTTCGAACCCACTTCGTGCAACGCGGCCAGGTGCAACACCACCAGCAGCAAGAGCACGAGCGGCAGCGCAATCACGTGCAGGGCAAAGAAGCGGTTGAGCGTGGAATCGGCCGGCAGGTAGTCGCCCATGATCCACTGGACCAGCGTGTCGCCCACCACCGGGATGGTGCCGAACAACGAAATGATGACCTTCGCGCCCCAGAACGACATGTTGCCCCAGGGCAGCACGTAACCCATGAAGGCCTCGGCCATGAGCACGAGGAAGATCAGCATGCCCAGGATCCACACGAGCTCACGGGGCTTCTTGAACGAGCCGTACATGATGCCGCGGAACATGTGCAGGAACACCACCACGAAGAACAGCGAGGCACCCGTGGAGTGCATGTAGCGGATGAGCCAGCCCCACTCCACGTCGCGCATGATGTACTCGACCGAGTTGAAGGCTTCCGCCGCACTCGTCTTGTAGTTCATGGTGAGGAAGATGCCGGTGACGATCTGGTTAACCAGCACCAGCAGGGCGAGTGAACCGAAGTAGTACCAAAGATTGAAGTTCTTCGGCGCGTAATACTCGGTCATGTGCTTCCGGTACATCGGCATGAAGCCCGGGGCACGCTCGTTGAACCAGTTTCCAAGACGCGACAGTGTGCTGGCCATCAGCTCTTCCCCTCCGGATCCACGCCGATCTGGATATGCGTGTCGTCAATGAAGTGGTATTTCGGCACCGCCAGGTTCTTCGGTGCCGGTACGCCACTGAACACGCGTCCGGAGAGGTCGTAGCGCGATTTGTGGCAGGGGCAGTAGAAGCCGCCTTTCCAGTTCGCGTCGAAGGGTTCTGGCTTGATATCCGGCACGAAGTCCGGCACGCAGCCCAGGTGGGTGCAAAGGCCAATGATGACCAGCCACTCGGGTTTGATGGAGCGGGTTTCGTTCTTGGCGAAATCCGGCTGCTGGCCGGTATCGGAAGAATCGGGATCGAGCAGGCGGGGCGCGAGGCCCTTGAGCTGCGCCAGCTGGTCCGGGGTGCGATTGACGACGAAGACAGGAAGGCTACGCCAGGCGAAGGTAACTTTTTGCCCTGCCTCGATCGCACTGATGTCGACCGTAACAGGGGCACCCGCCGCCTTGGCTCTTGCAGAGGGTTCCCACGACTTGATGAAGGGCACGATCGCCGCAACCACCCCCACGCCACCGACAACGGCCGTCGTCGTGGTAAGGAAGCGACGGCGCCCGTGATCGACGACTTCTTCGTTCGCCATCAGGCTCTCCGGAACTTATGCCATTGAGGTTTGCGGGCCCCATCGCCGGTTCTCAGGAAATCGGCTTCCGCAAAATTACGTCAGTGTAACGTCAGCACTAGCCACGTACAATAAAGTGAACAAACCCCTGCCACTTGTAAAGACAGGGCAGCTAACTCCCCGCCAGGACGCGGAAAATTCGGCCAACCATGAACCAAGCCGCCCGCACGTTTGCCTTCGTCGCCCGCTTTGTCGTGCTTGGCCTCGCCATCGCGTTCGTCATCGGCCTGGTCTTTCCAGGCAGCGGTGCACTATTGCGGCAGCGCATCGTGGGGCATGCCGAAACGGCCTCTCCGGTGGTGCCCGAAGGGCCGGTGTCGTATGCCGATGCAGTAGCCCTCGCGGCCCCGTCTGTCGTCAATATCTACGCGAACAAGCTCGTCACCGAACAGCCTCGCCAGCTCTATTCCGATCCCGTGTTGCAGCGCATCTTCAGCGTGCCTACCGGGCCGGTTCGCACGCGCCGCCAGCAGAACCTCGGCTCGGGCGTGATCGTCAGTGATGATGGTTATGTTTTGACCAACAACCATGTGATCGCCAACGCCGACGACATCCAGCTGCTGCTCTACGACGGCCGGGTGGCCAGCGCCAAGGTGGTGGGCTCCGATGACGAGACCGACCTGGCCGTCCTGAAGGTGGACGCGGGCAACCTGCCGGCCATCAAGATGACCGACGCCGAGAGCCGCCCCCGCGTGGGCGATGTGGTCCTGGCCATCGGCAACCCCTTTGGCATCGGCCAGACGGTGACCATGGGCATAGTCAGCGCCATCGGCCGGCAGCTGAACCTCTCGAGCCTGGAAAGCCTCATCCAGACCGATGCCGCCATCAACTTCGGTAACTCGGGCGGCGCGCTGGTCAACGCGCACGGTGAGCTGGTGGGCATCAATACCTCGCTCATCGGCCAGGCCGTGGGTGCCGAGGGCATCGGCTTCGCGATCCCGGTGCAGAGTGCGCGGGATGTCCTCGACCAGATCATCAAGACGGGCCATGTGGTGCGCGGCTGGATCGGCGCCGACTACGGCCCCGTGCCGGTTTCGGCCGAAAGCGGCCTGCCCTCGGCCGCCCGTGGCGTCGTGGTCAACGAAGTTTCACCGGGCGGCCCTGCCGCCCTCTCCGGCATCCAGCAGCGCGATGTGCTGTTGAAGATTGGCGATGAGGACATCCTCGACGCCTCCGACCTGCGTAAGCACGAGGCATCACTGAAGCCGGGCACCGCGGTGACCGTCTCCGGCCTGCGCAACGGCCAGCCATTCGCACTCTCAATCGTGCCGACCCAGCGCCCACCCACCTCACCCGTGCAAACCCAGTAGGAGCCCACCCTGTGGGCGACATCTGTCGCCTCAGCGCCACAGGTCCTGTTGCCTTGTCGCGAAAGATGTCGCCCACAGGGTGGGCTCCTACCGGGGGTTACGGGCCGCGGGCGGCTAGCGGGACGCCTGTGGCCGCTCGCTTCAGGATCTCGGTGTAGCGCTGGCGGAGGATGCCCACGCGCTCCACGTAAACCTGCGTTTCATCGTAGGGCGGTACGCCGTTATAGCGCTGCACGGCACCCGGGCCGGCGTTGTACGCCGCGGCGGCGAGGCGCTCATTGCCGTTGAAGGTCTGCAGCAGCAAGGCAAGGTAACGCGCGCCACCACGGATGTTCTGTTCCGGGTTGAACACATCCTGCACGCCCATGTCGCGGGCCGTACCCGGGATGAGCTGCATCAGGCCCTGCGCGCCGGCAATCGATAGCGCACGAGGATTGAAGCCGCTTTCGGCGTGGATCACCGCGCGCAAGAGCGCCTCATCGACGTGGTAATCGATGCTGGCCGTGCGGATCGCATCGCCAAAGGCCGCGATGTTCAGCGCGACGTTGCGGAAGTCGATCTTCGAATGGACGTCGCAAGCCACGCAGGTGGCGATATAGGTGAAGAGCATCTTCACGCTCTCGCCGTGCCCTGCCGCTGCCTGCGGAATATTCGTGTACTCCACGCCACCGTCGGCGCGGGTGATCCGGTACACCGCACCACGCAGCACGCGCGAACCCTTCGGCGCCTCCGGAGCTGGGGCCAGCGCAAGGTCGGACGAGGCCGATTCCTTGTAGTCCCAGCTGCCACGTTTGCCGACCACCGGCGGCAGCGCCGCCTTGGCCGCTTCCGCCCGAGCTTCCTCATCAGTCACCACGCCGCCGGTCACGCCGGCCAGCGAGGTCACGGGTTCGTCCGGACCCACCACCCCACCGGTCACGCCCTTGAAAGAAGCCGCCGGCACCACGGGCGGCAAAGCGCGCGCCTGTGCGGTGGCGGCGGTGGCAACGGACGTGGAGCCGGATGCGGGAGCGGGCGCGACGGCGGTAGCGGTGGCCGAGCCGGTGGCGGCGGGAGCTTCCGGCCGCGGAGCCGCGGCCAGCGGCAGATCGGCGCCGTTGCCCAGCGCAGGCCCAGCCCGGTGCGCCGGTCGTGCTGCCGGGGTACTGCCGATCCGCTTGCAGTCCTTGTAGCCCGCCGTGCTGCCGGAGAAGACCGTCTCGCCCGTGCTGCCGGTGCAGCGATACAGGCTTCCGGCCGCCGCCGGCCCGGACACCAGGCCCAGGGCCAGCGCGCAGAACACCGCGGCCCTTTGCAGGACCGGCCGGAAGGCAAGGAAACGGCGGGCGTGATGGCCGGCGCTTTCCCCTGGCGTCGCGTCGTCAACCATGGACGGGATTGTCCGCCACGGCCGCCCCGCCAGCAAGGGCGAACAACGTGACGTTCTTCACGCAAGTCATTGATCCATGGCGGCCATCTGGCGTCGACGCCGCCCCCGGCGTAAACTGCGCGGTTCGGTAATAGGCCATGCAACACGGTACCCAAGCCCCATGAGCGGCAAGCTTTTCATCAAGACCCACGGCTGCCAGATGAACGAGTACGACTCGACCAAGATGGCCGACGTGCTCCTCGCCTCCCATGGGCTGGAACTTACCCAGGACGAATCGGAAGCCGACGTCATCCTGGTCAACACCTGCTCCATCCGCGAGAAGGCGCAGGAAAAGGTCTTCAGCCAGCTCGGCAAGTGGAAGGCGCACAAGAACAACGGCAAGCCCGTGCTTATCGGCGTGGGTGGTTGTGTCGCGTCGCAGGAAGGCGATGCCATCCTGAAGCGCGCGCCCTACGTCGATCTGGTGTTCGGCCCGCAGACCCTGCATCGCCTGCCGGAAATGATCGAAGCGCAGCGCAGCAGCGGCAAGGCGCAGGTCGATATCAGCTTCCCGGAAATCGAGAAGTTCGACCGCCTGCCGGAACCGCGCGCCGAAGGCCCCACCGCCTTCGTCTCGATCATGGAAGGTTGCTCGAAGTACTGCTCGTACTGCGTCGTGCCCTACACCCGCGGCGAAGAGATCAGCCGCCCGTTCGACGACGTCATCGTCGAGGTGGCGCAGCTCGCCGAACAGGGCGTGCGCGAAGTGAACCTGCTCGGCCAGAACGTCAACGCTTACCGTGGCCCGATGCACGATGGCAGCGTGGCCGACCTGGCCGTGCTGATCCACGCCATCGCGCAGATCGAAGGCATCGGCCGCATCCGCTTCACCACCTCGCACCCGCTCGAGTTCTCCGATTCGCTGATCGAGGCCTATGCCAACGTGCCGCAGTTGTGCAATTACCTGCACCTGCCCGTCCAGGCCGGCTCCGATCGCATCCTGTCGGCCATGAAGCGCGGTTACACGGCGCTCGAATTCAAGCAGAAGATCCGCAAGCTCCGTGCGGTGCGCCCGGATATCTGCATCTCCTCCGACTTCATCGTGGGCTTCCCCGGCGAAACGGAAGACGACTTCCAGAAGACCATGAAGCTGATCGACGACATCGGCTTCGACCAGAGCTTCTCCTTCATCTTCTCCTCGCGCCCCGGCACCCCGGCCGCGAATCTCGCGGACGATACGCCCGCCGAGGAAAAGCACGCCCGCCTCACCCGCCTGCAGGCCGCGATCAACGAGAACGCGCGCAAGATCAACGAGGCCATGGTGGGTACGGTGCAGCGCGTGCTGGTGGAAAAGGTCAGCCGCAAAAACGCCAGCGAGATGACCGGCCGCACCGAGAACATGCGCTTCGTGAACTTCCCCGGCCACGTGCGGATGATCGGCCAGTTCGTCGACGTGGTGATCACCGAAGCCATGACCAACTCGCTGCGCGGCCGCGTGCGCCTCGATGACGAGGTCGCCCTCGCGTCGTAACGCCCCCGTAGGAGCCCACCCTGTGGGCGACGCCGTTCGCGATAACGCCCCAGGGCCTGTAGCGGTGAGGCCAAAGACGTCGCCCACAGGGTGGGCTCCTACAGAATGCAGCCAGCTAACCATCGTTTATCAGGGCACTATGAACTCAGGTCTTTCCCAGCGTGATTTCGCCCTCGATCCCGAGGACAACGCCCGCCTTGCCAACCTCTGCGGCCCGCTCGACGAGCATGTCCGCCAGATCGAGCTGCGCCTGGGCATCGAGATCGACCACCGCGGCAACATCTTCCGCGTGATCGGCGACGAAGCCTCCGCGAAAGCAGGCGAACAGGTGCTGCGCTCGCTCTACGAAGCTACCGCCAGCGAAACCCTCAACGGCCAGTCGATCAACACGCGTCTGGCCGAATCGGGCATCGATGCGCTGAACGCGGAAGCCGCCGAGTCCGCGCAGGAAGTGGTCATCAAGGTGAAGCGCGGCGTGATCAAGGGCCGCGGCCCCAACCAGGCCCGCTACCTGCACGCCATCAACACCCATGACATCAACTTCGGCGTCGGCCCTGCCGGCACCGGCAAGACCTACCTGGCCGTGGCCAGCGCGGTCGAAGCGCTCGAGGCCAGTCGCGTACAGCGCATCCTGCTGGTGCGCCCGGCGGTGGAAGCCGGCGAGAAGCTCGGCTTCCTGCCCGGCGACCTCAGCCAGAAGATCGACCCCTACCTGCGCCCGCTGTACGACGCGCTGTACGAGATGGTCGGCTTTGAAAAGGTCGCCAAGCTCATCGAACGCAACGTCATCGAGATCGCCCCGCTGGCGTATATGCGCGGCCGCACGCTCAACGATTCGTACGTGATCCTCGACGAAGCGCAGAACACCACCGTTGAGCAGATGAAGATGTTCCTGACCCGCATCGGCTTTGGCTCGGTCGCGGTCATCACCGGCGACGTCTCGCAGGTGGACCTGCCCCGGCACATCCGCTCGGGCCTGCGCCACGCCATCGAGGTGTTGCGCGGCGTGGACGGCATCAGCTTCACCTTCTTCACCTCCCGCGACGTGGTCCGCCACCCGCTGGTCGCCAAGATCGTGCGCGCGTACGAGGCGTTCGAACAGAAAGCGGACGAGACGCCGTGAGCCAGGTCGATGTCGCCGTCGGCTACGCCACCGCCTCGCGCAAGGGCATCCCCTCGGCCGCGAGCTTCCGCCGCTGGGTCGAGGTGGCGCTGAAGGGCGCCCGCCGGCGCAAGGCCACCGAGGTCGCCATCCGGATTGTCGATGCCGAGGAAGGCCAGGCCCTGAACCTGCAGTACCGGGGCCGCGATTACGCGACCAACGTGCTTTCGTTCGAGGCCGACCTGCCCCCGGGCGTGGACCTGCCGCTGATCGGCGACCTGGTCATCTGCGCCCCCGTCGTGGCCCGTGAGGCCGCCGAGCAGGGCAAGAAGCCCAACGACCACTGGGCCCACCTCACCATCCACGGCACCCTGCACCTGCTGGGCTTCGACCACATCGAGGACGCCGAGGCCGAGGAAATGGAGGCTCTGGAGACCAAGGTGCTGGCCGGCCTGGGCATCGCGGACCCGTACGTAGCCCCCTGACCCCGGTGCGCCATGCCGCCTCCCGGCGGATCGCGCGCAAGCGCGCTCCTACAGCGGCGGCGAGGGCAGGCATGCGGGGCATCGGGCCGCATCCCCTGAACCGTCATGGAAATTCCAGTAGACTGACCCTTCCGCCCGGTTTGGGCCGAACATCAAAGAGTAATGAACGAGGACCCTGGTAGTACCAACGGCCCGGCTCACCGATCGTGGTGGGACCGACTGGGCCATCTGTTTTCGAGCGAGCCGCGCAACCGCGGTGAGCTGATCGAGGAGCTGCGCACCGCACAGGTCAATGGCCTCCTCTCCAACGACACCCTGACCATGGTCGAGGGTGCGATCAAGGTGACCGAACTCAGCGTCGACGATGTCATGGTGCCCCGGGCCCAGATCGTCAGCCTCCCGGTCGAAGCTCCCCTCCCCGATATCCTGGCGGCGGTCGTCGAGTCTGGCCATTCGCGCTTCCCCGTGCACGGCGAAGACAAGGATGAGGTGCTTGGCATCCTCCTCGCGAAGGATTTGCTGAAGTACTTCGGCAAGGCTGAGTGCAACGATATCCGCGGCCTGCTGCGCCCTGCGGTGCTCATCCCCGAATCCATGCGCCTGAACGTGCTGCTGGCGGAGTTCCGCCTTACGCGCAACCACATGGCGCTGGTGGTGGATGAATACGGTGGTGTCGCCGGCCTCATCACGATCGAAGACGTGCTGGAACAGATCGTCGGCGAGATCGACGACGAGCACGATGACGAAGAAGATCCGATCCTGGTGCAGCCGCTCGATAATGGCGCGCTCACGGTGAGCGCGCTCACGCCCATCGCGGACTTCAACGAAGAAACCGGCGCGCATTACTCCGATGAAGAGTTCGACACCATCGGCGGCATGGTCACGTCCGAGTTCGGCCACCTGCCAAGCGTCGGCGAAGAAATCACCATCGGCGATTTCCAGTTCCGCGTCACGGAAGCCGATGACCGCCGCGTGCAACAGTTTCATGTAACCCGCGTGTCCGGCGAAAGCTGAACACCCCGTAGGAGCCCACCCTGTGGGCGACGCCTTTCGCCGAATCGCCACCGGCCCTGCGGCTGCGTCGCGAAAAATGTCGCCCACAGGGTGGGCTCCTACAAGATCAATGGAAACCGACGCGCCATGCGCCACGCTTTGCTTCTACTCCTCGCTCTTTGCCTCATGCCCTCGCTGGCCCGCGCCGGCATCGTCGATGCGCCGGCGTCGAACCTCGAGATCTCGCTGATGACCTACGGTCCCGGCGATATCTATTGGGAGCGCTTTGGCCACGACGCACTGGAAGTAAAAGACACCGTCAGCGGCGAAGCCATCGCGTTCAATTACGGCGTGTTCGATTTCGACCAGGATGGCTTCATCCTGAATTTCGCGCGCGGCATCATGGCGTACCGCATGGATGGGGAAACCACGGCATCGGACGTGGCGTTCTACAAGAGCGAAGGCCGTTATGTGCACCGCCAGGTGCTCGCTCTCACTGATGAGCAGAAGGCCAGCGTGCGCCAGTTCCTGCTTTGGAACATCCGCCCCGAGAACGCGGGCTACAACTACGACTACTACGTCGACAACTGCACCACCCGCGTACGCGACGTGCTCGATGCCGCACTGGGCGGCGCCCTCGATCGTCAGTGGCGCAGCCAGCCCGGCCGCATGACCTATCGCGAGCAGACGGCGCGCCTGATGAGCAACCAGGCGTGGCTTATGCTCGCCATGGATCTCGGCCTCGGCCCCTTCGCCGACCAGCCGATGAACGCGTGGCGCGAGGCCTTCCTGCCCATGGAACTGGAGGCACTCGTCCGCACTACCCAGATCGACGGCAAGCCGCTCGTAAGCCACGAGGACGACCTGGCCGATACCACCCTGGTGCCGCCGCCGGAAAAGGCACCCGACCTGCGTTGGCCGCTGCTGGCGGCCGGCATCGTGCTGGCCATCCCGCTCGCGCTGCCCGCGCTTACCCGCCGCCGCGTGGCCCGCGGCATTTTTGTCGCCGCCGGCACGCTCTTCGCTGTCTTCGCGGGGTTGGCAGGGCTGTTCATGCTCGGGCTGTGGACGCTGACCCTGCACCGTTCGGCGTGGGGCAACTTCAACCTGCTTGCCTACCAGCCGTTCGCGCTGCTGATCATCCCGGGCATCTGGCGCCTGCGCCGTGCCGGCCGCCCGCTGAGCCGGCTCGCTTCGCGAGTCACCGGCATCAGCTTTGCCGCCTGCGTTATCGGCCTGCTGTTGCACCTGTGGCCGGATTTCCCGCAACGGAACATGCCGTGGCTGCTGTTTGCCCTGCCCTGCTGGGCCGCGCTATTCGCAAGCCTCTGCCGCCGGCACGATTGATCACACCTTCGCTGGCTTGATCAGCTCGGCGACGAGTTTGTCTCCGCTCGTGAACGCATAAGGGCTATCCGCAAGATAGGCTGAGCCCCAGCCCTTGACCTTGTCGATATAGTCCACGCCCTTGTCGAAGTTCTGCTGGGTGATCACTTCACCTTCCTGCGTGAACATGCACAGCAGGCGCATCTTGTCGCCGCAGACGCCACTGTTGAGCGTAAGCACCGGGATCACCGGCACACGCATGGCCGCCTTCCGGTACCAACGGTTGAAGGCATACGGCTGGCGGTGGAGCGACGTGGGGCGATCGCGCTGTACCCACAGCGCCTTCGCATCATTCAGGAACAGGCGGATGCGGTAGAAATCGTGCGCCTTGCGGGCGAAGGCCACCAGCGTCTCGACCGCGGAGCACGCAATACCGGTGATTTCGCCTGCGATGCCCGCCGTCAAGCCATCGAGCGCCAGGTTGCCCCCACCCTTTAGCACCTCGTATACGTCCGTAAGAACGGCGTGATCCATCGCCCGCTTGATGCCGTCGAGCGTCGTGGTGGGCACGCCCGGCACCAGCGCCACCTTTCGCCCCTGCACGAACACGACGAAGCGATCGGAACCATCGTGCAAGGCCTTAAGCAGCCCGGTCGTCGCGGCGATACCGTTGGAGAGGAACGGCACCATCTCGTCCATCACCTTCTCGGCGATCAGCTCGCAAACCATCTCGAGACCACCCGGGATCGTCTCCCAGATATCGTTGAGTTTCGCATCCGCGTCATCCGGCTCATCGGCGGCGACCTGCGCGAACACCGCCTGGGTCACCGAGCTCGCGATACCCTGCAATGTCCTGGACACACGGGCACGCAAAGCCATCCGTTCGGCCGAACCCTTCGGTGGCGGCACGACGCAATCGTCAGCTTCGATGGAACGCCTTACGGCTTTGCTGACCGCGCCATCTCCCTTGCTGTTCAGATCAAGCAGGCCGTTGGTGATGATGCGGTACTTACCCTCGTCACACGACAGGTTTCCGAACAGGTAGAGGATGCCGAGACGAGCGTTGAGCATGCCCTCGCTCATGAAGTCGGGGATGCCAAAGCCGGCGTCGTTATCGCCCGTACCGATGATGGCGTTGTACAGCGCGGTGATCGTGAGCTTCTTGTTGCGATCGCTCTTCTTCCATGCGTCCTGCCCGCCGCTCTTGTCCTTGTACGTGGTCCAGTCGAGGAGTGCGTCGCGTACCGACGTCAACGCCGCTGGCGAGGGCACCTCCGCATAGGCCTCGACGGCTTTATCGAGCACGCCGAACTTCGCCTTGCCCGTCGGGTCGGTGAGCGACACCTTGAGGTCGGTGTCTTTTTTCCACTGTGCGTAGGTAAACGGGAGCGTCGGCAGGTCCGGGGTTGCCATGGGGTCTGTCCTTGAGTGGAGGTGTCTGGCGTGGTAGTTCATGGCATCGCAAGTTCTTGCCCGTCACAAAACCACCGCGTAGCCACGGTATATAAAGGCCGGTGCAAGCACATCGGGTGGCTCCCTAGCCGCCAGGTCAGCCCGTGCCGACGCCCATCAGGCCCTGCCTGAGCCGGCGTTGCCGCCCGCCCCTCGCCCACGGCATCATTCCCCCATGGCTACCGTCCCCCTGATTCCCGAACCCGCGCCCATCGACCATGCCGGCGGCATGATCGTTAACTGCGTGGCGTACCGCACCAATGGCAAACGCATTGGCGATATCTCCATCGATGCCATCAGCGATGTGCTGAAAGAGCCCGACACCTTTGTGTGGGTGGGCTTGCACGAGCCGGATGAAGCGCTCCTGCTGAAATTGCAGGAAGAGTTCGACCTGCACGACCTGGCCATCGAAGATGCCCAGCTGGCGCACCAGCGCACCAAGATCGAAACCTACGGGGATTCCCTGTTCATCGTGGCGCAGACCGCCCAGCTCGTCGGCGGCAATATCGCCTTTGGTGAAACCCAGATCTTCCTCGGCCGACGCTATTTCATGACCGTGCGTCACGGCGCATCGCTGTCGTATGCGCCCGCGCGCCGCAGTTGCGAGCAGACGCCCGAGTTGCTGGCGATGGGCCCGAGCTACGCGCTCTATGCGGTGCTCGATTTCATCGTGGATAACTTCCTGCCGATCGTGCGTGATTTCCGGGAAGAATTGCACGAGCTGGAAACCGACATCTTCGCGGAAACCTACAACCGCCAGACCATCAAGCGGCTGTACGACATGCAGCGTGAACTGATGACGCTGCGCCTGGCGGTCGTGCCGCTGCAGGATATCGTGGCCCAGCTCACCCGCCTTCACCCGCACCTCATCCACGACGAGCTGCGTGCCTATTTCCGCGATATCTACGATCACGTTTTCCGCGTCAATGAATCCATTTCCGCCATGCGCGAAATGCTCGGCGCCGCGATCGGGGTGAACCTGGCACTGGTCACCTTCGGCCAGAACGAGGTCATGAAAAAGCTGGCAGGCTGGGCCGCCATGCTCGCCGCGCCCACGCTCATCACCAGCTGGTACGGCATGAACTTCGCGCACATGCCCGAGCTGGATAAGCCGTGGGCTTACCCAGCCATCACCTGCCTGGTCGCGTGCATCGTAGGCGGCATCTTCATCGCCCTAAAACGCAACCGCTGGTTCTAACCCCTGTCGTAGGAGCCCACCCTGTGGGCGACATCTTTCGACTCACCGCTGCAGGCCCTGCGGCGGTGTCGCGAACGGCGTCGCCCACAGGGTGGGCTCCTACCGTCCACAGGGTTACCAGCGGCTGGCGCGGCGCTTCTTCGGTTCCTCTTCACGCGGTTGCACGATAACGCGCAGCCGCTCCCAGATCCCCTTATCCATGCTCGATGACGGCCAGATGCACGAGGCCGCTTCGCGAAAGCGCCGGTCCCGCCGCGCCTGCACGATAAAGCGCTCGATGAAGGCCGGCCCGAACCGGTGCAGCAGGTCTTCAAGCGGTCCCGCGCCGACATTGGCCAGCAACAGGCCATCGTCCTCGTTAATCCGCTCGAGGATGGCCAGGGTAATGGCCCAACACCGTTCAGGGTCGTGATACGACAGGTCGATGACGGCGAAAATGGCGCCGCGCGGCGCCTTCTTGTCCTGCGATTCGATAAGCCACTGTTCCGCGATGACCTCGTCGGACAGCCCATCCCAGTCACCCAAAACCCCCATACCCGCTCCTCGTCTCCTCGCCCCGGACCGGCCACGGACTCCCCCCTCGCAGCCCAACGGGCTTATGCTCGGGGAAGCCCTCCCAACGCGCCCCCCGCGCAAAGGCCTCGGTCCACCATGAAGAAGATCATTAACGATCCACGCCATGTCGTCCGTGAAATGCTTCAGGGTTCTGTAGCACGCTCGCCCGGGCAAGCCCTGCTATCGAACCAGAATGTCGTCGTGCGGAAGGCCCAGGATGGGAACGCCACGGTCGCCATTCTTTCCGGCGGCGGGAGCGGCCATGAGCCGGCCCATGCCGGGTATGTCGGCGAGGGGTTGCTCGCTGCGGCCATCGCGGGCGATGTGTTTACCTCGCCCAGTGTCGATGCCGTGCTGGCCGCGATTCGCACCGTCGGCGGCAGCGCCGGGGCCGTTCTGGTTGTGAAGAACTACACCGGCGACCGGCTGAATTTTGGGCTGGCTGCCGAGATCGCCCGTAGTGAAGGTATTCCGGTTGAGATCGTTACCGTGGCCGATGATGTGGCGCTGCGCGATACCGTCACGCCCGACCGTCGCCGCGGTATTGCTGGCACCGTGCTGATTCACAAGGTGGTTGGCGCGGCTGCGGCCGCGGGCAAGTCGGTCGGCGAGGTTGCCGAGCTCGGCCGCAGGGCAGCTACCGGCCTTGGCTCCATGGGCGTGGCGCTGGGTTCGTGCACCGTCCCCGCCGCTGGCCACCCCGGTTTTGAACTGGGGGAGGACGAGATTGAATACGGGCTGGGTATCCATGGCGAGCCTGGCGTGCGTAAGGGGTCGATCGCCCCGGCCGATGGGCTGGCGGCCACCGTGCTTTCCACCATCATCGAGGACCTCGCCCTGACTAGCGGGCAGCGTGTGGCCCTGCTGGTGAACGGCCTGGGTGCTACGCCACCCATGGAGCTCGACATCCTGCTACGCGGCGCGCTGGCGGTGCTGCGCGAACGTGGCATCGAGGTGGTGCGGGCGTGGTGTGGCAACTTCCTCACGGCTTTGGATATGCCCGGCGCTTCGCTCTCTGTGCTGAAGGTAGATGACGAGTTGCTCCGGTTGCTCGATGCCCCGGCCAGCGCTCCCGCGTGGCATGGCAGCGGTCTGTTGAACGATGCACCGATTCTTGAGGTGGCGGCGGCACCGGGTGAAGCGACCGTCACGGGGTCACCGACACCTGCTGGTGATGCGGTGCGTCGTGCGGCCCATGCTGCTGCTGAAGCCTTGATCAAAGCCGAACATGAGCTCACCGATCTCGATGCGAAGGCCGGTGATGGCGATCTTGGTGCCAGTCTGCGGCGCGGCGCCGAAGCGGTGCTCACCCTGCCCGATCATGCGTGGTATTCGCCGAAGAGTGCGCTGCGCTATATGGCCGATGCGATGCGCCAGGCGATTGGTGGTAGTTCGGGGCCGTTCTATGCGACGGGGTTAATGCGTGCAGCTCGCGAACTGAGTGGCGTGGCCGAGCCGACACCGTTGCAGTGGCATGCCGCCCTCGTCGCGGCCACCGATGCCATCGCGCATCTCGGCGGCGCAAAAGCCGGCGACCGCACGATGCTCGATGCGCTTTACCCCGCCGCCGATGCTTATAAGGCCGCGCTCGACGCCGGGATGAGCCCGTTCGAAGCGCTTGAGGCACTGCACCTCGCCGCCAGTCGCGGCGCCGAAGAAACCGCCACGCTCAAAGCCCGCGCCGGCCGAGCCGCCTATCTCGGCGACCGTGCCATCGGCATTCCCGATGGTGGTGCCGTGGCTGTCGCCCTCTGGATGGCAGCCCTCCGTTAGTGGGAGCGCGCAAGCGCGCGATCGCGCGCAAGCGCGCTCCTACAAGAGCGTCTCTGTGATCGTGGCTGTGGCGAAGCCGAATGCGAGGCGGCCTGCAGGCACGAAGGAAACGACTAGCTCGACCTCGCCTACATTAGCGCTCCTTGCTTTGATGTCTCACGGCATCACGACAGGCGATAGGCGCCGCAAGAACCTAAGTTATCGCGGCTAGCCCGTTCAACGGATCACACCATCCGCTGGCAGTCTCCCTGCCAGCCAAGGCCATTGATTTAGCGCGATTTCTGGTCCGTGAGCCTCTTATCTTCCGCAGATCGAGCCGCCTCATAGTCACGAATGAGCGAAAGCCCCGCCGTCGGTACAAGGACATCCGCGAGTGACAGATTTTCGCTGCCTGGAACGCTCGCTTGCTCCTTCAAAATGCCGGAAAGAGTCTGGAGGTGCGCACGGACTTCTTCGTTCTTTCCGGAATCGAGTTTTGCAGCCAGCACCTCAAACTCCTTCGCCCGTGAGAGCTCCTGCCCTCGATTGATGAATTGGCCAATTTGCAGCGCCTTGGTGAATCCGGCCCAGTATGCGCCCCAAGCAATGAGGGCGCAGGCGGCCAAGAGGAGCAAGCCGCCGCCCCACCGAAACAGCCTTCCTTTCATGTTATTCCCCCGCATGGTCCGCTACGCAGGCCGGCTCGCGAATGCGCCATTCTTCAATGCACGCAGTACGATCCAATACACCCGGACACTTCTTGCTGCATTTCACGATTTTTTCGAGCATCGCTGCATGGCAACCCATCATGCCACCTCCCGGGACTGGGATCGGCTTTAGCGGATCGTTCGGCATCGGCAAAGGACACTTTGGACCCTTCGTCGGATCAATTTCCCCGGTTGGCTCACTCTTCTTCTTTCCGAACGGCCACCAGTCACCACCTTCAGGACATAGTCCCGTCGGGTCAGAATACATGGTTGGTGCATTGCCAACATAACTAAAGAAATTAGGGCCACCACCATCGAAACGCATGGGGTCCTCGCTTATGAACCGCCCCATCTCTGCCGAATAGTAACGAGCCCGGAAGTAATAAAGTCCCTCCCCCTCCCATTCCCGACCGGTAAACTGAAAGCGATTCTGTTCGTCGGAGGTTGCGGGCAGCCCGAAAGCATCGTAGGCGTACCGACTTACGAGAGACTGACTTTCGTCAGTTGTGGCAACGACAGTGCCTAGTTCGTCTACCAAAAAATCCAACTCGCCGGTCGCCGCAAGCGCGGCGTAGCGATGATCAAGCCTATCGCCATTTAGGAACGTTTTTTCCTGCCCGTCCGTGGATTCGACCACAGGATTTTGTCCATCGTAAAGGTATGACGTAACAGAAGCAGCGCGTCGTTCCGTACGCCGGCCAAGGGCGTCGTATCTGTAGTCAATCCGTTCGCCGGTCGGGAGGCTTATAGAAGTAAGCTGGCCTCGGGCATTCCATTCGTACTTCGATTTACCATCATCAGTGAGCGAGCCATTCTCGTCACTTTTGACACCAAAACCACCAAACTCAACAGGGCGGTTAGCCTTGTCGAAAATGGAGCTTGCGTCATATGGCTTCGAGAGAAGGACTGATGGGACATCGTCCGTCTGCACGATCTTTCGGCCAGCCATATCGAAGCTATAACTCCTGGACTGAATAACCGTCCCATCTGTCTTCTTATAGACAATACCGACGGCATTTCCGTCTTGGTCATAGGTCGTAGATCCAGTAACTCCATTGGGAAACACCGTTTCGACTTTCCGCCCTGATGAGTCGTAGGAAAGTTTTACCACTCGCCCTTTTTGGGCTACACGCTGCAATCGATCGACTTCATCATAGCCAAACTCGATAGGCGCCTGCGAATTAACGGAGAGGGAAATACGTCGTCCACTGGCGTCGTACGAATAAGAAAGGTGCCCACGTACCGAATCTTCGCTGATAGGACGATCGAGTTCATCATACGCCCAAGATATCGAGCCCGATTCGCTATCCAAAAGCTCCGTCAAACGGCTGGCACCGTCATACGAGGCCTGGATTCCAGAGCCGTCAGAAAAGCCTTTCAGGCGCAACCGGCCGAGCTCATCGTAGGAGAAGGTGGTCTCACTGCCATCACGCAAACGATGAGATGCGACTCTGCCCATCTTATCGTATGCCCACTCCTCAACCTTCCCGACAGGATCAGTCATCGACGTCAGGCGATTCATCGGGTCGTACGCGTAGGTGATCTTCCCACCGTTTGGCAACGTAACTTCGGTCACATTACCGTTCCCGTCGTACGCGTAAGCAGTGGCTTCATTTTGCCGATCCACTGCACGAATGACCAAGTCATCACCACTGTACTCAAGCTGGGTGACGGAACCGTCCGGCAATGTTCGCGAGGTAACTCGACCGGCGTAGTCGTAGGTCATGGCGGTCACCCCTCCTTTAGCGGCGATCTCAGCAACGAGATCGCCGCCACGAAATTGGCGTTCACGCATATTACCCAACGGGTCGGTAACCGTGACGACGCGACCGCTTGTATCGCACTCTGATTTCCAGACTGCACCCTGCGCGTCCTCTTTTTTTACCTGGCAACCATCCGCGTAGGTGAATTTCGTTTGATGACCCATTGGGTCGCGCGTCAGCACAAGATCGTTGTCACCGTTGTATTCGAATTCTGTTACGTTCGGCGAGGCCGAACCAGAGAGTTTAATCTCACTGATCTTATTACCATTTCCGTCGTACTTGTAAGACGTCTTCCGACCGAGCGAATCGATCACTTCATTGACAAGTCCACTTCGGTCGCGCTGGTAGTTCGTGGTCTCCTCAGAACTACTACCGTAGCCAGTAATGACCTTCGATGTGTACCGGCTCGTCGGGTCGAATTCGTATCTGACACGCGACCCATCCCGTCGCTCAACGACCACCGAAGAGATGTGCCCGGTTGCGTCGTTCTCATACGCAAACGTCATCGTTGAGTCGTCAGCATACGTCTGCTTCGTCACCCGGTTTGACGACGGATCGTACGTGTTCCGCACCTTTAGATTTCCGCGGCGATCTCGGATGGATTCCACAAGCCAGGTTTCGGCCAGTGCGCCGCTCGAAGCATTCTTGACGTACGTGTAGTCTTCATGAGAGCCGTCCCAATACGTCACACGATCCAGGACCCAGCCGGCTGTCGTCCCGGAGGGAACATCAAGGGCATGATAGGCGTACTGAACTGACCGGCCAGTCTCATCCGCTGCATGTGAAATTAGGTTTTGACTGTTGTAGCCAATTTCGAGAGCTTTCCCGTTTGTCGAAATTATCCTAGTCAACAGGCCGCTTGTGTACTCGTATCGAGTCGTATTTCCGTTTCGATCTTTCTGGAGGTAGAGCTTGTTCGGTGCGTGACGATCAAACCAGTACTGATGGCCATCGGTCGTCGAAAGAACCCAATGTGCGCCTTCGGGCGTACTGTCATTAAGGAACTGCAGCGTTGCTCCGTAGAAGCTAGAGTCTGAACTGGTGTGCCGCCAGACAGTGCCGACCAGTGGCCATACCGCCGATCCAGCCGCGAGGTCAAACTTGATCGGTTCGCCACAGGAAAGGACCACCTTAGGATTACTGAGGTTGTCGCTCGAGATGGTCATTGTGAGCGAACTACCAGTTCCCAGACCAAATGGGGAGCTTGGGGAATAGAGTCCGTTAATGGATCGATCGACGCCAATAGGAACCGTGTCCTTCAAGGACAGGTCTAAGTTGTTCTCGTAGAAAATGCCCGTCTGCAGATCGACGGGATCGCCGTCCTTGGCGCCACATGTCGGCTTGTCATTGTCGGGTTGATCCGAGTTAGTCGAAGCACCCGCACCCAACGCCCAAACCAGCCGCGTGTCCTTATCCGCCACCAGCTGGCTGGCATCGCTGGACACATGCCCCGCCCCGTACATCTCCCAGCCCTTCTCGGCCGAGTACACCCAAAAATCCGCCTTGTCCGCCGGCTTCTGCTTGCCGTAGTTCGGATAGACGACCTGGATACCCTTCGCCGCCTCCGGTGTCATGCCCTGCACCACCGCATCGCCGGGCTGGATGGTGAAGTACATCGGGAAGTTGTCGGGTAGCGGGAACGGTGCGTGGTCCACCGGCGTGGGCACGATCGCGATCTCGTTGAGCACCTTGCCGTTGCGGTCCTTGAACACCGCGCCGGCCGGGATGCGCAGCTCCAGGCCCGGCATGTCCGGGTGGGTGAGCACCGTTTCGCGCGTGGTCGGCGACGGCAGCGGGATCTTGTCGCGCTCGAGCACGCGCGGCAGGTACATCACGAACGGCATGTGATTCACGGTCGCCGCAGTGACGTCGGCGCCCACGATGAAGCGGCCGTACTCGGTACCCGGCTTGCCGGCCGGACCACCGTCGACGAACAGCTCACGGCGGCCCGACTGGAGGTTCTGCAGCACGAACACACCATGGGCATCGGTCTGGACGGTCTGCTCACCGATGGTGATGGCGACGTTCGCGACGGGCGTCTCGTCGATCCGGCGCACCTGGCCGATCAGCGCCGTGGCGCCCTTGGGAAGGTTCGCTTCCAACTGCTTCGTATCAGGCAGGCTCTGGCGATCCTTGTACAAACGCCAGTGGCCGCCCGAGGCCGTCGCCACGTTGTCCTGGCCCGGGTAGAACGCACCGTCCTTCACCTCGCCCTTGTCACGGCACAGGTGAAACGCATCGCCCGGTTTGCAGGGCTTGGCTTTGCCTTCACCGGCCATGACATAGACGGCCGGCTCGGTGGGCTTCGCTGCGTCGGTGCCGGGGCGCTTGCCTTCACCGGCCAGCACCACGCCATTGCGTGCAGCGCGGGTCGTGAAGCCGATCGCTTCGTACGGGACCGGCTTGCCGCCCGCGGTATGCAGGCCCTGGACGAAGATGGTGTAACGCGCCGACGGGTACAGCTCGTCGGGCAGCTGGATGAAGGCAAGGCGGCCGTTCTCGGCACCCACCACGCGGGTCTTCACCACGCCATTGGGGCCAAGCAGGGAGACCGTACCGTTAAGCTGGGCGGCATCGATTGGCTCGTCGAACCGCAAGGCAAGCGGACCGATGGGCGAGGCGCTACGCGCATCCTTGAGCGGATAGGACGCGGCGATACCGGGCGTACCCGCATCATGGCGCTCGGGCGTACCGAACTGCCACGCGTCGTGGACCGGCCGGCCCACGTCGTCGATACCACCCGTGACCTTCAACGTGCCGTCGGCCAGCAACACCGCTTCACCACCAAGGCGCGCATGGGCCGTGTCGCCCGGCTCAACCGAAAGGCTGCGATCCAGCGGACGCCACACGGCCACTTCATGCGCCGGCACGTTACCCGGACCCCAGCCGCCAGTCATCGCGAGCGAGCCGTCCGACAACACGCTCAAGGTATGCGCGGCACGCACCGGCAGGCCTAGCCGGCCCGTCGTCACCAGCGCACCAGTCGATGGCTCGAACCACTCGCCCGTCTCGACCAGGCGACCCTCATTATCCACACCACCCCAGATCAGCACCTGACCCGTGGGCATGGCGGTAAGCGACGCAAAGTGACGAGGAGTCGTCAGCGCGATGTGCTTGTCGCCGAGCGTAAGCACGCCGCCACCCAAAGTGAGCGTCCGGCCATCCCCCAATGCGACCTGCGCCTCATCCGACAACCGGTCGGTGGCGAAGGGCCCGGGCACCGCCACGCGGACCGCGATGGGGTGGTGGTAGGCGACCGCCGCCGCCAGTGCACTCAGGGCGATGAGCGCACCCGAACCCGTAAGCTTCCATTTGTCCATGACCTTCCCCTGCGTCCTGTCGGTCGTGCTTTGCTGTTCGTTGGTGCCGGAACCACGCGTCATGGCGAGGTCCCCGTGGTGAGGGTGAGCGAGCCCTGGCCGCCCGACAATGCGTCGCTATTGACGATCACGGTGTATGTGCCATCCACCGGGAGGTTCGGCAGGTTCAGCGTGTCGTTGCCGTAGCTGCCGAGGATCGCGTAGCGGTTGTCCGGCGTGATCAGACCGCCATCGGGCCTGTAGACGCGCACATACGTTGCGCGACCTGCCGGGATCGTCGATGCCGCAGCGAGACGCAGTGCGAGGTTATCCTTGCGATGCGCAGTGAACGTGTAGCGGAGATCCTCGCCAAGGGCATGGGCGATATCCACCGGAACGTCCTTCGTTAGCGGACCACCTTCAACATTCCTGATGAAGCGGGCGTCGAAGCCGATCTGGTCGGTGGAATAACCCGGCGTCGCAACCACGCGGTAGTGCCCCGAAGCCAGGTTCCAATAATCCCTCGCGCAGTTGCTCGCCGTGTCGCAGTAATAGGCGTCGACTTGTGCACCAGCAGCATTCAGCAGCGCGACTGAGATGTAGTTGACTGACGGGTCCTGTGCAGTCGCCGAAAGCGTCAACTCGAAGTGACCTCCCGTCGCGACATCCAGATCCATGTAGATCGCCTGGCCTGGCGCATTGCCACGCGCATGCACGGCAGCACCGTCGCTGAGATCGATACCGGTAACTCCAGGAACCAGCGTGAGCTTGCCACCGCCGCCGACGCCATAGTCGGTGTGCACGATGACCGTATAGACACCGCTCTCTGGCAGGTCTGGCAGGTTCGCCAGCAGGTAGTCACGTGCACCTACCTGGCTATAGAAGCCATTCGGAAGGATACGACCGCCATTGGGCCGGTACACCCTGATGTAGGTACCCAGGCCAGGCGGTGACGTGGTGATGTCCGACAGCTTAAGCGCCAGTGTTTCACCGGCATTCGCGGTGAACGTGTAGCGCAGGAAGCCGCCATTCTCGTGGGCAACGTCGGCGGGCACGCCGCGGACGAGATCGCCCTTCACGGTATTGGCCCTCACCACGGCATCGAAGGTCATGCGCGACGATGCATAACCCGGTTGAATCAAGACGTGGTAGACGCCGCGCGGCATGTCCCACATATCACGAACACAACCAGGCGACGACGGGTAGCAATAGTAGTTATCGACCTGCACGCCGGCCGGGCTGAAAATGAACACTTGGTAGTAGTTGTCGCCGCCGTCATTCGACGATGCGCCGTAGAACATCAGCTCAGCATTGGTTACCGACGAAAGATCCAGGTCGAAATACACGTTTTGCCCTGCCGCATTCGCCTCGAGGTGCGTAACAACGCCATCGGTGAGCGTATGCCCGGTCGCGCCATCCACGAGCGTGAGCGTGCCTGTAGCGGCTATCAGGTAGTCCGTGTTGACGATCACGGTGTAAGTACCCGTGGACGGGAGGTTCGGCAGGTTTAGCGTCTGCGCGCCCGTACCGGACATCCAGCTGTACTTCGTGCCGTCAGTGATGACACCGCCATCGGGCCGGTACACGCGCACCACCGTGTTGAACCCACTCGGCGTCGAGGCGGGACTATCCACGCGTAGCGCCACGGTTTCACCCGTCGTACCCTGGAACGTATAGCGCAGCTCCTGGCCAAAAATACGGGTGATATCGGCCGGACTGTTCCGGGTGAGTACGCCCTTGCTGGCATGGGCACGGAGCGTCGCGTCGAAGGACATCGTCGATGACGAATAGCCCGGCTGGACGATCACGTGATACCTGCCCGCAGCCAGGTTCCACATATCGCGCGAGCAACTCGGATTGGATGGATAGCAATAGTAGCTATCGAGCTGCACGCCAACCGGGTTGTAGAGGAAGACCTGGTAGTAGTTGTCGGCGCCATCGCCGGTCGATGCGTTGGACAGGGCCAGCTCATAGGCACCACCGGACCCCACGTCGACGTCGAAATAGACGTTCTGTCCAGCCGATTTGGCCGCGGCATGAAGGGGAGATGCCTCGGTAAGCACAGCACCGGATGCGGCACCCACAAGGGTCAACTGTCCACTGCCCGGAAGGAGGTAGTCGCTGTGGACCAGGACCGTGTACGTACCCGTCGCCGGGAGATCCGTAAGGTTGAGGGTGGCCACATTTGACGTATACCCGGACGAATAGGCACCGTTGGGCACGATGATTCCGCCATCGGGGCGATAGACCCGGATCGCGGTATTGCGGCCGCCCGGGTTGGTGGTGATCGACGAGAGCGCCAGACCGATGGTTTCGCCCTGAGTCGCATCAAACGTGTAGCGCAGGATGTCGCCGCCACCGTGAGTGATATCGGCCGCCACACCACGCTGGAGCTTTCCTTTCTCCTTGTTGCGAACGAACGCCGCGTCGAAAGCCGGCTTCGAGGTGTTGTACTGCGGAATCACGGCCACCCGGTACATCCCTGGCGCCAGGTTCCACATGTCACGGGAGCACGACGGATCCGACGAGTAGCAGACGAAGTTGTCGAGCTGCACGCCGGCCGAGTTGAACAGGGAGACGGTGTAGTAGCTATTACCGTCCTGAAGATTCATGTTGTTGAGGAAAAGTTCGAAGTTGCCGCCCTGGCCGCCATCCACATCGAACCACGCCGTTTCGGCCGGTGCATTGGACTCGATATGTGTCGTTGTAGCGTCCGGCGTCAAAACCGAACCTGTCACGCCAGGCACAAGCAGAAGTTTCGCTGTAAACGGCATCAGCCAATCGGAGTTGACGACGACGGTATACGTGCCTGAAACGGGGATGCTGTTGATATTGATCGTTGAACGATCGCTCGTGACGACATTGGTCATGTACGAGCTCGGCTGAATCAAACCGCCGTCCGGGCGATACACGCGAACACCCACGTTACGTCCTTGCGGAGTGGTCAGGAGATCGGAAACGTACAGCGCTACCGTCTCGCCCTTGGACGCATCGAACGTATAGCGAATGAGATCTCCAAACTCGCCCGACACGACCTTGGCCGTACCGCGCTGCAAGGTCCCGCCATTCGGATTACTGCGTACGACCGCATCGAACGCCATGCCTGTCCCGTTCGAAGGCGACATGGAGATCGTGTAGCTACCCGGCTTGGTGTTCCAGAAATCGATGGTGCACGCAGGTTGGTCGGTCGAGCAGTAGCTACTTCCGATGCCCGCACCCGACGGGTCGTAGGCGTTGAGATAGAACCCGGTCGTACCGGTAACGTTATTGATGGCGAAATCGACGTTCTGGCCGACTGAGGCGGTGAAGACGAGCGATACCGCCGGATCGGGAGATTCCCACGCAAAATGCTTCGATGCCGCATCGATAACGATATTCGCGGGCTTCGGCGCGGGCGTATCGCCGGAACGGACGAAGTCTTCGGTCAGCTTGAGCGACCCGGCAACACCATAATCTCCGAGCACCATCACGGTGTAGGTACCGGTGACCGGCAGGTTCGAGAGCGTGAACAGGCGGTTGCCGCTCGCGGTATCTTCCAGGATCCGGCCCGTGCCGTTCGTGATGGCACCGGACGATGGAGAGAACACCATCACACGCACATTCCGACCCACCGGCGAGGTGAGCACATCCTGCACGAGCAAGGTACGCGTATCACCCGCATTGGCGTCGAACGTCAGGCGTTGAGCCTGGCCTAGCCCAAGGATGATGGCCTGATCGTCGCCATTCGACAGATGCACGCCCTTCTTGTGCGAAGTAAGCACCGCATCGAACTGTCCGACGGCACCGTTGTTAAGCGTGACCACGGCGCGGTAGTTACCTTCGGCCAGGTACCACAGATGCGTCTGGCAACCGGGATCACCGTAGTAACAGGTCGCGCTCGCGACCTGACGGTTCGTGGCATCGTAAACCTCCACGCGATACCAGCCGGCAGTGCTCCCATTGGCCGGCACGTTCGCAAGCGTAAGCTCGAGGTCGTCGAAGGCATCCGCGTGGAAATTCAGGTAAGCCGTCTGGCCAGGCGTCGGTACCGTAAAGGTCTGCGGCAACGCATCCTTCACCAGAGTGCCGGTCGTACCCGGTATGAGATCGAGACGGACGTGCGCCGGCACACCATAGCCAGGCATGACCATGACGGTGTAGTCGCCCGTCACCGGCAACGTCGGCAGGTCGGCTACCTGATTACCCGAGCGGGTGAAATCGAGGTACGCCGGCGTGCTCGTCGTGATCACACCCACATCGGGGCGATAGACGAGGAAGCGAACGTCGCGGCCCACAGGGGCCGTAACGATACCGGTTTCCTGCAAAGCGACGGTATCCCCGGCGTTCGCATGGAACGTCAGACGCTCCACCTGACCCGTGCCGAGATCGAACGACGCAGGCGCGTCGAACGCAAGCACGCGGCCGGTACGATTGGGCGTCACCGTGGCGTCGAACTTAAGGCTACCACCCCAGTTGAGCGAGACAGTGGCGCGGTACTTGCCACCTGCCAGCGCCCACAGATGGAATTCGCAGCCAGGGTCAGATGTGTAGCAAGTGGTCCCGCCGATACTACGACCCACTTCATCGCGGATATCCACGCTGTAGGCGCCGTAGCTCGCCCCCGTCTGCACCACGTTCGAGAACACCAGCTCGAGATTTGCCCCACGGGCAGCCGTGAAGTCCAGATAAGCCGTTTGTGTGGCCGCATTGCTTTCGAACGTATGCGGCGCGCCATCGGCGGGCACCGAACCGGTGAGGCCACCTACGATAGCCAGCTTCACGTCCGCAGGCACACCGTAGTCCGGAAGGATCACGACCGTGTAATCACCCGTGACAGGGAGATTGGGCAGGTCCAGCAACTGGTCGCCTGCACGGCTGAAGTCCGTGTAGGAAGGTGTGGAAGTCGTGATCGTTCCGGCGTCCGGGCGATAGACCAGGAAACGGACGTTACGTCCGACGGGATCGGTCTTGATACCGGACTCCACGAGTGCAAGCGTGTCACCCGCATTGGCATGGAACGTCAGGCGACCGGCCTCGCCACGGACGAACGACGCCGAAACCGGCTGGTCGCCCGTGAGCTGCGGAAGCACCTTGTGCGGCCGCGCGGCGGCATCGAACGAAAGCGTACCGCCCCAATCCGTGGTGATCGTGGCACGGTAGCTACCGGCAGGAAGGTTCCAAAGATGGAATTCGCATCCCGGATCGCCCGTATAGCACGTGGTGCCGCTGATGTTCCGACCCGCCGAGTCGCGGATGTTCACGCTATAGGCGCCGTAGCTTGCGCCGGCCTGCACGATATTCCAGAACGAAAGTTCCAGGTTTTCACCCTGGTAGGCCGAGAAATCAACATAGGTCGACTGGCCCGAGCCACGCGTATCGAAGTGCCCCGCGGTGCCGTCCGCCGGCAAGCTGCCAACTTCGCCACTAATCAGCTGTACCGTGGTATCGATGCCGACACCCGTGTCGGAGAGGATCGCGATCGTGTAGTCACCCGTGACCGGCAGGTTCGGCAGGTCAATCAGGCGTGGCCCGTATGTGCTGAACTCGGTATAGGCGGGTGTCGCCGTGGCAATCGCCCCGGCGTCGGCGCGATAGATGATGTAGCGGGCGCTCTGCCCGGCCGGCGTGGTCGTCAGGCTGTTTACGGCGAACGCGAGGGTATCGCCCGCATTGGCGTGGAATGTCACGTGCTCGGCATTGCCGCTGTCGAGCGAGATGTGCGCAGGTGTATCCACCGCGAGCTGACGGCCGGTGATGACATCACGGATGCCGGCCTGAACATGGAACGTGCCACCCCAATCCATGGTTATGGTCGCGCGGTAATGCCCTGCGGGCAGATACCACAGGTGGAACTGGCAACCGACGTCGCCCATATAGCACGTGCGTCCCTGGACAAAGCGGCCCGCGGCGTCCTGAATATTGACCTGGTACGCACCGTAGCTAGCGTTAGTGAGCACAGCTCCCGTGAAGGTGAGCTCCATGCGCTCGCCCGCCGTGGCATCGAAGTCTACGTACATCGACTGGCCAGGAGCGTGCGTGTCCAGTGTGATGGGCGCCGCGTTCGTCGCGAGCGTCGCCGTGGTCCCTGTCAACAGGCTGATCTGTGCCGCCACCGGCAGCCCGTAGTCTGGCAACACAATGACCGTATACCGTCCGGTGACCGGCAGGTTAGGCAGATCGATAACGCGGGAGCCAGTGGTGGAAAAATCGGTGTAAGCGCGGGTCTGCGTCGTGATGTAGCCCGCGTCCGGACGGTAGACGAGGAACCGCAGGTTCTGCCCTTGCGGCGTCGTGCGGGTGTTGCTGATGAACATGGCCAGCGTGTCGCCCGCCTTGGCATCGAAGGTCAGGCGCTCGGCCTGGCCCAGAGCAAGATCGATACCCATGGTCTCATCATGGGCTAGCGTACGACCAGTGAGTTGCTTCTGGAGCGTAGCATCCAGATGCAGCGTACCGCCGTAGTACGGCACCACCACGACCTGGTAGTCACCCTCGTTCATGTACCAGAGGTGCAGATTGCAGTTACCGCCGGGGTACGTGGTGTAGCAGGACGTATAGGCGACTTCGTTGCCCGCCGCCGCGTACACATGCACTTCGTAATACGTCTGCGTCGTATCGGTAAGCGTTGCGTTCGCCACCGTCACATCCACGTCGTCAAACGGATTGGCGTGGAAATTCATGTACACGTTCTGGCCGGGGGACTTCGCCTCCAGCGAGACTGGGGCAGCACCAGGAATGAGGACGCCGGTCGTACCTTTGATCACCGAGACGCGCATGCTGCCCTTCACACCGACACCCGGCGCGGCCACGACCTGCCAGGTACCGCCCATGGGCAGATTGGGCAGGTTGATGGAACCGGCGCCCGACGCAACGCCGCTCGTGTAGAACGCGCCCGAAGGCGTGTACACCGAGTACGTCACGGCCACGTTGCCCGGCTCCGTGGTCGCACCGGCGATCTTCACCACCAGCGTGTCCTTGGCCTGGGCGTTGAAGATGGCGCGCACGCTCTGCGACGGCACCTGGGTGACGAGGGTGAGTTCGTCGTCACCGAAGGCCACGTTAGAAACGGCAGAAAGATCGAACGACGACGAACCGCCATCATTCGGGCGGAACAGCACCATATAGGTGCCCGCACCCTGCAGGCGGCCCAGGTGGATCGACGGCGCATTGGCCGACACGGTGCCCTGCAGCACCGCAACGTTACCCGGCGCGTAGACGGTGTAGCCGATGTTGCCCGAGCTTCCCGAGAAGTTCGCCAGTTGCAGGCTGATCCACGAGCGGCCTTCGCTGTCGAACATCACGGCGCCGTAGCTGTTGCCGTCGGTCAGGTCGACATGGCCCGAGCTGGTATCGAGTGTGGCGACGCTACGTGAGTGCACGTTGGCCGGGTCGATACCCGCTGGCACCACAAGCACACTCTGCACGCTTTCCGCGGTGCCGTAGGGCGTCTGCACGCTAACGCGGCCGCTGCTTGCCGAAGGTGGAAGTACCGCTGCCAGATGTTGGTTGGTCGTCCCCTGCCCGATATCGAGTGAACGGCCACCGATGCGCAACGACGTCTTGCCAGGGATGGGATAGAGATGCGAACCATCGATACCGATGGATGTGCCGACGACGGCGATATCGGGCGACACCTGGCCGATGACCGGCGGCAGGCCTGTTTCGTCAACGGTAAAGGGCGTGTCGCTGGCCGCCGTGCGAGAACCGACGCTGACCGTGACCGGGCCCGTCGTCGCGGCATAGGGCACGGTGACCTTCAGTTCGTTAGCGGTCGCCGAAGACACCGTGGCCGGAACCCCGTTGAACTGCACGGTGTTGTTGGCCGCAACGCTTTCGAAGCCCTGGCCCCGGATGGATACCGGTGTGTCGACCGTGCCATGGGAAGGCGTCATCGCGAAGATGCGTAGCTCGGAAGCCTGCACGCGCTCGATGCGCAAAATGTTGCCCATGGCGTCGTAGACGTAGCGGGCACTCTCACCACTGTCGTCGGTTACGACCACCAGGCGGCCATTCGCGTCATAGACGTATTGCGTGGCGGCGGCGGGTCCGGTGGCGAACAACGCCAGCACGGCCACGGCAAACCACGAAGCGAGCATCCCGCGCGCGTGCTTAGCACGCGTCCACTGCGAAAGCATAAGCACATCCCCTGTGGCCGGCGCCCTGCCAGCCTTCCCTTCATGTATGCCGTCGGTCCGCCCGGCACCCCTGTTAGCGCGCTCGTAATGTACGGAGCGGCCACATCGCAAAATGATACGTGTATCACAATTTCTCGCGATACCTGATGCGTTTTCGGCCATGATCCTGCGATGCGTGCGTTTGTAATTGCGATCTGGTATGAATGCCCGCATGCCGGGGCGGAGCTGCCTCGCGCCTCGCCGGTCCGAGGGGGATCGGGCCCATGTCCGGAATGACATCGATGAATAAATGGACCGCCTGCGCCTTCGCGCTGGCCACCGCCCTGGCTCTCGGCGCCTGCAGCAAGTCGAACGACCAGGCCGCCACCACGCCCGCCAGCGAAAGCGCCACTGCCAAGAAAGCGTCCGTGCCCCGTCCGGCAGCAAACGCCGACGAGAACAGCTGGGGCCTGTACCTGGCCGACCAGGGCAAGGTGCACGCCGACGATATCGGCATGAAGCCATACATCTATGTGATCCCTGCAGGCGAAGGCGCCATGGCAGAAGATCGCCGCAAGAACGAGACGGACTCGATCGTGCACGGCGCCAGTTCGATCCTCATTCCCGGTGCCCTGCTGATCCTGGGCGGCCCGGATGCAGCGACCACGAATGCCTTCACCACGGCCCTCGGCAAGGAAGTGAAGCCCGATACGCTGAAGGGCGTGACCGTGCTCGTAGTCAGTGACGGTGTCAGGAAGGATGAGCTGTCGAAGACGCTGGCCGCCACGGGTGCACGCGTCCGCGTCGCCGCGATGTAACAGGTGACATCGCCTTCGGAGCGTGGGATGCGCCCGGTCCTCGTCATCACGTGTCTAGCACTTGCCCTTACGGGGGCAGGCGCGTTTGCGTTCATGCATGCGCGAGCGTCATCAGCCAGAGCGGCGGACGCCAGCCAGGTGGCACTCGGTCAAAAGCTATTCGCCGACCCACGCCTTAGTGCGGATGGGCGAACCAGCTGCGCCACCTGCCATATCCCTGGATTGGCCTTCAGCGACGGCAAGATGATCGCTACGGGTATCCACGGCCTTCCGGGAACCCGCAACACGCCGTCCCTCACCACCACGATCGCATCACAGCGCACTTCGTTTTTCTGGGATGGACGACGTGACCGACTGGAAGATGCGGTGATGGATCCGTTTAGCAATCCGGTGGAAATGGGGCTTCACGGGCGGGCGGCGATCGCCACTGCGGCCACCGCCCTGCCCGACTACGCCACGTGGTTTCCCTCAGGCAAGGAAACGCCGCTCGCAGAGGCCGACCAGGCCATTGCCGCAGCTCTCGCCAGCTACCTGCGGCAACTACCCCTCCCTCCCACTCGCTTCGAGCGCTTCACGAGGGGCGAAACCACTGCGCTCGACGAGCGTGAAAAACTAGGCATGCGCCTCTTCGCGGGCAAAGGGCAATGCGCGACCTGCCACGTCCTTGAAGGCGCGCACCTCACCGATCACGACTTCCACCGCTCGGGTGTGAGCATGGATGACATCGCCGCGCGCCTGCCCGAACTGACGCAAGGCGTGCTATCGAGGAACCTCGGCGGTGCTGCTCTCGGTGATCGTATCGCCACGCATGCGGATGAAGCCCAGCTCGGCCACTTTGCCGCGAGCCATAAGGTTTCGGATATCGAGACGTTTGCTACGCCGTCACTACGCGAGGTGCGGCTGACCGCCCCCTATATGCATGACGGGAGCGTGCCGAGCCTCGAGGCGGCCGTTGACCGCGAGGTGTACTACCGTGGGTTGGATACGGGATATCCGATTGGGCTTACGGCGCAGGAGCGCGGGGATTTGATGGTGTTTTTGAAGGCGCTTTAGACCTCTCGGAGACGATCAACGGGGCAGGACACACCAAACTCTTACTGAAAAATGGTTTACGCGGAGGAGACCCCCTTTAGTCCCAACACCAACATCCTCTAAATGTGAATGGACGAAGCCGGCTCACAAGCCACTTTCAACTCGAACGTCCCCAGACACCCGATCTTTACTTACGATCCAATGAGATCCGGGGCCGCTGTATGAACCAGCTCCTTCGACCACCATCACAATCTGAGTGGCGCATTCGCGAGGTCGCTGCGCCAGCAGATGATCGACAGGAACGCCCGCCACCGCGCTTACCCGCGCAATGAGCTCATTGCCGAGATTAGTGTCTTTCGTATCCGCGAGCTCACGGCAACCATCAGCGTCGAGATGGGCGCGCGCATCGATGGAACCGAGCCCGACTTTCGTCACGCTCCTCGACAACTGGACAGGATTAGATTGAAACACCTGACGGCCATCGCACGTCACATTAACAATGACAGCGTCATCGCCGTTCACTTTCAATGTAAGCGAGAAGGCCCCGGTCACGGGCCTATCCTCGGTTACGACTCGCCAAACAGGACGCCGAACCTGCACTACGCAACTAGTCTCGGGAGCGCGGTATTGAAGGCGGCCCTCGATGTTAAGGATGCGCGCGGGTCCTTCGGATGCGGCCACGGGAGGCGATGCATTGAACCACACGAACGCAACGATCATCAGTGTCCGTAAAAGCATGCCCTCACCTCCCGCAATTACCAATGCCATGCATCGCATTTGTAGTATGCAAGCCACTTAAGATCCCGCGCCACTTCCTTTTCGGATCCTGGACATTGGGAGTCACACTTGTAGCTCACCCGATAGGCATGGCACTCGCTTTCTTGCATCGGATATTGCGGCGTATTCTTGGGCGGATTTTTCGCCTGTTCAGTGACGTATGGACCCACCATCTCACCGTATTCCATGTTCTTGCACAGCCTCGGATACCAGCTATGGTAGTCGTCGATATGCCGCTGCTCGTGCAGACGAATGCATTCTCCCTTAGGACCTCTCAAATCCCCGATGATCATGAAGCCGCCGTTTCCGTCACATGCGATGGTTCCGTCAGCCGACTCACCAAGTGGATCGATTAGGGAAATTGGATTCCCAAGAACATAGGCGTACGGATTAGAACCTCCCGAAAGACCAATCGGATCCTCACTGAGGAAGCGAGACGACGAGGTATCATAGTATCGCGCCCGATAGAAATAGAGTCCTGGCATATCAAGCTCGCGGCCGGCGTAAAGAAAACGATTTCCCGTATCCATGCCTGTGCTTACGGTAGTCCCGTATGCCCCGTAGGTGTGCTTCGAAACTGAAGCGCCGGATTCATTTACTTCTTCGAGAACACTACCTTGGAGATCAGTGAGAAAATAGTCGAAGGCACCTTGATCCAGTAGGCCCAAGCGCTCATCGATATCCACTCCATTGAGTAACTGCGTGGAATCACCATCATGCTTTTGGACGACCTCCATATAGCCGTCATAGAGGTAGGTCGTAGTCCGGCCGTTTACTGTTTTTGAATGCCTTCTACCTACTGGGTCATAGGTAAAGGTAGCGCTCTGGTCTCCGTCGCTAACCGCCACGAGCTGATCTCTACTATTCCAATCGTAGTGGGCCGATCCTATACCAACGGTATTCCCGTTGGCGTCGTACGCCCTCTTTCGACCCTTGGCTTCGTCGAGACGGCCGCCTTGCTGGTAAGCGAAATCCTGTGGATCGTCCGCCAGGCTTGAAGCATCACTATCGGTTCGAGATGACCGCAACCCAGCTTCATCGTACGTATATGCGATCGAACGAATTAACGCTTCATCCCTACCAAGGTAACGGACTAGCGTGACATTACCCAGCGCGTCTCGATCTAAGTGTTTAGTAATACCGTTAGAATAACGAATGTCGCTACGTCGACCCGCTGCATCGTAGTCGAACGCGAACGCGGTCGCTCCCATGGATATCCGAGTGACTTGCCCAACACCGTCGTAGCTATATTCCGTCCTCATACCGGCATCTGGCGTCATCGCCACGCGCTTTCCGGACGAATCATATTCGTAAGATACCGACCCATCGGACGTCCTCTCAACCATCAATTCGTCAAAATCGTCGTACTCGCGGATGATGCTTTGCCCATCGGTCGACGTGAACTCGATCGCGCGATTTGCGCTGTCATAGCTGGTTCCGACTCCTGAGCCGTCTGCAAACGTCTGCATCGTTGGGCGGTCCAACTCGTCATAGTCATAGGTTGTCACCTGTCCATTTCGGTCCACCCAGGTCTTCAAGGTTCCGCCTGGGTAGTAGCTCCAGGTCTCGTGACCACCTATCGCATCGTCTCGGGCTATCACCCGGTTCATACCATCCCATGTGTAGCGAATCTTGTTTCCGCCCGGCAGCGTCACTGAATCAAGGTTTCCATTTCCATCGTAGACGTAGCTATATAGCCCACCAAGACCGTCCGTCCTCGAAACGGGACGGGAATTGGAATCGTAAGACACCGTCGCAACCGCGCCTTTTGCGTCTGTCGTCGAAACCCGGCGGCCAATGCTGTCATATACATACTCTGTCGACCTACCGTTTGGATCGATGGTCCGGACCAGTTCGCCAGCGTTGTAGACAAACGAATACGACGAGCCATCTGCATCCGTCATGGACGTCATATTGCCCTCGCCATCACATGTCGCAATGACGTGCCTCTCCATGGCATCCGTGGCACCCGTACGACAACCATTCTCGTACATGTACTTGGTCGTGTGACCGAGGGGATCCGTGACCGACGCTAACAGGCCAAAGTCGTCTGTGTATACAAATCTGAATTTCCGCGGACTATCGCCGTTTGCCATGATCGTCATCGTAGTGACGTTCCCGCTGGCATCACGATCCAGATTCGTGACCCTTCCGGCAGGGTCGGTCCTTGAAAGCGCCATTCCGTTCCCGGCGCGCACGAATGACACCGTTTGCTCATGCGGGGTTCCATAAGCTCGCGTCACCTTCCTCGTGTACCTGCTTTCCGGGTCGAACTCAAATCTCTCCTTGTGGCCGGCGGGATCAGTTACTGTCGTTGTCCGCACTCCACCCGTATCGATCGCGTATAGGAATGAGTAGCTGGTACCGTCGGCGAGCACCTGTTTGATGACACGATTTTCGCCATCGTACTCGTTAGTGACCCATGTGATGCCCCGTCGGTCCGTCATCGTTTCCATAAGCCAACCATCAGAGGCCACGCCCTGATACAGTGACTTCTTGTAGGTATAGGATTCGCTCGTTCCGTCAGGATAATTAACCCGACTCAGAACGGATCCATTCCATCCCGTCACGCCGTCTCGGATGTACCGGTATTCGTATGTAACCTTTCTGGACGTATCGTCGGTTACCGATTCAACCACGTTGTGCTCATTGAACGCGTACTTTAAGGAGCGTCCGTGAGGCGAGATAACGCGGTCCAACAGGCCAGCGTTGTACAGATAACGGATAGTGTTGCCATAACGATCCGATATCCCAACTATCCGATTCGGAGCGTGTCTATCAAACAGATATCGCGTTCCGTTCAGCAGTGTCATAACCCAGTGCGCCCCCTCAGGGGTTGAGTCATTTACGAACTCAAGTCGCGCTTTGTAGAAAATGGAATCTGTATCTTCATGCGTCCAAATGGTTCCTACAAGCGGCCACACTGCCTGCCCACTGGTAAGACGAAACCGAATCGGTTGCGAGCATGGCATTACGATCGTCGGCGTATCGAAGCCGTTTGCGCTTGATAACGTCATGTCGGAGGAAGTGCCACTCCCCCACCCGAACATGGCGTATGAATCCTGCAACCCACTATGGGTACGATGCACACTGATTGGCGCCGAGTCGTTGACAGAGAGATCTTCCCACTCGTGATAGAAAAGACCCGATTCGACGTCAATTGGCTGGGACCGATTTTGGTTGCATAGTTTTCCATCGTTGTGCGGACGCTCGGGATTTACCGAAGCTCCTGCGCCGAGCGCCCAAACCAATCTCGTATTGGAGTCCGCCACCAGCTGGCTAGCGTCGCTGGAGACATGCCCCGCCCCATACATCTCCCAACCCTTTTCGGCCGAGTACACCCAAAAATCCGCCTTGTCCGCCGGCTTCTGCTTGCCGTAGTTCGGATAGACAACCTGGATACCCTTCGCCGCCTCCGGTGTCATGCCCTGCACCACCGCATCGCCTGGCTGGATGGTGAAGTACATCGGGAAGTTGTCGGGTAGCGGGAACGGTGCGTGATCCACTGGCGTGGGCACGATCGCGATCTCGTTGAGCACCTTGCCGTTGCGGTCCTTGAACACCGCGCCGGCCGGGATGCGAAGCTCCAGGCCCGGCATGTCCGGGTGGGTGAGCACCGTTTCGCGCGTGGTCGGCGACGGCAGCGGGATCTTGTCGCGCTCAAGCACGCGCGGCAGGTACATCACGAACGGCATGTGATTCACGGTCGCCGCAGCGATGTCCGCGCCCACGATGAAGCGGCCGTACTCGGTACCGGGCTTGCCGGCCGGGCCGCCGTCGACGAACAGCTCGCGGCGGCCGGACTGCAGGTTCTGCAACACGAATACGCCGCGGGCGTCGGTCTGGACGGTCTGCTCACCGATGGTGATGGCGACGTTCGCAACAGGCGTGTCGTCGATCCGGCGTACCTGGCCGATCAGCGCCGTGGCGCCCTTGGGCAGGTTCGCTTCCAGCTGCTTCGTATCGGGCAGGCTCTGACGATCCTTGTACAAACGCCAATGGCCACCCGAGGCCGTCGCCACGTTGTCCTGGCCCGGGTAGAACGCACCGTCCTTCACCTCGCCCTTGTCACGGCACAGGTGGAACGCATCGCCCGGCTTGCAGGGCTTGGCTTTGCCTTCACCGGCCATGACGTAAACCGCCGGCTCGGTGGGCTTCGCTACGTCGGTGCCGGGGCGCTTGCCTTCACCGGCCAGTACCACGCCATTGCGTGCAGCGCGGGTCGTGAAGCCAATCGCCTCATAGGGCACAGGCTTGCCGCCCGCGGTGTGCAGGCCCTGGACGAAGATGGTGTAGCGGGCCGACGGGTACAGCTCGTCGGGCAACTGGATGAAGGCAAGGCGGCCGTTCTCGGCACCGACTACGCGGGTCTTCACCACGCCGTTGGGACCGAGCAGGGAGACTGTACCGTTGAGCTGGGCGGCATCGATCGGCTCGTCGAAACGCAAGGCGAGCGGACCGATGGGCGAGGCGCTACGCGCGTCCTTGAGCGGATAGGACGCGGCGATACCGGGCGTACCCGCATCATGGCGCTCGGGCGTACCGAACTGCCACGCGTCGTGGACCGGGCGGCCCACTTCGTCGATACCACCCGTGACCTTCAACGTACCGTCGGCCAGCAACACCGCTTCACCACCGAGGCGCGCATGGGCCGTGTCGCCCGGCTTCACCTCAAGGCTGCGGTCCAGCGGGCGCCACACGGCGACCTCGTGCGCAGGCACGTTACCCGGACCCCAACCGCCCGTCATCGCGAGTGAGCCATCCGACAACACGCTCAACGTATGCGCGGCACGCACCGGCAGGCCTAGCCGGCCACTGGTCACCAGCGCACCAGTCGATGGCTCGAACCACTCGCCCGTCTCAACCAGACGACCCTCGCCATCCACACCGCCCCAGATCAGCACCTGGCCCGTGGGCATGGCGGTAAGCGACGCAAAGTGGCGAGGAGTCGTCAGCGCGATGTGCTTGTCACCGAGCGTAAGCACGCCGCCACCCAGAGTGAGCGTCCGGCCATCCCCCAAGGCGACCTGCGCCTCATCCGACAACCGGTCGGTGGCGAACGGCCCGGCAAGCACGGTCCGGATAGCCACGGGATGCCGTGCGGCAATGGCTATCGCCAGCGCTGACAGGCCGACAACAGTACCTACCGCCGCCACATGCAATGATTTCATCAGACGTTCCTTATCGTTCGCACTCATGGCGTCGCCGCCTTTGAAACCGTAATGTTTCCCGAGCCAGCAAGGCCGACATCGCTTGAAACCACTATCGTGTAGTTACCGGAAACCGGCAGGGACGGCAGCGCGAGCGTGCCATCCTTGGATACGGCTAGCGTCTTGTAAGGCGCGGCAGTGCGGGGCGTACCGGTATCCGGCCTGAATACGTTCACCGTCGTCGCGCGCGAGGTAGGCGACGTCGAAGCCCCCGATACCTGCAACTGCACAGAGTCGCCGATCGTTGCCGGGAACGTCATACGCAACACGCCGCCCATGCCCCGAGTCAAGTCAACGGGTGTGCCATACGCCATGGCACCACGCTCGGTATTCCGTCGCGCCACGGCATCAAACGACAGCTTGCTGCTTCTGGGCGTCCCCACGATGACCCGATACGTCCCGCTCGGCATGTTCCAGAAATCGTATGTGCAGGCCGCGTACGAGTTGTAGCAGGTGAACGTGGCGTAGGTCGCACCCGACGGAGCCTGAACGGTGACGAGGTACGAGGTATCGGTTCCAATGAACTTCACATTGCCCATCGAAAGCGAGATGTTGTCACCAGCACTCGCATCGAACGACGTATAAATCGCTTGCTGCGTCACCTGGGTGTCGAAGTGCTGGATAACCCCATCGAGCAACTTGGGATCAGTAATTCCTGCGTATAGGCCGAGCGTTCCTGTAGACGGAACCCCGAAGTCGGACGAAATCAGCATCCGATAGCGCCCGCTCGTCGGTAACTTCGGCAGATTGAGTGTGAGAACGCCGTTCGTAACCAGTGAGCTATAGAGGCTAGCCGAAGCAAGGCGGCCGTTATCCGGGTTGTAGACACGTACCGTCGTATTCTGCCCGGCAGGCGTCGATGTAACGCCTCCCAGCTGTAGGGCAACCGTATCCCCGATCTGCGCGTCGAAGGATAGGCCGAGCATCTCGCCTGCAGCGCGCGTCAAGTCAACGGACTCACCGACCGACAATGCTCCAAGATCACGCACATGGCGCATGACCCCATCGAAGCTTAGTGCGTCCATACCCTGCGGGCTGATAACCATGTCATACCTGCCAGGCGCCGCGCCGAGCATTTCGAGCACACAGCCTGGGAATTGCTTGTAGCATGTGTAGCTCGTTACCTGGACACCATTGGCATCGAAGACGGTCACATAGAACAACGTCGCCGAACCGACGATCGAGACGTTATTGAGCGTCACCAGCAGGTTGCCGCCCTGGCCAGCGTCGAAACTCAAGTAGACGTTCTGCCCGGCGGATTTCGATGCTGCGTGAGTCACCACGCCTTCGGGTAGGGAACCTGCAACCGCGCCTGGCACCAGCGTTACCGTTGCAGCGCCGGGCAAGCCAAATTCGCCAGCGAGCACAACGGTGTACTCACCATCGTCGGGAAGGCCAGCGAGGTTGAGCGTACCGGCACCCGTAACGGCCATGCTGGTCCATGGCGTACCAGCCACCAGGTAACCGCCGCCCGGACGGTATACACGCAGCGTCGTTGTACGCCCTGCGGGCACGGTCGCTGCTCCGTCGACACGAACAGCGACCGTGTCGCCCTTGTGTCCAGTGAAGTGGCCTATTAGCGTCTCGCCCTGGCTGTGCGAGTAGTCGGTACTCCCCTCCGACGTCAGCTGCCCCATGTCGCGAAGGTGGCGCACGACCATGTCAAAGCTGAGGGTCTGACCATCGCCCGGGGTTACCAGCACATCATAGATGCCGGGCGCCATAGCCCAGAGCTCTCTGAAACAACCCGGATATTGGATATAGCAGGTGAAGCTATCGACTTGGCGGCCACTCGCGTCAAAGACCTTCCCTGTGTAAGCGCCCGAGGGCCCACCGCCAGCGGAGATCGTGCTGAAACTCAGGTTGAGGTCGCCCCCTTGCCCCGCGTCGAACGAGGCAACCAGCTGTTGCGACGGCCCGTATGCCGCGATGTGGTGCGTCTCCCCTTCCGCTGCCGTGGTGCTCACGGCGCCGGGAAGCAATGTCAGCGTACCCTTTGTAGGCAGCGCCATCTGCGCGGCCACTTGAACGAAGTAACGTCCGCTGGCAGGAAGATCGACAAGATTTAGCGTGTCAGGAACCGAGATGGTCATGCTGCTGAAGGGCGACGCGATCTCCTGCCGTCCGGTATCGGGGCGGAACACACGAACGACAACATTCTTCCCCGTCGGCGTCGTGGCGACCCCATCGAGGCGAAGCGCAACCGTATCGCCTCGGTTAGCGTTGAACGCGAGCCAGACCTGCTCTCCCGAGCCAAAGCCAATGTCCGTCGGAACATTTGGCTGCAGCACGCCACGGTCAAAGCCACGGTGTACACGCGCATCCAGCGCTATCAGTGCTGCCGTCGGGCCCTTGATGACAACTTTGTAAGTGCCTTCGATGAGATTCCATTCATCGTGGCCGCACTGTGTATCCGTGCGATTGCAGCTATACGATTCGAGTAGCGTCCCGTCCGGCGAGTACACCGAAACACTTAGCGTGGTCGAGTTGTCACCCGTGAATATCATCCCGCTGAAAGAAAGAAGCAAACGATCCCCAGGGACAGCATCGAAGGCAAGGGTAATCGGCTGCCCTGCCGCCGCGCCGACAAAGTGCTTCACAGGATCGTTCACCACAAGGTTGGTCGCCGAGTGAATCGGGGGGAGCGATCCGGTGCTCCCGGTCATACCGATCCGTCCCGATGCCGAGAGCCCGAAGTCGGGCATGACGACGAGCCGGTACCTACCGGTCTGCGGGAGCGTGCCAAGGCTAAGCGTCTTGGCCCCGGAGAACGATGAGTCTACAAGGGTACGGATACCCGCCCGGAAGATTCCGGCGTCAGGAGGGATCAGGATGTAGCGAATGTTTTTTCCTGTTGCCACCGTCCCGCCTGTGATCTGCAGCGCAAGGGCGTCGCCTGCCGAGGCATCGATGGTGAAGTACTGGGCACCACCTAGCGGCAACGACCAGTCTGCCGACTGACCGGGAGCGATCGACCGTCCCTGTACGTGCGGCACGATGGCCGCGGTAAAGGAAAGCGTGCCACCCATCGGCGCGGAGACGATGACGCGATATATGCCGGCTCGGAGATTCCACAGGTGATAAGAGCAGGAGCCGCCCTGGTTGTACGTCGTACAATAGCTACTTTGGACCACCGTGCCATTGCCATCCTGCACCGAGACCCACATGTAGTAGTAGGAACTCGTTGCTCCGGTGGGGACGACATTCGAGAACACCAACTCGGCACTCTCACCTTCCGCAGCCGTGAACGTCAGGTACGTAGCCTCACCCGAAAGCGGTGTCTGGATATCAGATGGCGCGCCGTCAGTGAGCGCGCCGGTCACGCCTGAGTAAACAAACAAGCTGCCTGTCGCTGGGAGGCCAGCGTCAGGAATAACCAGTACCGAATAGCGACCGGTGACCGGGAGATTCGGCAGATTAATAGTGGTTCCGGTCGTTTCCACATCGCTATACGTAGGCATTCCGGCACGGAACACCCCCGCATCCGGCCTCAACACGATGAAACGGACATTCCGTCCTGCGGGACTGGTAGCAGCTACAAATCGTAGTGCGACCGTCTCACCCGCTTGCGCATCGAAGTAGTAGTGAGTTGCCTGTCCAATGCCTTGCGAGAAATCGACCGATGAGTTGCGGGCGACAACGGGGCCATCGTTGTGGGTAACAATGCGGGCACGATACGAGAAGGTGTGGCCATACGGTGCCGTGACGACGATCCGATAGTTGCCTTCCGCGAGGTTCCAGAGGTGATACGAACACGTGCTGTACGTCGGCGCCTGGCAAGTCTCTGCTGCAACGTTGGTGCCCTTCGAGTCGAACACCTGGACGTACATGAAGTATGTAATCGCGCTTCCAGTCAAACGCTGTACCTGGTCGAAGACCAACTCGGCGCTTGTCCCCGCGCTAGCGTGGAACGTGATGTACGAGTTCTGTCCACCTGCCGTGGTTCCCTGGCTGATCTCGCCTCCCTGCGGGATCACTGCGGTCACCCCGGAAACGAGGGTTACCGAGCCGCTCGCAGCAAAGCCATTCTCAGGAAAAACCAGCACCTCATACCTCCCATCCACGGGAAGGTTAGGCAAGTTCAGCGTGGCTGGAGTCGACACGTCGATCGATGAATACTGAGCGACGCCCAAGCGGAGGATCCCCGCATCAGGGCGAAGAACGATATACCTGACCAGCCTTCCGGAAGGTGTTGTCTGGTTAGTAAAATTAAGCGCAACCGTATCACCCGACCGAGCATCAAATCCGAAGTGTTCGACTTGACCGACGGAGAGCGAGTAGGCGCTTGCCTGACCAGGCATGAGGTCGCCGCCTTGCATATGCCCGCGAAGCACGGCATCAAAAGTCACGGTGCCACCGTATGGCACCGTGACGACAACACGATAGTTCCCTGCGGGAAGGTTCCACAGGTGATACGTGCACACGCCGCCGTTGGTGGCCGCGTAGCAATACCCGCTATCCAGTACGGTTCCGGCGGACGTATAGATGTAGATGTACGGCTGCGGGTACTGCCCACCCTTGGACGAAAAATTGGTTATCGATAGTTCGGCCGGCTGATGGTCACCCAGAGTGAAGTTCAGATACGCGGACTGGCCAGAAACGGTCGTCGCGACGGTCGCAGGAGGACCATCAAGCTGAAGGGTCGTTTCCTCCCCTGGAACAAGAGACAATTGCAGCGATGCGGGGACGCCAAACGCCGGGATCATCAACACGGTGTACTCGCCCGATAGCGGCAAGTTGGGCAGCTGGATGAGCTGCACTCCGGTCGTCGACGTCACATCCGAATAGGACGGCGTTGCCGATGTGATTTCGCCCGAATCCGGACGGTATATGATGAAACGAACACCTTGGTTGGCTGGAGCACTGGCGATTGCGGATGCCTGGAGAACCACGTTGTCGCCAGCATTCGCCGTGAACGTAATCCGTTCGGCCTGCGCCATCATCAGGTTCACCGACAAGGTCTCGCCAACATGAATGGCACGCCCTCTGATGTGCCGTTTCACCGCGACCGCGAAATGAATGGTGGACCGGCTCGACGGGACGACCGTCACCGAATATGTTCCGGCGGCCAAATACAGAAGATGGAGCTCACACCCCGCATTCGATGTGTAGCAAAACGAAGTGGCCACCTGGTTTCCCGCTGGCCCAAATACACTGACGGTGTAAGTCGTGCTTGAGGCGCTATCTTGCTTCACCCCTGCAAATGCGAGTTCAACACTTTCGAATGCACGCGCCTGGAAGGTAAGGTAGGCGTTCTGCCCGGGAGCGGCGGCATCGAAACCGACCGGATCGGCATCGATGGGAAGCACTCCCGTCAAGCCGGAAATCACTTGCCACTGCACGCTGCCCTTGGCCGATGCCCCAGGCCAGGCAACCACCTGATACTCACCCGTATCGGGAAGCGATGGCAAATTGATGAGCCCACCCGCCGTGGCGGAACCGGACGTATAACTGGCACCGTTCGGTCGATAAATCGTGTAGGTGACCGTCGCATTGGCCGGCGTTGTCGTGGCACTCGCCACATTGAACGAAAGCGTGTCACCCGCCGAGGCCCTGAAAATGCCTCGCCGGCTTTGCGAAACAGCCTGTGTCGAAGCCGTTGAAAGCGCACTTGTGATATTAGCCGGTGATTCCACCGCGACCGTATATGTAGCGGTCGATGAGCTCGGCTGCACCAATAAGAGGTAGGTTGCGGAAGCCTTCAGGCGCGACAGGTGGATCGACGACTGGTTCGCCGCCACGCTTCCTTGCTGAAGCAGCGAATTACCGGGTCCGTAGAGCTTATAAGTTGCGGTGACTGTCACACCCGTGAGTTGGACACTCACCCACGGTTGCCCTTTGTTCTCAAAAAGAACGGCCGCCATCGTGCCGCTCGTGGGTACCGACACGGCGACGGGTGCGGCATCCAGGGTCGCTACGACACGCGCAGAAATCTTGGCCCGATCAATGCCTGGCGGTACGACGAGGACCGTCTGTAGGCTCTCGGCCGTTCCGTACGGCGTCTGCACGAGCACGCGTCCACTACTGGTCTGCGGCGCCGGGACGGCGGACAGCGAGGTATTCGTCATTTGCGACATGGTGAGCGACTCACCGTTCAGCCGAAACGACGTCTTACCTGGGATCGGGTAAAGGTGGGCACCAGCGACCGTCAGCGTATCGCCCGCAGCGACGGTATCCGGCGCGACGCTGGCGATCGTTGGCGCCACGCCTGTTTCGTCGATGACAAAGGGCTCGTCGCTTTTCGCCGTGCGCCCTCCCACTGTCACGGACACCGCTCCAGAAGTGGCCCCGTACGGTACAGAGACCTTCAATTGGTCGGCGGTCGCCGAATGGACGATCGCAGGGGTTCCGTTGAAGCTGACCTGGTTGTCCGAAAGGGCGCTGGAGAATCCATGCCCGGCGATCACGACCTCGGTCTCATAAGTCCCGTGCGCGGGGATCATGGCGAAGATCTTCAGGGCGTCCGCGTCAACATGCTCGATGCGGATAATGTTGCCCATGACGTCATAGATGTACCGGGAACTGTCCCCGGTATCAGCCGTGACCGCGACAAGGCGACCATTCGCGTCATAGGCATACTGGGTAGCCCGGGCGGGCGCCACAGCAAGGAAATACGACGCCAGTACGACCAGCGCCCAAAGCATCCTGCACGCGCGCACAGCACGCGTCCCCTGCGAGTTCATGCGCATAACCCCTGCGGCCAGCAACGCCGGCCCGTCCTTGTATCCCTGGTTCGCTGATCCCGGACTGCCCCCGGGCCCCTACGACAAATCGTAAGTTAAAGCGATATCGGGCGCAAATCAGCCGTTCAAATCACATTTTTTTACGTTCCGGCGACCTATTCGGACAATATGACGGCCTATCCGCAGTGATTGGCTGTAGTGACGCGCGATTCACCCGACCTATCGCCGCCCTCAGAGTGGTCCTGCACGACGCGGGCTTCGTGCTACCGAGCAGGTGGCGCTCCGTCGCATAGAGCCCTTCACTGAGGGCGCCTGCACGCGATACAACACCCGCGAATCTTCAACGGCTCAGGGCAAATACCCTACGCAATGCTATGACGCCCAGGCCAGTCAAACACCCGGCGAGAGCGAAATGGACCCATCCGAATATCAGGAGGTTGGCCAACCGTGTACCGATCGGTAAACCCATCATCTCTACGCCATCCATCGCCCAGAGAGAACCCGGGCCAAGGACCAGCATGACAACGCCGCCAAAGCCCGCCTTGAGCTCGAAGCCGGGGGCGATGTGCTCGTTAGAATCCTGTGTCCAATAGCGCGTGACAAAGGCACCAAGCGCCGCCGGAAAAACGGGCCAAGCCAGGAAAAAGTAAATCGCTGCCAGATCGGGGAAGCTCGATCCTTGCGACCAATGATGCGCCGGGACGAGGGATGCCGACTCCTTCAACGCGTTCAAAGCGGACCATACCGCATCGTTGCCCGCAGCTGCGCGCGTCGCTACGGCGGCGAAAGCGGCGACCACAACGCCGAGACCCATGCAACACCGGCGCGCAAAACACTCCGTGTCCGTCATAAATATCCTGCTGCGATATAAACCACCCGGTACGCGGCCACCATCAAGCGGAATACGCGCCTTCCCTGTGTCATGTCATTCAACGCTAATACCACTCATCCTCATAATTGCGTCGGCGATCCGGGGCTTGTTGGCATCGACGCGCTGCAGGCTCGCTACACACAAGAACGGCGACCCTGAGGTCGCCGTTCCTGATGCATGGTTTACTTCGCGCTTGCCTCAGGAGCCGTCCACTCCTTCAACCAAGCATTCACCGTCTCATGCCACTGCACGCTGTTCTGCGGCTTCAGCACCCAGTGGTTTTCATCCGGGAAGTGCAGCAGCTTGCTGGGAATGCCACGTCGCTGCAGGGCCGTGAAGGCGCCCAGGCCCTGGGTATCCGGGATGCGGAAATCGTGGCCGCTGTGCACGATGAGCATCGGCACGCGCCAGTCCTTCACGTGGTTAATCGGGTTGAAGCGCTCGTAGTTTTCCGGGTGGTCGAACTGCGTGCCACCGTTCTCCTTCTCTTCGAACCAGAGCTCTTCGGTGTCGTAGTACATGGCGCGGGCATCGAAGACGCCATCGTGGTCGACGAAGCACTTCCACGGCTGGTTCCAGTTGCCGGCCATCCAGTAGACCATGTAGCCGCCGTAGCTGGCGCCGAGCGCGCAGGCGCGGTTGCCATCGAGGAAGCTGTACTTCTGCAGCGCGGCAGCCCAGCCATCCTTCAGGTCTTCGAGCGGCTTGCCGCCCCAGTCAGCCGAGATCGCGTTGGTGAACGCCTGGCCGTAACCGGTGGAACCATGGAAGTTCACCGTGACCACGGCGAAGCCCTGGCCAGCGTAGGTCTGGGCGTTCCAGCGATAGCTCCAGCTGTTGGTCATGGCGCCCTGCGGGCCACCGTGGATGATGAAGGCGACCGGATAGGTCTTGCCCTTCTTGTAGCCCACGGGCTTCACGACATAGCCCTGCACCGTTTCGTTGTTCCAGCCCTTGAAGGTGAAGAACTCGGGTTCACCCACCTGTGCGGCCTTGAGGCGCTTGGCGTTGTAGTGGGTGATCTGCTTGAGGCTCTTGCCCTTCAGGTCGGCCGTGTACAGATCGGCGGGGCGCTTCAGGTCGTCGCGCGAAAGCAGGATCTTCTTCTGGCCGACCGAGAAGGCGCTGACGCTGCCATCAGTGACCAGCGTGGTGACCTTACCGGTAGCCGAGTCGATCGCGAACAGCGGGTGCTGGCCGTTGTCGTCGGTGGTCGTGTAGAGGGTCTTGCCGTCGGCGGAGATCTGCAGGGTACCGGCGGAGCGATCCCAGGAGGGGTCGACTTCGTGCTTATTGCCCGTGGCGATATCCAGCGCCCAGATGCCGAAACGGTCGGCTTCGGAACCCGGTTCCTTCATGGCGGTGTAGTACAGGGTCTTGCCGTCGGGCGAAACCAGCGGGTTCGCATCCCAGGCCTGGTTGTCGGCGGTGAGGTTGGTCGGGTTGGCCGAGCCGTCCGCCGGGACGCTATAGATGTCGAAATTGGTGGACCAGGGCTCACTGTTGCCTGCAATGCGAACATCGAAGTACACGGTCTTGCCGTCCGGCGAGAAGGTGAACTCGTCTTCGCTGCCGTACGGCTTGCTCGGCACGTCGCCGTCGATGCCCTTGCTGATGAGCACGGGCTGCGAAGGCGCATTGGCATCGGCGACGTAGAGCTGGGCACGGCGGCCATCGGCCCATGCATCCCAGTGACGGACAAACAGCTTGTCGTAGACGGTGCCGCTCGCCTTGTCCTTCTCGCGGCCGTCCAGGCGCTCCTTGGTGCAGCTGAGGTCGGCGCAATCGGTGAAGACCTCGTAGCTCAGGAGGAGCTTCGAGCCGTCCGGGGAAAGCTTATAGGCACCCACGTCGAGCGGGGCGTCGGTAACGGCCTGGCCAGGGTTGACCGTGAGGGCAAGACCCTTGCCGCCCTGCCCGGCCTCGAACGAACGATGGAAGACCTGGGCGGTGCCGTCCTTCGGGGCGACGTAGTAGATGGACTTGCCATCCGGAGCCCAGCGAGCCGACGAGCCCTTTTCAACGACCTTGACCGCCTGCGGCGGCTTGTCGAGATCCATCACGTAGATCGAGGTGACACCCTTGTTCGCGACGTAATCCGTTGCCCGCACGGAGAAAAGTGCGAAGCGGCCATCCGGGGAAAGCTGGGGGTCGCCGACGCGGTCCATCATGACCAGGTCGCGGATGGAGAAGGGATGCGGCGCGACTGTGTCGGCGTCGGCGGCCAGTACGGGGCTGGTGGCCAGCGCGAGGGCTAGCGCGGCGAGTAGTGGTTTCATGTGATCTCTTGGCTGTGCTGATCGGCCGACGGTATGACGACGCCCCCTTTCACGCAAGGCGTGACGCTAAAAGCGCTTGCGACGCCGCCGGAGCAGGTCACTTCGCGAGGAACGGTGACCGTCCTCACAGATCCATCGCGGCTCTGCCCTAGCCTCCCCTCGGCTGGCACGAACCGTGCCTGACTGCGCCTCGTGATCTAACAGGGGTTCATTCATATGCGTCCGATTTCGCGGCGAGATGTCGCTGGCTTCACCCTCATCGAATTGATGATCGTAGTAGCGATTATCGCGATCCTGGCGGCTATTGCGATTCCGCAATATCGCGGGTACCTGGTTCGAACGCAGGTGTCCGAGGGGCTCACGCTCGCCACCGGTGCCAAGGCCGCCGTGTGGGAATTCAGGACGAACACGGGATATTTCCCGACCAACAACGCATCCGCCGGCCTTCCAACAGGCGCGTCCATTAATGGCAAGTACGTCGACACTGTCAGCCTGCAGGACGGCGGCATCATCAAAGTAACTTATGCCACGCCGGACGCGAACGCCGTACTGACGGGTGAAAACCTCATTCTTTCCCCGCTCGACACGGGCGGTGCGATTTCATGGCGCTGCAGAGGCACCATCAGCCCTCAATATTTGCCTACGGCATGCCGGGGAGAATGACGCTCTACGTCAGCATGTGACCTTGTACGTCACTTGCACGCGCTTCGCCAAGCTACTGAATACGTGAAATTTTCCAGTTGATCCGCTAGCGTGATCCTGTGCACAATCTCGGCACCGGCAAATATGAGGGAATATGCCGGTCGCGAAAGCATGGCACGCTAGATGCAGGCTTTCCGGCGAGCTTCCTGGTCGTTCCTGACCAAAGCAAGTGAGGGAGCATTCCTTTCCTTTGCTCGGCAAGGGGGAGGTGCTAGGGCTCAGGGGGCATCACTTTTTTCGGTTAGTTTTACCCATAAACGAGGAATTTCCATGAAGAACGTCCAGAAGGGCTTCACGCTCATCGAACTGATGATCGTGGTCGCCATCATCGCGATCCTGGCTGCTATCGCCATCCCGCAGTACCAGAACTACTTGATCCGTACGCAGGTCTCGGAAGGTGTGAACCTGGCTGATGGCGCGAAGACTGCTCTCGCCGAGTTCCGCAACAACACCGGTCGCTGGCCGTCGACCCAGGCCTCGGCTGGCCTGCCGCCGGTAGGCTCGATCAAGGGCAAGTACGTGACCCAGCTCGACGTCGAAACGACTCCGGGCAAGATCGCTGTGACCTTCGGTAACGAAGCGAACGCCAAGCTCACCGACGGTACCGCCAAGATCCTCGTCCTGTCGGGCACCGACGAAGCCGGCTCGATTACGTGGAGCTGCAAGTCGGGCGCTGGCACCACGGTGCCGGACCAGTACCTGCCGACTGTTTGCCGCAACTAATCGCGACATTCGCTCACCAAAGAGGGGCCGTTCAACGGCCCCTCTTTTTTTTGGACGTGTTTAGTGCGCCTAGATCGCCCCATTGTCCTGTTTATCCTGGCAAGCGCCCTTGTCTTCCTATTTACGGGGGCAATCTATGCTGCGGGGGCGACCGGCGGATTTGTCTTCGATGACTGGGGAAATCTTCCCGCATTGGGTGCGCAAGGCCCCATCTCGAATTCAGCATCGTTCTTGAGGTACATCACCGCCGGCACCGCCGACCCGACGGGACGCCCTCTTTCGCTGCTCTCGTTCCTCATTGATGGACATGACTGGCCCACCGCGCCGCTTCCGTTCAAACGAACGAACATCCTGCTGCACCTTTTCAACGGAGCCCTCCTCGCCGCGCTCCTCTGGCGCCTTGGCGACGCCATGGGCATACACCGCCCACGGCGCGCGTTTGCGGCGTGGTTTGGAAGTGCCACCTGGCTCCTGCATCCGCTGTTTGTTTCCACGACGCTCTACGTAGTGCAACGCGAAGCCATGCTCACGGGCACATTCATGCTCCTTGGCATGCATGCGTGGCTGAGCACTCGTCGCCAGGCATGCAACGGAAGCGGAGGCATTGCCAGCATCGCGTGCACACTTTTCGCATTTACTATCCTCGCCTTCCTTTCCAAGGCGAATGGAATCCTGCTTCCTTTCCTCGTTTGCATAACCGAGGCGTGTTTGCCCACGGTTGAACAACACGCGGACCGGTATCGTCGCAGGTTATTCATCGCTTGCGCCCCGTGGGTAGCGGCGGTTGTGCTCGGCCTGGCTTGGTATGCCGTCCACGGTATAGAAAACGCATCGGCGGAGTTCAGGGGCTGGACCATCGGGCAACGCCTGATGACAGAGCCCACCGTGTTGTGGATCTATCTCGGGCAGCTCTTCCTCTTCGTACCGGTAACAGGTAGCGTTTTCCACGACCAGTATACGGCTGCGACCGACTGGCTCCATCCGTGGTGGACGCTCCCTGCGGCCATGTCGATGGTGGTCATGATCATGCTGGCCTGGCGGTGTCGCAGGCGCTACGCCGCGCCCGCCCTTGCCGTCCTGTTTTTCGTCGTCGGGCACCTCGTCGAGTCAACATCTCTGCCGCTTGAGTTGTACTTCGAGCACAGGAACTACGTACCAGCCTTCCTGCTGTTCTGGCCTATTGGGTTGGCTTTGGGCGCCGTGGGCCGCCGAAACCTCATTGCGGCAGCAAGCATCCTGGTACTCGCGGGAGCCGGTTCCATTACCTGGAGCCTGACCCGACTCTGGAGCGCTCCCGTGCTCCAAGCCATCACCTGGGCCAATCAGGCCCCCGATTCCGCGCGCGCGCAGGCCTATGCCGCCCAGATGGATGCGGCTGGCGGCCATACGCAGCGAGCAATCGACAGGTTGGCGCCCCGAATACACGACTTTCAAGCCGAACCCCAGGTCATGCTGACCATGCTCAGCCTGAAGTGCAGCAATGCGACAATCAGACCTGAAGATGTTGACCGCGCGCGCTACTCGCTGGAGCACACGCCGCGCGACCCAGGAAAGCTACTGCTCAACTGGGTCACCGCTTCTCTGCAAGAAACCAGGCTACGCCCCTGTCAAGGTCTCGACCATGCCGCACTGGCATCCATTCTGGACGCGGCGTCAACAAACCCTCGGATTAATGCCCTGCCAGGTCGCCAACAAGACATCGAGCACGCTCGCGGCGCGCTCGCACTGGCCGATGGCAATGCCACCGTGGCCCGGATGCACTTCGATAAGGCCCTCACCCTGGATCCACGTCCCGAGCCGGCCCTGGAACAAGCGGCGATGTTAGGGCAAGCCGGTGCGCCACATCTTGCCGTCGGCCACCTTGACTACTACGACACGCTACCCCAACCCCAGCCCCGGGGAATATCGGCAGGGATGGCTTGGATCCACGACAAGGTCCTAGCCCATCAACACTACTGGGAGAAGGAGTTCTCACACCTGCGCAGCGTCTTAGTTCATGACGAAAAACGTCATAATGAGTAAAAGCATGCCATTACGCCCGCACGCCAGTACTGATCGCTGACACCAAGGCCCCAAGGTTTCTTCATGTCATTTCTTGCCACGCTCGACCGCCGCCTCCCCTCGTGGCTTTGCCTGCTCCTAACCTTGGTGGTCGCTGGTGCCGTGTACCTGCCAGGCGTGCAGGGGCCGTACGTTTTCGACGACTACCCGAACATCGTCGATAACGATGGCGTTCACCCCGGGGATTGGTCGCCACCGTCATTGATTACGGCCGCGCTATCTTCGCCATCAAGCGAGTTCAAGCGGCCGCTCGCATCGCTGAGTTTCGCTGTGAACTACCTGCTAGGCGGCGCCAATCCTGCGGGCATGAAAGCGACCAACATAGGAATTCACCTCCTCAATGGCGTCGCTCTTTTCTTCTTGATGCGCTTGTTGTTCGCCGGCGCGGTGCGCCCCCCCACGCGCACTGATTCACGAAATGCAGTGATCGTCACCCTAGCCTGGCTGATCCTGCCGATAAACCTGACCGCAGTCCTGTACATCGTTCAGCGCATGGAGAGCATGGCCAACTTGTGCGTGCTGCTGGGGCTCCTCGGTTACGTTGCTGGCCGCCGCTCGATGATTGCGAACCGCCGCGGTTTCACCGCCGCTGTGGCCAGCATCCTTTTTGCTACCGCCATCGGCGTACTCGCCAAGGAGACCGCGATACTCACCCCTCTCTATGCAGGACTGGTAGAGTGGATCGTATTCCGCGGACAGGGGGCCGCGAATTCCGTGGACGCCGCGCGGACGCGCCGCGTCATCATTGGGTTATATATCGTTATTCTGGCGCTGCCACTCGTCGCCGGCCTCTTGTTCATCGGGCCATCGCTGCTCGCCCAGAGCACCTGGGCCCCCCGAAACTTTACGATGACCGAGCGCCTCCTGAGCGAGTGCCGTATCGTCGCCGACTATATCGAATGGACGTTGCTACCCACGCCGACGAGCCTTTCGTTCTACCACGACGACTTCACCATCTCGCGAGGCTGGCTGGCACCGTGGACGACATTCGCCAGCGCACTTTTCCTCGCAGGTTTATTGACTCTCGCGCTGTGGCAGCGCCGCCGCCGGCCTTTGGTATCGCTTGGTATCTGCGTGTTCTTCGCATGCCATCTGCTGACCGCGACGATCATCCCACTTGAACTAATCTATGAGCACCGCAACTACCCAGCCAGCATGGGCCTGGCACTGGCGTTCGTCGCATACTTGCGCGGCACTTCACAGGATACTGCGCGTCCGCCAGTAGCAGCACCGGTCGCGATACTGGTGATCACCATCGCACTCGCTTACTGGACCGGGCTAACTGCCTACACTGCATGGCGATGGCGTGATCCAGCAAGCCTCAACATCGAACTGGCAAATCGCGCGCCAGAGTCCCCGCGCGCGCAGTATGAACTCGGTCGCACCATGGTGATCCTGTCACACTATGATGCTTCGTCGCCCTATGCAGCCCTCGTAGATCCGCCGCTCAAGCGTGCCGCCGCGCTACCTGGGGCATCCATCCTTCCAGAGCAGGCCCTGATCTTCTTCGAAGCGCGCATGCATCGTCCTATCGACGACACGCTCTGGACCTCAATGACGCAGAAGCTGCGCACGCATCCAGTCGGCATCGAGGATGAAAGTGCCCTGATCTCTCTGACCACCTGTAAGCTCCAGGGCCTGTGCGACCTGCCCAACGATCGTATGGTCACGGCATATCTTGCTGCGCTGAGCCATCCCAACCCGCGTGCGCGCTTGCTTGCCGCTTACGCTGATCTCGCATGGCATAGCCTGGGAGACCGGGAACTGGCCTTTAAGATGCTACAGAACGCCGTTAGCGCTGAGCCTTCGGAACCGGCATATCGCCTCACCCTGGCGCGTCGCGCCCTCTCTTTAGGGCGGCCGGATGAGGCCAGGCGCCAACTGGCCGGCCTACAGCGCCTGGACATTGGAGGCCGCCTTGCCGAGGACATCCGTTCGCTTCACCATGCGATCGATGCTACCCCAGCCCGACCGTCAACGAGTGCCACGCCATGAACACCTCCCAGCCGATTCCGGAACATGCCGAATCCAGCTCAATAAAAGTCGCGCAACGGCGGGCCGACCTGGCCGTGGAGGGGGCCCCACCGGCGTTCGACACAGCCCTGCACGTGGGAGGGCCGAACGTCGGCGATCGCGACCTGTTCATGCGCCACGTAGGCGAGATGTTCGACCGCCGCTGGTTCAGCAACAACGGTCCACTGGTTCAGGAATTTGAGCAGCGCCTTTGTAAAGAGCTAGGCGTTCGGCATTGCGTTGCCATGTGCAATGGCACAATCGCGCTCGAGATCGCTATACGCGCGCTCGGCATGGAAGGTGAAGTCATCGTTCCGTCGTACACGTTCGTTGCTACGGCACACGCTCTGCATTGGCAGGGCATCACACCTGTTTTCGCGGACATCGATCCGCATACCCACGCTTTAGATCCCGATGCTGTGCGGCGCATGATTACGCCGCGCACCAGCGGCATTATTGGCGTGCACCTATGGGGCCGCCCCGCACCTGCAAACGAGCTTCAAGCCGTTGCGGATGAACACGGCCTGCATCTCATGTTTGACGCTGCGCACGCGTTCGCCTGCACTTATCAGGGGAAGAAGATCGGCTCGCTTGGGCGCTGCGAAGTATTCAGCTTCCACGCAACGAAGTTCTTCAACACATTCGAGGGCGGGGCCGTTACCACGAACGATGACGAACTTGCCGAAGCGATGCGGTTGATGCGCAACTTCGGCTTCGCCGGCTACGACAACGTTGTTCACCCAGGAACAAACGGGAAAATGGTGGAAATCTGTGCTGCCATGGGACTGGCGAATCTGGATGCCGTTCATGACATTGTGAACGTGAACCGCCGAAACCATGAACTCTACACCTCTCATCTCCGAGGGGTAGCGGGTGTGTCCATTCTCCCGATGGCAGAAGGCGAGGAAAGCAATTACCAGTATGTCGTCCTGCAGGTTGGCGAAGACGCTACCACCACGCGCGACCAACTGGTCGAAATACTCCAAGCCGAGAACATTCTCGCGCGCAAGTACTTCTGGCCAGGTTGTCATCGCATGAAACCCTATCGCGATCTTTTCCCAAATGCCGCATTGATGCTTCCGGAAACCACACGGATTGCCGAGCGCGTCATCGTTCTTCCTACAGGCACGCATGTTAGCGAAAAGGCTGTTGCCAGCATCTGCTCAATTATTCGCGTGGCCGTAAATGGTCACTGAGACTCGCCGTCAAGAGCGCCTCGCCATCGTTGGCACGGGGGGGCATGCCCGGGAAATCGCCTGGCTAGCCGAATCATGTGGCTACGCACGCGATGCACTCGTCTTCCTTGTTGATGAGACTTACTTCACTCATCGCCGCATCAACGGCATTCTTGTCGAAACCTTTGAAAGTGGCGCCTGTGACGGATTTCCGTGCGTGGTCGCCATTGGCGATCCGACGGCGCGCGCTGCTGTCCGTGCGCGCTGCACTGCGCGTGATATGCGCATCGCGTCCCTTGTTGCCCCAGACACGATCTTGCACGATACCGTCCACCTTGCCCCAGGCGTCGTCATCGCGCCAGGGGCTGTCATTACCGTGAACGTCTCGCTTGGTGAAGATGTGCACGTGAACGTATGCGCATCGATTTCCCACGATGTGAGCATAGGTCGCTTCAGCACACTTTCACCCGGAGCACGCATCGCCGGTCACGTACACATTGGCGAGTCCGTCTTCATTGGCGCAAACGCCACCATAATCAACGGTACACCGGATAAGCCGCTCCTGATCGGCGATCGCGCGATCATCGCCGCGGGCGCGTGCGTGATCGGCCCTGTTGCACAGGGCGAGACGGTTGTGGGCGTTCCCGCTCGCTCACGCGGTTAGCGTTTTCGGATGTCGAACCCATGATGTCAACCGAAGGATTCAGAATACAGCGCGCAGCCCGCTGGAGCGGTGCGGAGATTGGGCTGCGCTATGTCTTCCAGCTTAGCGTAATGATCGGCCTTGCCCGCCTCGTCGATCCGTCGGCATTTGGCGCCATCGCCATGGTCACCGTATTCACAGCGCTGGGCACTGTGTTCGTCGATTCGGGCACGGGCATGGCCCTCGTGCAGAAGCAGCACACCACAATCGAAGAAGAAACGTCGACATTCTTCCTGAATCTCACAATCTCCCTTGTAATGTGCGCGCTGCTCATCGCTTGCTCACCAGAGATCGCGCGATTCTATGGACGTCCCGAACTGCAGCCATTCTGCATCGCAATGGCGTTCATATTTCCACTAAATGGCCTTGCTGTTGTCCCGGACGCCATTCTCACGCAACAGCTCCGATTCGACCTTCGCACGCGGGTCGAGGTGGTCAGCTCGATCATCTCTGGCTTGGCGGCGCTGATTGCGGCAATGGCTCACCTGAGCGCATGGGCGCTCGTATGGCAAGCACTCACCTCTATCGGTTCACGCGCCGCCCTGCTGTATGTGGTGTCGGGCTGGCGGCCTCGAGGGCGACCGTCGGCCGTTGCCATCCGGGCAGTGACTTCGTTTGGTGGGTACATGCTATTGGCCGGCTTGATTGATACGGCCTATACGCGTGTACAGGCGCTCTTGATTGGCCGGCGCTTCTCAGCCGGGGACGTTGGCCAGTACTCGCTGGCGCAGAACACACAGCAGGCGCCCACCTCATTTGTTGCCGCGTTACTTAATCGTCTCGGCCTTCCGCTGCTTTCGTCAATACGGCATGACCTGTCGGGCGCGCGTGCCCTGCTTGATGCGGGCATGAAGCTCGGTCTGTTCGCATTCATGCCTGCCATGGGAGCGCTTGCAGTGCTGGCCGAGCCTACGGTCGCTGTGGTTTACGGCCCGCGGTGGAGCCAGGCAGGCGCCGTATTGTCGGTCCTCGCATTGGGGTCAATGCCCTGGCCCGCTCATGTACTAAACCTGGTCGCCATGAATTCACAAGGACGGCCACGCCTTGTCCTCCACGTTGAGATCGCAAAGAAGGCGATAGCGGTAGCGCTGTTGGTGTTGGCGGCCCCTTACGGCCTTATCGCTATAGCATGGTCGACTGTAGCCGCCAGTACCGTGTCGTTCTTTCTGAACGCATGGTTTGTCGGCCGCCTGATGCAGTACGGAATCGTGCCGCAGGCTCGTGCCATTCTGTGGTCCTTGCTTCCGACCGGAGCTGCCGCGACGCTCGCGTGGTGGTGTGAGGGCCACCTGCCGTCGGGACTGACCTCGGTGATCGCCGCCTGGCTTGCCGCCGCTGGCGGCGCTCTCGTCGTCGCCGCCTTGATCAAGCACCCTGCGCTAACCTCTGTGCGTCGCCTCATGCCGTCGCTTAGGCGCACGCAACATGCAAGTAATGACCATGTCGAATCCTGAACTCGCCCCACTGCGCGTCCTGCTAACCAGCACCTCCTACCCCTCCAGCGAGGGCGACTGGCGCGGTGTATTTATGCGCCACCTGGTCTCGGCGCTGGCGCGACGGAACGACGTCGCCTTGTCGATCTGGGCGCCACCAGGCCCACTGCCGGCAGAAATTACGTCCATTGCCACGGCCGGGGAAACGGCCATGCTCACTCAGCTCATGACTGAGGGAGGAGTCTCGCATTTACTGCGAAATCACCGCGTGCGTGGGGCATTGGCGGCATTACGTCTGCTTGCAGCGCTACGGCGGGCTTATCGCGCCGGCTCTCCTGAGGTTTACCACGTGAACTGGCTGCAGTGCCTCTTGCCACTGCCTACTAATGGCGTTCCGCTATTGGTGACGGTGCTCGGCAATGACATGAGGCTGTTGCGGATACCCGGCATGGTCAAAATCGTGCGCCGCGCAATGCGTGGGCGCCGCGTCACTATCAGTCCGAACTCCGAATGGATGCAACCTCATCTGCAAACGTTGTTCGGTGACATAGCGGCTGTACATCCCGTGCCATTCGGTATTGAGCCTCACTGGTATGCCTTGGCACGGAAGCCTTCCAGCAATGCGTCATGGCTTCTCGTTACGCGACTCACCAAGCGCAAGCTAGGCCCCATCTTTACCTGGGGACATTCCTTATTCGGACCGGGAACCGGACGAGTGCTGCATGTACTTGGCCCCATGCAAGAGCCAATCGATCTTCCAGAATGGATCCAGTATCACGGGCCGGCCACACCGACGGATCTTCGCGAGCACTGGTTTCCGATGGCAACAGGCTTGCTATCCCTAAGCGAACACGATGAAGGAAGGCCACAGGTCATGCTCGAAGCAATGGCCTCCGGACTACCGGTCGTGGCGTCGAGACTTAGCGCGCACGTCGATCTGATTCGCGATGGGATCGATGGCATGATCGTGGATACGCCAGACGCTTTCGCTCATGCGATTATTCGCACTGAAGACCCCGCCCTGAACTCTGCACTCAGCGCCGCGGCGCGCGAGAGGATGCGAGAACTTTTTGGTACATGGGACGATTGCGCAGCTCGATATGCATCACATTATCGCCGGATGATCGAGGAGCAGACGGGTGACTGAGTGCATCGCTGTAGTCGGTGCCAACGGCTTCATAGGTTCACGCCTGCTTGCGGCCTTCCACGCCGCTGGGCACCGAACGCACGCGCTAAGCCGTCGGCCACCAGAAATTGCCACTGAGTGGACCTCGATGGGAGACATTACCCCAGGTCCGGAACTGGCAACTGCACTCGAAAGCGCAACGTGTGTTGTATGGGCTGCTGGTGCAAGCACCCCGGCCTCGAGCGCGCTCCGCCCAGGCAGTGAGCTGGAACTTAACCTGCTACCGATCATACGGTTCCTCGAACAGGCACCGATGAAGCATCCGCTGCGCGTCGTGTACTTCTCCACCGGCGGGGCCATCTATGGCGATGTAAGTGGCTTGGCCAGCGAGTCAACAGTGCTTGAGCCCAAGTCCTACTACAGTGCAGGCAAGGCGGCAGCGGAATCATTCCTTTCCGCATGGTCCCACCTTGGTCAGCACGAGGTGACAATTTTACGACCATCCAACGTATACGGCCCCGGCCAGGCGTATCGCCCAGGATTCGGTATTGTCCCCACGGCATTCCACGCCATTCGCACGTCGGAACCGGTTTCCGTGCGAGGGGATGGCGAGGCGGTCCGCGACTATCTCTACATCGATGACCTGGCGGACCTTTGCCTACGCGTCCTTGCAAAGCCAGCGCAACCCGGGTGCCGTACCTTCAATGCATCCAGTGCCGTGGGCACTTCGCTTAACAGCCTTCTAAGCATCATTACCGAAACGACGGGAAGCATCGTGCCACGTACATGGCAACCCGCCACGCCCTTCGACGTGAGACGCATCGTGCCAGATAACGCTGCAGCCCGCGCAGCATTCGGCTGGCAGCCACGGATTCATTTGCACGAGGGTATCCTTCGGGCCTGGAGAGAGTTCCAGTGACGCCTCCTGCAATCATGTGCAGTGTGTGCATTGCCAATTACAACGGCGAGCATCTGCTCGACGCCTGTCTCGAATCCATCTTTTCGCAGGATACTGATGGGACCGTTGAGATCATCGTTCACGACGATGCGTCCACGGATGCATCGCTAGCCGTCCTGGCGCGCTATCCATCCGTAATAGTGATAAGAAGTCTTTCTAACGTGGGTTTCTGTGAGTCAAACAACCGCATGGTCGCGGCAAGTCACGGACGTTATGTGCTACTGCTCAATAACGATGCTGCGCTGATGCCCGGCGCCCTTGCCGCCCTGGAAGTCGCCGCAAACACATCCGACGGGCAAATCCTCACGCTCCCACAGTTCGATTGGGAAACCAACTCGCTCGTTGATATGGGCTGCCTGCTGGACCCATTCATGAACCCTGTTCCCGTCACACGGAATGCGGGTGAAGTCGCCATGGTGATCGGTGCATGCCTTTGGATTCCCCGAAAGGTCTGGGATGAGATCGGCGGATTCCCGCGCTGGATCGAATCCATTGCCGAAGACATGTATCTATGCTGTGCCGCGAGATACCTCGGGTATGTAGTTCGCTGCATCGACTCGACTGGCTACCGACACATGCAGGGGAAGAGCTTTGGCGGCAATCGCGCCAGTGACGCTGGGCTGGTTACCACCTACCGCCGACGAGCTCTTAGTGAACGCAATAAGACGGCCCTCCTTCTTATCTTCACCCCGTCGGCATGGCTGCCCCCCGTACTAGCATTGCATGTGGCTACCTTACTTTTCGAAAGCGCAATCTTGAGCATTGCACGCGCGAGCTTTAGACCGCTACGTGAAATCTATTGGCCCGCACTACGTTCAACCTGGCGGCGAAGGGAGTTATTGTTGAAAGAGCGCGAGCAAATTCAACGCCGCCGCATCATTGGTACCCGATCTTACTATCGCGTATTCACCTGGCTTCCACGAAAAGTGATGATGCTCGCCAAACACGGCATGCCGTCGATTAACTGACCTTTTCGAACAGAAAGAACGGCTCATCGCGATTTACCCCCACGCGCCATGGGTCGACGCCGGGCAATGCCTCATCATGGCGCAGAACTCGTGAGTTCATGCCTGAGAGTCTGGCAAGGTCCTCGGCAATATCAGCACCAAATAGGCGCACATGGTCCTCCTGGCCGTACATGACGAGGCGGGCTTCGTCAGTACGAATCCCGTCATCCTCGAAACGCTGCGTAAGGCTTGCACTGAACGGAGTTTGCAGAATCGCGACGCCACCAGGCGCGAGCACACGCGCCACCTCCCGCATTGCTGCAGGCAAGTCGTCGACATGCTCGAGGACGTGATTTGCGATTACGACGTCGAAGCTGGCGTCAGGAAAAGTCATTGCTGTCATGTCCACCGCTTCAATCTCGGATGAAGCGGGCGCAATGTCGGCACGCACGTAACGCCCAGGCTCGTGAGCGGTAATGCATCGAACGAGCGGGCGCTCGGGGGCAAAGTGGAGTATGCGCGCGCCGCGAAAACGCTCCGGGAACCCTATGGTTTCCAGATACAGGAAAAGATGTCGCATTCGATCAGATGCCCCACAGCGTGGGCATTCGAAATGATCGAGATCACTTCCCGTCATGCGCAGTACTCGCATAGCATCCGAAAGAGATCGCGAACCATTACGGTAGGGCAGAAACCCTCCCACACCATGCCCACACGCCGCGCAGCGGCGGCGACGCGGCATCAGATACGCGAGCACCCCCGCCTTCATTAGTCTACCGGCGCGCATAGAACCAGCCTATCGAAAATAGAGAACGCGCGGCGACGCGCGAAGAAGTCTGATCGACATAATCTGAACGAATTGGCGATAGCTTTCACCGCACACATTCAGGATGGTTTTCCGTAGCATGGTCAGCGAACCGACCTGCGCAGCCGCACACAACCTGGCCCACCAAGCGCGCACCAAGGCCGGATTGCGCGAACGCGTTGCGCGGAAAATTATCCGTCGCATCATATCGGCACAAGCAGCCACACGCACACCTGACGCCACATCCGGAATTGCCGAAAGCAATGCTTCGTAGTAGCGCTCCCGCACGGCATCGTTAGCTGTAGCGAGCATGGAACCCGTTGATCCACACCGATATCCGACGAAGGCCTTATCCGTGTAGACCAGCGGCCCGAGAAGCGCGAGACCAAGGTGAATCCGATAGTCAATAAACGGGGTAGGAAGCTCGAGCACAGTAGCCCGATGCGCCACACGATACACAAGCGAGCTATGGTTTAGAAAGTTACCACGGAGCAGCAGCGCCGCTAAATCGTATGTGCCAGATTTTGCATTTGTGAAGACGCCTACCGGGTGCCGGGTGTCATCGAACACGAAGGCGTTGGTGAAACACGCCGGGCTTTCGGGGTGATTTTCGAGCAGCATCAGCTGTTCGCGCAATTTGCCCGGCAACCAGAAGTCATCGCCATCCAGATGAGCAACGAAATCGCCCCCGGCCTGGCCAACCACGAAACGCAGGTTACCAATCGCGCCCAGGCGCTCCTGATGCACACTATGTTCAATCCGCCCCGGCCATTGAGCTGCGATCGCCGCGACGATCTCGGTCGTGCCGTCCGTCGAGCTGTCGTCCCCCACCACGATGCGTACGTTTGCGTCTACATCTTGCGAGAGAATACTTAACAAGCAATCCGCAATATAGCGCGCATGGTTATAGGTGACGACGCAAACGGTGACGTTCGGTCGGCCGGGCATGCTCATCATTCATCGCGCCGATAAGTGAGTGCGGTGATCTGCTCGGAAACCAGCCCGATGAGGAACACAATGACAGCTGCACTCCACATCAAGGCGCTTCCATTGGTCAATCGCCCCTCAGCGAAGAACGTACGTGCGTAGTTCGCACAGCCCAGGAAGAAAAACGCTGCACTCGCGGGGAAGAATAACTTCAAGGGCGAATAGAGCGTAGCGATCTTGAAGATGATCAGCAGGAATCGCACACCATCTTTCAACGGCTTGATGTGACTCCTACCAACCCTTTGCGCCGCCTTGATCGGCTCGTATGCCACGCCATAAGCGCTGCGAAAGAACGCCATCGTGCTGGTCGTCGGATAGGAGAACCCGTTCGGAAGCAGATGTAAAAACTCTCGGAACCGAGACGCGCGCGCTATCCGGAATCCAGATGTGAGATCGGCAACCACCTGCCCTGTCATCTTGCTGGCCAGCCAGTTGTAGACCGTATTCGCCACGCCGCGCCCCATCCCCGCCTGACTTTCCCAGTCGCGCGCACCCACGACCATGTCAAATCCTTGATCGAGGCGAGCAAGCAGGCGAGAAATATCCGCCGGATCATGCTGCCCATCCCCATCCATGAACACCAGGATCTCACCACTGGCTGCGCGGGCCCCGCGCTTGATCGCGGCCCCGTTGCCCATGGAATACGGCGAGGAAAGGCAAATCACCCCGGCAGCCGCGCAAACGGCCCGGGTGTCATCGGTGGAACCGTCATCCACCACGATGATCTCGGCACCCGGCTGGGCGGCGGTCAGGCGTGGCAGGAGGTCTTTAAGGGCGGCCGCCTCGTTCTTGGCGGGCAGGATAATGCTGATACGACTCAAGGTTTGTCCCCGTTGGCCGCTGCATCATAAGGCATGGGCCATGGCGCGGGGAGCGAACACGTGCACGATGCGCAGTTTTCACGATTCCGACGTGACCAAGGCCACATTCTGGAGTAGATTCAGGGCCATACTCGGGGATCGGATCGACCATGGCGACACAAATGCACCAGCCTACGCTTGCGGGCCTGACTGGCATGGCCAGGCGCCTCGTCACGGAAGGCGTCCTTGGTGAGGCCGATGTCCGCAAGGCCGTCCAGGACGCCGCCGATAAGCGAACCTCGCTGTCCGCATGGCTGGTGGACCACCACCTGGTCGACAGCGCCAAGCTCTCCCAGGTGGCCTCGGCCGAGTTCGGCATGCCGCTTATGGATATCGGCAACATGGTCCCCGGCAACATGCCGCTGGACCTGGTCACCGAAGCCCTGATCACGAAGCACCAGGCCCTGCCCCTGTTCAAGCGCGGCAAGCGCCTGTTCGTGGGCATCGCCGACCCGATGCAGTCGCACGCGCTGGACGAGATCAAGTTCCACTCCAACCACATGGTGGAGCCGGTGCTGGTCGAACGTGGCCAGTTGCGCCGGATCATCGATAGCGCCCTGTCGGCCGCCAATGCCGGCGTCCCGGCCTTCGACGACTCCGCCCTCGACGAACTGGCGCTCGACGCCGGCCCGGATGACGGCGACGGCACCACCGGCATCGACGCCAATGCGAACGATGACGCTCCGATCGTCAAGTTCGTGAACAAGATCCTGGTGGATGCCATCAAGCGCGGCGCCTCGGATATCCACTTCGAGCCGTTTGAAACGGTTTACCGGGTCCGCCTGCGCATGGACGGCATCCTGCGAATCGTGGCCTCGGCCCCGATCAAACTGGGCACCCGTATCGCCTCGCGCCTGAAGGTCATGAGCGGCCTGGACATCGCCGAACGCCGTGTCCCGCAGGACGGCCGTATCAAGCTCAACCTCACCAAGACCCGCGCCATCGACTTCCGCGTCAGCACCCTGCCCACCCTGTTCGGTGAAAAGATCGTGCTCCGCGTGCTCGATGGCTCCTCGGCCAAGCTGGGCATCGACAAGCTCGGCTACGAGGAGGTCCAGAAGAACCTCTACCTCGACGCCATCGAGAAGCCGTACGGCATGGTGCTGGTCACCGGTCCCACCGGTTCGGGTAAGACGGTGTCGTTGTACACGGCGCTGAACATCCTCAACACCGAGGGCAGAAACATCTCCACGGTGGAAGACCCGGTCGAAATCCGCGTCGAAGGCATCAACCAGGTCCAGCAGAACGTGAAGCGCGGCATGACCTTCGCCGCCGCCCTGCGCTCCTTCCTGCGCCAGGATCCGGACGTGATCATGGTCGGCGAAATCCGCGACCTCGAGACCGCCGAAATCGCCGTGAAGGCCGCCCAGACCGGCCACATGGTGCTCTCCACCCTGCATACCAACGATGCGCCGCAAACCATTGCGCGCCTGATGAATATGGGCATCGCGCCCTACAACATCATTTCGTCGGTCACCCTGATCATCGCCCAGCGCCTGGCCCGCCGCCTGCACGACTGCAAGCGCGAGATCCACCTGCCCCCCGCGGCCCTGCTGGCCGAGGGGTACACCCAGGAGGAGATCGACGCCGGTATCACGATTTACGAGGCGGTAGGTTGCGATGGCTGCAACGAGGGCTACAAGGGGCGCGTCGGCCTCTACCAGGTCATGCCCATGCTGGAGCCGATCCAGAAGATCGTCCTGGAGGGTGGCAACGCCATGCAGATCGCCGAGGTGTCACGGAAAGCCGGTATCAACGACCTGCGAGCCTCGGCCCTGCTGAAGGTCAGGAACGGCGTGACCAGCCTGGCCGAAATCAACCGCGTCACCAAGGACTGACGCCTCCTGTCGGCCTTCGGCGCAGCGATCTTGTGCGCCAGACGGCAGAAAGGCGTAAACCAAAGCTTCACACTAGAATAAGAGACAGGGGGAGCCAGCCGAGGCTGGTCCCTTAGAAAATTACCCGGGGGGAACACCGCGTCATGGCTATCGCCACCGCTACGAAAAACGCGCGCGCCGCTGGTGCTGCGCGTGCCGCAGTCAATCAGCTGACGACGTACGACTGGACCGCTCTCGACAAGCGCGGCAAGCGCATGAAGGGCGAGATGCAGGCGAAGAACGCCTCGCTCGTAAAGGCAGAACTGCGCCGTCAGGGCATGAACCCGCAGCAGGTGCGTGAGCGCGCCAAGCCGCTGTTTGGCTCGAGCGGCAAGTCCGTCAAGCCTCGCGATGTCGCCATCTTCAGCCGCCAGATCGCCACCATGATGGCCTCGGGCGTACCGATGGTGCAGGCCTTCGACATCATCGCGAACGGCCAGAAGAACCCCAAATTCAAGGACATGCTGGTCAATGTGAAGACCAGCATCGAAGGCGGCGCCGCGCTCCACGAAGCTCTGGGCCAGTACCCCGTGGAGTTCGATGAGCTGTACCGCAACCTGGTCCATGCGGGCGAATCGGCCGGTGTGCTCGATACCGTGCTCGATACCGTCGCGACCTATAAGGAGCGCATGGAGAGCATCAAGGCCAAGATCAAGAAGGCCTTGTTCTATCCGATCATGGTTCTCGTGGTCGCCCTGCTTGTCTCAATGATCTTGCTGCTCTTCGTGGTCCCGGTGTTCCAGCAGACCTTCGCGGAAGCCAAGGCCGAGCTCCCGGCGCCCACGCAGTTCGTCGTGGCGGCATCGAAGTTCATGCAGTCGTACTGGTGGGTGGTCGTCGGCTCCATCGTCGGCTCGGTGGTCGCGCTGATCTACTTCAAGAAACGCTCGCAAAAGTTCGCCCACTTCCTCGATCGCTTCTCGCTGAAAATCCCGGTCATCGGCGACCTGCTGCACAAGTCGGCCATCGCCCGCTTCGCGCGTACCCTCGGCGTTACGTTCCACGCCGGTGTGCCGCTGGTGGAAGCACTGGATGCCGTGTCGGGTGCCACTGGTAGCGTAGTGTACGGCGAGGCGGTGAAGCAGATGCGCGACGATATCTCCGTCGGTCACCAGCTCCAGCTGTCCATGCGCCAGGTGAACCTGTTCCCGAACATGGTGGTGCAGATGACCGCCATCGGCGAAGAATCCGGCTCGCTCGACCACATGCTGTTCAAGGTCGCTGAGTTCTACGAGGAAGAGGTGAACACCGCCGTGGACACGCTGAGCAGCCTGCTCGAGCCGTTCATCATGGTGATCCTTGGCGTCCTCGTCGGCGGCATGGTCATCTCGCTGTACCTGCCGATCTTCAAGCTGGCCGGCACGGTCTAAGCACCCTGCCGCCCCGCAAGGCACAATAAGAACCCTTCGCCCCTGGCGAAGGGTTTTTTCTTGGGACCACGGACTCTCCATGCCTGATTTGCCCCTCGCCCTCTGGGTCGCCTTTGCGGCCGCCCTCGGCCTCCTCGTCGGCAGCTTCCTCAACGTCGTGATCCTGCGCGTACCGGCACGCATGCAGGCCGACTGGCGCCGCCAGGCGCGCGAAGTGCTCGAACTGCCCGAGGTGGATGAGCCGCGTCCGCCGGGCGTGGTCGTGGAAGGTTCGCATTGCCCTAAGTGCAAGCATCCGCTCGCGGCCCACGACAACATCCCGGTCATCGGCTGGCTGCTCCTCAAGGGGCGCTGCCGTTACTGTCGGGAACCGATTTCGAAGCAGTACCCGCTGGTGGAGTTCCTCTCCGGTGTGGCCAGCGCGGCGGTGGTCTGGCACTTCGGCCCCACGCCCGGCGCGCTTGCAGGGCTGGTGTTCACCTGGTTCCTCATCGCACTCTCCGGCATCGACGCGCGCACGCAACTGCTGCCCGATGAACTGAACTATCCGCTGCTGTGGATCGGCCTGGGCCTCACCCTGATCCCGGGCTGGCAGCCGCTGCCTGTCACACCCTCCTCCGCCATCCTGGCTGCGCTGATCGGCTACCTGAGCCTGTGGAGTGTCTACCAGGCGTTCCGCCTGCTCACCGGCAAGGAAGGCATGGGCCATGGCGATTTCAAACTGCTGGCCGCGCTGGGTGCCTGGATGGGCCCGATCGCACTGCTCCCGATCATCATGCTTTCCTCGCTGATCGGTGCGCTCGTGGGCGGTTCGCTGATGCTGTTCTTCAAGCACCAACGTGACGTGCCCATCCCGTTCGGTCCCTACATCGCCGCGGCGGGCTGGGTGTGGTTCCTGTGGGGCGACGGCATCCTCGGCGCCTACCTGCACCTGACCGGGCTGCGATGAGCCGCTTCGTCGTCGCGCTGACCGGAGGCGTCGCCGCGGGCAAGAGCGCGGTGGAGCGCTGTTTCGAGGCGCTGGGCGTGCACGCGTATGACGCCGATGTGGCGGCACGCGCCGTGGTCGAGCCCGGTTCCGAAGCGCTGGTTGAGGTCGCCCGTGTGTTCGGTGCCGATGCGCTGGATGCAGAAGGCCGGCTCGATCGCGCGACGATGCGCCAGCGGGTGTTCGCGGATCCGTCGGCGCGCACGACGCTGGAAGGCATCCTGCACCCGCGCATTCGTAGCTGGCTGCGCGATGCCGCCGCCGCGGATACCGGGCCCTATTGCATCCTTTCCATTCCGCTGCTGGTCGAGAACCAGGCGCACTATGCGTGGGTAAACCGGATCCTGGTGGTGGATGCGCCGGAAGACGTGCGCATCGCGCGGCTGATCCAGCGCGACCGTATCGACGAAGCACTCGCGCGGAAGATGATCGCCGTGCAGGCCACGCGCGAGGCGCGGCTGGCCATCGCGAATGATGTCATCGAGAACCATGGGGACCAGGCCGAACTGGCGGCCGCGGTCGATCTGCTGCACGCGCGGTACCTCGAACTCAGCCGCTAGGCCGGACCGCGCGCAAGCGCGCTCCGGGCAACCTCAAGGCTGGGCGGCCAGCCGCTCGGCCACGAAGGTCTCGGCCAGCGTCGGGTGGCCGATGTGGTAGCCCTGGACCATGTCGCAGTTCATGTTGTCGAGCAGGCGCATGGTTTCCGCGTTTTCCACGCCCTCGGCCACGGCGTCGAGGCCCAGGCGGTGGGCCACCTCGATCATGGCGCGCACCACCTGCTCCGTGCGGGCATCGGTGAGCATGGCATCGACAAAGCTCCGGTCGATCTTCAGCTCGGTCGCAGGGAAGTGCCGCAGGTAGGCAAACGACGCGTAGCCCGTGCCGAAATCATCGATGGCCACGCGCACGCCACAGTCGCGCAGGCGGCGCAGGACGCGCACGCTCATGTCCAGGTCGGTGAGCAACGCCGTCTCGGTGATCTCGACGATCACCGAATCCGCCGGCACGGCCCATATATCCAGAGCGCCAAGCAGCTGTTCGGCAAAGCCCTGTTCCGCAAACACACGCGGTGAAAGATTGATCGCCACGTCCAGCGGCGCGCCGCCCCGATGCAAGGCAGCGGCGTGGCGTAGCGAGGCGTTGAGGCTCCAGCGCGTGAGCGGAACGATGAGGTCGCTGCGCTCGGCGAACGGGACGAAATCCGAGGGTGGCACGACGCCGTAGGCCGCCGTGGTCCAGCGCGCCAGCGATTCCACGCTGACGATCTTGCCGCTGCGCAGGTCGAAGAGCGGCTGGAACATCACATCGAGCTTATTGGCCGCGATGTCGTCGCGCAGTTCCCCGTAAAGGATTTCCACCGGCGTCGAATCCGGCTGGTAGATCGAGAACGGCTCACCAATGCGCAAGGCTTCATCGTGGGCCAGCTCCGCACGGCGGAAGAGCAATTCCGCGTCGGTGCCATGGTCAGGACACAGCGCCACGCCAACGACCACGCGGCCGTGCCAGTTGCGATCGCCATGCATCAACGGCGTATCGTCGAACGCGCCTACGAGGCGTGTCGCGGCAAGCAGCGCGTGGGTGTGGTTGCGGATGGTGGGCAACACCACGACGAAGCTATCGTCACCCGCGAGGTAGACGGTATCGACATGGCGCAGCACCGCCACGATCCGCTCGCGCGCGGCAAGCATGATCGCGTCACCGAATTCATAACCGTGGCGCAATTGCGACTCGCGCATGCCACGCAGGCGGACCACCAGCAATGCACACAAACCCGGCTCCTGCCGGGCCCGGTCGAGGCGGCCCTGGAGGGCCGGCAGCAGGTGGGCGCGTTCGCTCATGCGAGGAAGAACTCCGCGGGATCGATACCGTACGAACCGGCCGGGAGCGTGCGCTGGATTTCGCGGTGGACACCCTCAGCCTGGCGCATCAGGTCGACGATGCGGAAGTCATCGAGCTGGGCTTTATCCGCGCCGGCCAGGATGGCCACACGTGGTTGCAGGCGCCGCGACTGGTTCTGGACCATCACGACGGCGACCTCGCCGGTGTTCAGCTCCACCAGCGACCCGGTGGGATACACCCCCATGCAGGCCTGGAACTGTTCGACCAGCTCACCCTGGTACTCACGATCTCTACCCTGATAGAGCTGGCGCAGCGCGAGGTGCTGGGACACCGCGGGCCGGTAGGGACGTGGGGTGCACATGGCGTGGTACGTATCGATGATGGCGGCCATGCGGCCCGCCAGCGGAATCTCGGTACCTGCCAGGCCTCCTGGGTAACCCGTGCCATCGAAGCGCTCGTGGTGGGTCAGCACCATGTCGCGCACTTCCTGGTCGTTCACCCCGGCAGCATCGAGGATCGCGCCGCCCTCTTCCACGTGGTGACGGGCGATGTCCCATTCCATGTCGTTAAGCGGCCCCTGGCGCTCCAGGAGCTCCTTCGGCAACTGGGCCTTGCCCACGTCCATCAACAGGCCACCGGCGGCCAGGCTGACGATCGCGTCGCCGTTGAAGCCCATGTGCCTGCCGAAGGTCGCGGCGAGGGTGCTGCAACCCACGGCGTGGCGGAAGGTATAGCTATCGTGGCGGCGCAGGCTCTCCACCCAGAAAAAGGCATCGCCGCTGCGAAGCACGCTGGCCACCATGGGCCGCACGGCGGCGTCGAGCGATTGCGGATCGATGGCCTTGCCGGCGTGGATATCGGCGACCAGCTGCTCAGCGAATGCGGAGACGGTGTCGAAAGCTTCACGAGCCCGCGGCATCTCGTCGTCGAACGAGGCGGTATCGGTATAGGCGTGTTGCGTGACGAGGCGCGTATTCAGGGCAGCGCGGACGGGCTGCGGTTTGACCGCGGCGGGCCGGGCGACCGAGGCCGGGGCGAGCCGTGAAACCGCTACCTGGCGCTGCGTATCCACGAAGACATACTTGCAGAACTTCGCGAGGGTCTCGATATCCTCACGGCAGGTAATCGGAACGCCCTGCAACGGGAACGGGGTATCCGACCACTCACAATCCAGACGACTGACGAACATGCCGATCTCAAGATCGGACACGAACACTCGCCGCTCCACCAGGTCGTACGCCACCTTCCCGTGCCTCCTTCTCGCTGGGAATCCCCACGCCGTTCGGTATGTATCGGCCAGGGGGCGTCGTACTGTAGGGGCTGTGGCGTAATAAAACCACGCCGCCCCCGGTCTATTGGCTTGTCCCCTGACGGAGAACCGCCATGCGCCGCCCGCTCCTGCTCCCGCTTATGCTCGCCGCCCTGACCGCCTGTTCTGCGGCCGCCGCCCGTGACGAGGGCCTCAAGCTCCCTGCGCCCGCCATGGATGCAGCCCGCGCGCCGGGCGAGGCCACCGCCGTGTTCGCCGGGGGCTGCTTCTGGGGTGTCGAAGGCGTGTTCCAGCACGTCAAGGGCGTGAAGGCCGTGCGCACCGGGTACACGGGCGGCGATGCGGCCCATGCCAACTATGACGACGTGAGCGATGGCGATACCGGCCATGCGGAATCCGTGCGCGTGGTCTACGACCCCGCCCAGGTGAGTTACGGCCAGCTGCTACAGGTGTTTTTCTCGGTCGCGATGGATCCGACGACGCTGAACCGCCAGGGACCCGACATGGGGACGCAGTATCGGTCTGCGGTGTTTTACGCCACGCCCGAGCAGGAGAAGCTCGCAAAAGCTTACGTGGCCCAGTTGAGCGCAGCGCACGCGTTCACCAGCCCGATCGTGACCCAGGTGGTGCCGCTGAAGGGTTTCTGGCTCGCCGAGGATGAGCACCAGGACTACATGCGTCTGAACCCGGACACCATGTACATCGCCATCAACGACCGGCCGAAGGTACTGGCGCTGCAACGCATCTACCCGGAGATGTACACCGCAGGCTGGGCCAACGGCCGCTAAAACCCGTAGGAGCCCACCCTGTGGGCGACGCCGTTCGCGGAAGAGCCCGGGACCCTGTGGCGACATGGCGAAAGATGTCGCCCACAGGGTGGGCTCCTACGGGGAGCGGTTGCGCGGTGGGTGGTCAGCCGATCATCGGCAGGTCGAGACCTTGCTCTTTCGCGCAGGCAATGGCGTCTTCGTATCCGGCGTCGGCATGGCGCATCACGCCGGTACCAGGGTCGTTCCACAGCACGCGGGCGATGCGCTTGTCGGCTTCTTCGCTACCGTCGCACACGATGACGACACCACTGTGCTGGCTGTAACCCATGCCCACGCCACCGCCGTGGTGCAGGCTGACCCAGGTGGCGCCGCCTGCCACGTTGAGCATGGCGTTGAGCAGCGGCCAATCGCTGACGGCATCGCTGCCATCACGCATGGCCTCGGTTTCGCGGTTGGGGCTGGCCACCGAACCGGAATCCAGGTGGTCGCGGCCAATCACCACCGGCGCTTTCAGCTCGCCGTTGCGGACCATCTCGTTGAACGCCAGGCCCAGCTTGTGGCGCAGGCCAAGGCCCACCCAGCAGATACGCGCCGGCAGGCCCTGGAAGCTGATGCGCTCGCGAGCCATGTCGAGCCAGCGATGCAGGTGCGGATCATCGGCGATGATTTCCTTCACCTTCGCGTCGGTCTTGTAGATGTCCTCGGGGTCGCCCGAGAGCGCCACCCAGCGGAACGGGCCCACGCCACGACAGAACAGCGGGCGGACGAACGCGGGGACGAAACCGGGGAACGCGAAGGCGTTGGCCAGGCCCTCGTCCTTGGCCATCTGGCGAATGTTGTTGCCGTAGTCGAACGTGGGCACGCCCTGTTCGTGGAAGGCAAGCATGGCCGCGACGTGCTCGCGCATGGAGGCCTTGGCGGCCCTCGCCGTGCCAGCGGGGTCGCTCTTGCGGCACTCGAACCACTCATCCACCGTCCAGCCCGCCGGCAGGTAGCCGTTCACCGGATCGTGGGCGCTGGTCTGGTCGGTGACGGCATCCGGGCGGACACCACGGCGGACCAGTTCCGGCAGCACGTCGGCGGCGTTGCCTAGCAGGGCGACGGAGACCGCACGGCCTTCCTTCGTGTAACGGGCGATGCGCGCCAGCGCGTCGTCGAGGTCGGCCGCCTGTTCGTCGACGTAGCGGGTCTTCAGGCGGAAATCGATGCGGCTCTGCTGGCATTCGATGGTGAGCGAACTGGCGCCTGCCAGGCTCGCTGCCAGCGGCTGCGCGCCGCCCATGCCGCCAAGGCCTGCGGTGAGGATCCAGCGGCCCGCCAGCGAGCCACCGTAATGCTGGCGGCCCATCTCGACGAAGGTTTCGTAGGTGCCCTGCACGATGCCCTGCGAGCCGATATAGATCCAGGAGCCGGCCGTCATCTGGCCGTACATCATCAGGCCCTTGCGATCGAGCTCGTTGAAGTGCTCCCAGTTCGCCCACGCCGGTACCAGGTTCGAGTTAGCGATGAGCACGCGCGGTGCGTCCGGGTGCGAGGGAAAGATGCCGACGGGCTTGCCGGACTGCACGAGCAAGGTCTGGTCATCGCGCAATTCACGCAGGCTACGCAGGATCGCGTCGAAGCACTCCCAGTTGCGGGCAGCGCGGCCAATGCCGCCATACACCACCAGCTCGGCCGGGTTCTCGGCCACTTCGGGATCGAGGTTGTTCTGCAGCATGCGGAACGGCGCTTCCGTCAGCCAGCTCTTGCAGGAGAGTTCGGTACCGCGCGGCGCGCGGACGGTGCGGGTGGTGTCGATGCGCGTGGCGGCGGTCATCGGGGGCTCCGTAGGGGTGTGGAAACGAATCCCCGATTATGGGCCCGCGCCCCGACGCGAGCCATGTGCGACGCAGCATGAAGTGCCTGTAGGAGCGTGCTTGCGCGCAATGGGGGCTTGCGGCACCGCAATCGCTTGCAAGCGCGCTCCTACAAGGGGCGGCTGGCGGCGTTGGCGGGCTGGGTGGCCTGCTTGTCCTGATACTGGCGGACAGCGTTGTCCTGGCGCGCACAGTACTGCTGCTGTTGCTGCTGGTCGGCGTTATCCAGCTGGTTGCGCAGGTTGGGGTCGGTGGCCGCGTTGCGCTGCTGGTTCAGGTTGTTCTGGCGCAGCTGCTCCTGCACGGCATGCTGGTTCTGCCGGTTGATGAGTTGCTGCTGATCGGCCTGGCGCTGCCACTGCTGGGCCGGGCTGGCGACGGGCGTGTAAACATGTGGCCGCGGCGCCGGCTTGGGGGCGGGGGCGGGCTTGGTCGTGGCTTGCGCGAAGGCAGCGAGCGGCAGCGCCGCGAGCACGGCCAGCATGAACTTGCGTGATGCGTTGGTCATCTGACTCGTCCATCATGGAAAGATTGTCTTTAGAACCGAGCCTATTCCCCTCCCCATGAATGCCACGTTTTCCCGCTTGCCACGCCTCTTCACGGCGTTGATGCTGGTGGCCCTGGCCGGCTGCGCGACCCGCCCGGCCACGCTCGCCACACCTCCTGCGCACCCTGTCCTGCTGGTCTCGATCGATGCGTTCCGCGCCGATTACCTCGACCGCCACCTGACCCCGACCCTGCAATCGCTGGCCGACGACGGCGCCCGTGCCCAGTACATGTGGCCCTCGTTTCCGTCGCTGACCTTTCCCAACCACTACACCCTGGTGACCGGCCGCGTGCCGGACCGCAACGGCATCGTGAACAACACCATGCGCGATCCGGCGCTCGGCAAGTTCAGCCTGGGCAACCGGGCAGCCACCAGCGACGGCCGCTGGTGGGCCGAAGCCGAGCCCATCTGGGTCACCGCACAGAAGCGCGGCCTGCGCACTGCCACCATGTTCTGGCCCGGTACCGAGGCTGAAATCCACGGCGTCCGCCCGGATCACTGGATCCCCTTCGACGATTCGCTCAGCTCCAGGGCCCGCGTCGACAAGCTGCTTTCCTGGATCGACGAGCCGGGCCCGAAGCCGTCGTTCGAGACGCTGTACTTCGATGCGGTGGACCATGCCGGCCATGAGTTCGGCCCGGATTCGCCGGAGGTCAACGCGTCCCTGCGCGAAGTCGACGACGCGCTTGGATACCTCGTGGCGCAACTGCGCCAGCGCGGCTTGTATGACGGCATGAACATCGTGATCGTCTCCGACCACGGCATGGCCGACGTACCGAAGGGCAATATCATTTTCTCGGACGAGGAAACGAAGCTCGACGACCTCGACACCGTCTCGTATGGCGTGATGGCCACCTTCGCGCCGCGCGACGGCCACGACGCCACCCAGGCCGTGGCCCGCCTGCTTGGCCCGCACGCGCACATGCATTGCTACCGCAAGGAAGACCTGCCGGCCCGCCTCGATTACGGCAAGAATCCCCGCGTCCCGCCGTACCTGTGCCTGGCTGATACCGGCTGGTCGATCATCAGCCACGCCGACCTGGCGAAGCGAAAGGACCCGATGTCGCGCGGCGAGCACGGTTACGACAACCTCGACCCCGCCATGCGTGCCCTGTTCGTCGCCCACGGCCCGGATATCGCCCGCGGGGTCACCGTCGCACCGTTCCAGAACATCGACGTGTACCCGCTGCTGGCCCACCTGCTCGGCCTGCAGCCGCTGCCGAACGATGGGCGTCTGCAAGATGTGAAGGCGGCCCTGGCCCACCCCTAGCGGCAAGCCGGTGGGGGGATGACGTAGAATCGGGCCATGCGCCAGATCTATACCTCCCCCCGCCAGGACAATGTCGACCGGGTCGTCGCCCTGCTCACCGAGCATGCGATCGAAACCACGGTGACGAACCGGTCGTCGTTCAACCGCCCCACGTACCAGCGTTTCAGCTATTCGGAGCGGAATACCGACCGCTCCGCCTGGCCGCAGGTATGGGTCAAGCATGCGGATGATTTCACCAAGGCCCGTGGCCTGCTGAAGGACATCGGCATCGACCCGGTCGTGCGCTTCCAGGAAGAACTGCGCGTGCACCGCACGCCAGACCGCCGGCCACCCCAACAGCGCACGGCGGCGCGCTACCGGCTGATGGCGCTGGCCATCGTCGCCGGCGTCATGCTCATGGTGGTGCTGAAGGCGACCCAGGTCCTCTGAATGGACGGCACCGCCGCCCAGCCCCTCGCCCACTCCCTTCTCCGCGAGCGCACCCGCGCCGCGCACGATGCCGCCGAAGCGACGGCAGGCATGCGCGCGCTGATGTCCGGCGCGATGGATGAAGCAGGTTACGTCGAGTTGCTGGCGGCCCAGCTCCGTCTGTTCCACGCCTGGGAAGCCGAACGCGCGGCCGATATCGAAGCCGTAGCCGCGGTGTGGCCCTACGCCTCGCGCATCCCTCCCCTAGCGGCCGATATCGTAGGAGCCCACCCTGTGGGCGACATCTTTCGCGATAACGCCGCAGGGCCTGTGATGTCTCCGCGAAAGATGTCGCCCACAGGGTGGGCTCCTACGGCCGTCGACGCTGCCTTCTGGGGCGAGCTTTACGTTATCGAGGGTTCGACGCTTGGCGGCCAGGTGATCGTGCGCCACCTGCGCGAGCGCTTCCCCCATCTTCCCCACGCTTTCTACGCCCTTGGCGAACACGCCCCGGGTCGCTGGCGGCGCTTCCAGCAGGTGCTCGATGAAGCACTCGCGACGGATGCCCACCAGCAGCTAGCCATCGCCGGCGCGCAGCGGATGTTCGCGCGCTTCCAACGGACGCTCCAGGATCCTGGCCACCATGTCTGACCTGCCCGACCTTACCGCCTGCGACCGCGAACCCATCCATATTCCCGGCTCTGTGCAGCCCCACGGCGTGTTGATCGTCGTGGATGCCATGAACGAACGCGTGCTGCAGGTCAGTGAGAACGCGGTCGACCTGCTCGGCGTCCCGCTCGATGAATTGCTCGGCGCGCCGCTCCAGCATGTGGTGACCTTGCCCGCCCACCTCTTCGATGACGACGAACGGCCGGCGCATAGCGCCTGGACTCCGGTAACGTTTCCGCTTGGCCAGCGCGGAGGCACGTGGCACGCGTCCGTGCACGCCTACGGCACCCGCTGGATGATCGAGATCGAGCCGCGCGAAGCCTACTTCGAAGACGATCCGATCCGCGTGGCCTACGACCTCACGCACAAGCTCGAGAACGACGTGTCGGTGGAACGCGCCGCGCAGCGCGTGGCGCGCGCCGTGCGCAACCTGCTCGGCTACGACCGGGTCATGGTGTACCGCTTCGACCGGGACTGGCACGGCGAGGTGGTGGCCGAGGCACGCGTGGAAGAGCTCGAGGCTTACCTCGGCCTGCATTACCCGGCGACCGATATCCCCGTGCAGGCGCGCGCGCTGTACCTGCGCAACCGCGTTCGACAGATCAGCGATTGCAAGTACGTGCCCGCACGGATCGTGCCCGCGCTTGATCCACAGACCCAGGCGGCGACCGATCTCTCCGACGTCTCGCTGCGCAGCGTGTCACCCGTGCATCTCGAATACCTCGGCTACATGGGCGTCACGGGCACGCTCGTGGCATCCATCGTCACGAATGGCCGCCTGTGGGGCCTGATCTCGTGCCACCACTACAGCCCGTTCTTCGCCGACCACCAGATGCGCGAAGTGGCCGACGCGATCGCGCGGGCCTTTGCCTCGCGCGTCTCGGCCATCGAAGAGCTTGCCAAGATCGAGGTGGAGAGCACGCTGCTCACGGTGCGTGAGAAGCTGATCACCGCGTTCAACGAGAGCGAGCACATCGATGCGGAACTGCTCGCTTCGCTTGCGCCCGAGCTGCTGGAAGTAGTCGATGCCGACGGCGTGGCGGTGTTCGCCGGCGACCGCGTCATACGCCACGGCAACCTGCCCGATGCGCAGGCGTTGCTGCGCATCCGCGATGTTGTCGGTGCGCACGATGCGAGCATAGGGCCGGACGGCATTGCCGGCGTGGTGCATACCGATGAACTGGGCACGACCTTCCCCGCGCTGGATGAGCCGGACGCCACCGCGCTCGCCGCGGGGGTCATCTTCATGCCGCTGCAGGCGGATGCCCATAATGCCGTGGTGTGGACGCGCGCCGAACAGGTGCGCAACGTACGCTGGGCCGGCAACCCCGCCCTCGCCAAACTCGAGAACATCCCCGGCGCCCGTCTTTCGCCCCGGCAGAGCTTCGCCGCCTGGCAGGAGACCGTGCGTGGCCGGTCGCGGCCCTGGTCGCGCCAGCACCTGGATTCCGCCCGTGGCCTGCGCGTGCTCATCGAGATGATGGAGCGCAAGCATTACCAGCAGCAGCTCGAACTGCTGCGCGCCAGGCTGGATACCCCGCGCGGCGCATGACAGGCGGCGCGGGAACACAGGTCGAGCTATAACATGGGGCCATGACCGACCGCGTCCGCCTCTTCCAGACCCTGCCGCATACCTGCGGCTACTTCGCCGAGCGGACGGCGCAGAACCTCGTGGTCGATCCGGGCGCGCCCAACCTCGACAAGCTTTACGGCCCCGCGCTGGCCAAGGGTTTCCGCCGCGCGGGTGGCCATCTCTACCTGCCCCAGTGCGCCGCCTGCCAGGCTTGCGTGCCCTGCCGGATCGATGCTGAGCGCTTCGTACCGGATCGCAGCCAGCGCCGCTGCCTGGCCCGCAACGCCGACCTCCACGTGGTCGAAGCCACACCAGGCTTCACCCACGAGCGCCACGCCCTGTACGAGCGCTACCTGCGCGCGCGGCACAGCGGTGGTGGCATGGATGCCGCGGACGCCGACGATTTCCAGCGTTTTCTCGCCGCCCCGTGGAGCCCCACGCTGTTCCTGGAGTTCCGCCAGGGCGAACGCCTGCTAGGCGTCGCCGTCACCGATATGGCGCTTGCGGGCGCCTCCGCTGTGTACACGTTCTACGACCCGGATGAGATGGCCCGCGGACTGGGCACCTGGGGCATCCTGCAGCAGGTAGAGCTTGCCCGCCGCCGCGGCATTCCCTACGTGTACCTGGGTTTCTGGATCGCCGGGCACCCCAAGATGGATTACAAGCGCCGTTTCCATCCGCTGGAAGTACGCCGGCATGGGCGTTGGATCGAAATGCCCTGAGCGGCGACAATCGGGGGCTCCCCCCGCCCGCCTGGATATCCATGGGTCCGCAACGCATCGTCTGCCTTACCGAAGAGCCCACGGAAACCCTGTACCTGCTGGGCGAGCAGGATCGCATCGTCGGCATCAGCGGCTTCACCGTGCGCCCGCCTGCGGCGCGCAAGGAGAAACCGAAGGTCAGCGCGTTCACCAGCGCCAAGGTCGACCGCATCCTTGCGTTGAAACCCGACATCGCCATTGGCTTCTCGGATATCCAGGCCGATATCGCGCAGGCGCTCATCAAGGCTGGTGTGGAAGTGTGGATTTCGAACCACCGCAGCGTGGAGCAGATCCTCGATTACATCCGCCGTCTCGGCGCGCTGGTGGGCGTGCCTGCGAAAGCGAACGCGTTGGCCGACGAGCTGGCGCGAGGTCTCGACGAGGTGCGCGACGCATCGGCAAAGCTCACCCGCCGACCGACTGTCTATTTCGAAGAATGGGATGAACCGCTGATCTCCGGGATCCGCTGGGTATCCGAACTGATCGGCATCGCGGGCGGCAACGAAGCGCTGCCGCATCGTGCCGGTGAATCGCTGGCGAAGAACCGCATCATCGCGGATGCCGCCGAGGTGATCGCCACGGCGCCGGACATCATCATCGGATCGTGGTGCGGTAAGCGCTTCCGCCCCGAACTCGTCGCCGCACGCGCGGGCTGGGAGAACGTACCCGCGGTGCGTGATGGCGAGCTGCACGAAGTGAAATCACCGCTCATCCTGCAACCCGGCCCGGCGGCGCTCACCGATGGTCTCGGAGAACTCACCCGCATCATCCACGGTTGGGCTGCGCGCCACGCCTAAATCGCAGGTTAACTCGCAAGTTCCTGCTGCGCTGAGGTGACAGATGTCCCTTGAAGCGCCAGCGCGCGCGCCCCAGAGTTTGCAGCGACGGCAGTTGATGCTGCCCGCCCATGAACCTGGAGCCTGAACACCCATGCAGAAGCTGCTGCTTTCCCTGATCCTGCTGGTCGCCACCGCGGCCGCCAGCGCCGCCGATTCGCCGAAGGATGTGCAGGCGCTGATCGCGCGCGGCGATTACCCGGGCGCTGAGGCCGCGCTCCGCGAGGCCATCACGGACCATCCGCAGAGCGCCAAGGCCCACTACGTGCTCGCGGAAGTGCTTGCGCACGAAGGCAACATCGGTGAGGCAAAGACCGAAGCAAACAAGGCCGCATCGCTCGATCCAGCCACGCACTTCACCGACCCGGCAAAATTCCAGGCATTCCAGCAGAAGCTCAACGAAGCACTCGCGCCCGTGTCGGCCAACCGCAGCCCGGCCGCGAGCCCGGTGCGCTACGCCGATACCCGCCCCGCCGGCGGGCGTGAAGGCGGTGGCTTTGGCTTCGGTAGCCTGGTCGTGGTCGGCCTCGTCATCGCGGTGATCGCCTTCCTGTGGTCGCGCCGCCGCCGTGCACCGGACGCCTCGTTCCCGGGCTACGGCCCGGTCCCGCCGCCGGCCCCGGGCGGTCCTTACGGTGGTGCCCCGGGTGGCTACCCCGGCTATGCGCCTCCGCCGTCCTCGGGCGTGGGCTCCACGATCGCCGCAGGCGTGGGCGGCCTTGCGGCTGGCATGCTGCTCGACGAAGCCCTGCGCTCGCATGGCGGGAACGACAGCAACCGCGAGAGCGGCCTGTTTGGCGGAAACGGCGGTACGGTGCAGAACGATCCCTCGGCGGACGCCTACAACGACCTGCGCAGCGACCCCATCGACATGGGCAACGATGACACTTCGTGGGATAACGGCTCATCCTCGGACGATGGCGGCTCGTTCGACGACAATCAGTGGTAAACGTTTTCATGCCGCCCGGCCGTGCGCCACGGTCGGGCGGTTAACTCACCAGAATCATCCAAGGATCGCGCCAACGCGACGCATAAACGGCAATTAAGACCTTCACATTTGTGAAAATGTGATATGCGTCACGCTTATCGGCCATTTTGCATGGGCGCCGCACCGTATAGTCGTCGCGGGACGTCGAGGGGACTTCCCCGGCTTCACCGCAGGCCGCCCCAGAGGCATGCATGGCGACGCGGGAGGAACCGTGGCGGACAACCCGGCGTTCTCGTCACGGAGCCTTACCGTGTGGTGCGGTGGCGTCTTCGCGGGCGTCAGCATGGCCCAGATACTCTCGGCCGCCGTGTGGAACCACCAATACGGCACACATATCTTCTGGTTCCCCGGTGCCGTCCTGCTGGGCGCCCTGCTCACGAACGACCTGGACCGCTGGGCAGCCCTTTCCGGCGCGGCGTACCTGGGCCTGTTTGCGACCGGCATGGCGTTCGGACTGCCCGCCGGCGATACCGCGCTGGTCCTGGCCGCCGCCCTGCTACTCGTACCGCTGGCCGCCTGGCTCCTTCGGCAGATGCCCTACGCGCTGCTCAAACTCGATGATTTCACCCGCCTGGCCGCGCTGGTGATCGTCGCCGTGGCTGCACTGCCCGCGCTTTCCGCGATGCTGGTGGAGTACGCCGCGCGTTTCACGACCTTTCGCGGCAGCATCCTCAGCGACTGGCCGAACATCGCGATGGCCCACTCGCTTGGTTACGTGCTGTATCTCCCGGTCTGGTTCAGCTTGCGCAATCCCGACGCCGCCGTGCGCCAGCCGGGCACGCTCACCGTGCTGTTCGTCGTCCTTATGATTCTGGGCCTCTGCGCTCTCGGCGTGCTCTGGTACACGCTGGGCGACCGGCCGGGCCTGGTCCCGGTGATGTGCCTTGCGCCTGCGCCGGTCGTCATCTTCGCCATCGTGCGCACGCAGATGTCGGGTAGCTCGGTCACCATCTTCCTGATCGCCCTGCTGGCCGCGCACATGAGCGTGCATGGCTACGGCCCCTATATCGCCGACACACCGCCCAACAGCACGCTTGCCGTGCAGTTGTGGAGCCTCTTGGCTGCGCTCTGCGCGCTGATCCTGTCGGTGGTGGTAGAGCAGCGTTACTCGAGCCGGCGTGCGCTTGGCCGCGCGCATGAAGACCTGCGTGAGTTGGCGGGCCGGCTCATCGCGACACAGGAACAGGAACGCGCACGGCTGGCGCGCGACCTGCACGACGACATCAACCAGCGCCTGGCTGCCTCGTCGATCGGGCTTTCCGCATTGCGCCGTCAGGTCGTGCCCGCACTGCATGGCGAGGTAAATCACCTGCGCGAGCTGCTGGTCTCCATTTCCGAAGACGTGCGCCAGCTCTCCCGGCAGTTGCACCCCAGCGTGCTGGAGCATGCTGGCCTGCGCGATGCGCTGGAGGCGCTCTGCCACATTCCCCATCGCGTCAACGGGCCGGAGATCGTCCTCATCGCCGATCGCGGCCTGGATCGCCTTTCCCACGACATCGCCCTTTGCTTCTACCGCGTCACCCAGGAAGCGATCGCCAACGCGCTCCGCCACGCCGCCGCGACCCGCCTCACCATCAAGGCATCGATCGATGTGGAGGGCGCATCGTTGTGGATCTTCGACAACGGACGCGGCTTCGATCCGGCCGAAGACGAACACGCACGGCCGGGGCTCGGCTTGATCAGCATGAACGAACGCGCCAAGCTGCTGGGCGGCCGGTTTGAGCTGAGAAGCGCACCCGGCAAGGGCGTGGACCTCTGGATGCATATACCGCTGGATCCGCCATGACGACCGAACCGCTGCCCCGTGTCGTATATGCCGACGACCACCGCATGGTCGCCGAAGGCATCGAGCGCCTGCTCGCCGGCACCTGCGAACTGATCGGCATATCGCAGGACGGCCCGGGGTTGCTCGACCTGGTGCACAACGAACGCCCCGACCTGATCCTGTCCGACGTGAACATGCCGGGAGGGAGCGGTCTCGATGTGCTTAAGACGCTGCGCGGCGAAGGCAACCGCACGCCGTTCGTCTTCCTCACCATGCATGCCGAACCGGCTCTGGCAGCAACGGCGATGCGCGCGGGCGCGAACGGCTACGTCCTGAAAGAGTCGGCGGGCGAGGAGTTGCTGACGGCACTACGCCACGTGTTTGCCGGATCCACATACGTGACGCCCTCGCTCGGTACGCGCTACCTGTACGCGGATACGCTGGGCATGCAGGAACTCACGCCGAAGCAGCTGGAAGTGCTGCGCCTGGTTGGCGCCGGCCTGCGCTCGCGGCAGATCGCCGAACGGCTGGGCCTTTCCGTACGCACGGTAGAGGCGCACAAATACACGATCATGCAAATCCTGGACGTGCACAGCACGCTTGAACTCGTGCGCCGCGCGGAAGACCTGGGTTTGTTGTTTTAATCCCGTAGATGTACTGATGCGGCGGCCCTGGCGGCGCGCCATGATGTTTGCGAGCGTTTACCCCGCCCGCCGCGCTACGGACATGAATGGCCCACCACCACCCCCGGTGGCCTCCACGGCGGGCGGGCTTCTTTTGCTTAGTGGCCCGTCACCGTCACGGTGATCTTGCGCTGGTGCGCTTCGTGCCGGTGTTCGTAGAGAAACACGCCCTGCCACGTACCGAGCAACGGCTTGCCGCCGTGCACGGGAATCGAAAGCGACACCCCAGTCAGCACGGAGCGCACATGCGCCGGCATGTCGTCCGGGCCTTCATCCTGATGCCGGAACAGCGGGTCGCCATCAGGGACCAGGCGCGCGAAAAAGCGTTCCAGGTCAGCCACCACGGTGGGGTCGGCGTTCTCGCCGATCAGCAACGATGCACTGGTGTGCTGCACGAACACGTTAACCAGCCCGGTTTCCACACCACTCACCGCCACCGCGTCGGCGATGCGCGACGTCACCTCGCTCAGCGAACGTCCGCGCGTGTGCACGGTGAAGGTGGACTGCGCGATGTGCTGCACGGGCTGGGCACGGCTCATGGCGACCTCAGGGATAAAGCAGGCGGGTGGTCCAGCTTGTACCGTGGTCGCTGTGCACGATGCGTTCGTGCAGGCGGAACGTGGCGCCGTACCAGAATTCGATGCGATCGGGCGAGACGACGTAACCACCCCAGTGCGCCGGACGCGGTACGTCACGGCCCTCGAACTCCTTTTCGAAATGGGCGACGCGATCTTCGAAGGTCTGCCGATTGGGCAGTTCCTGGCTCTGCTTCGAGGCCCATGCGCCGATCTGGCTGCCACGGGGACGGCTTGCGAAATACGCGTCCGAGATTTCCGCCGAGGTCTTCGTGGCACGGCCTTCGAAGCGCACCTGGATACCGTCGCGGATACCCTTCCAGTGGAAACACAACGCCACCTGGTCGTGCGCGGCGATCTGCGTGGCCTTATCGCTTTCGTAGTTCGTGAAAAACTGCAGGCCATGTTCGTCGATGGCCTTCAGCAGGACGATGCGCGAATGCACGCGTCCGGTGCCGTCCGCCGTGGCGAGGTTCATGGCCGTGGGCTCACGGTCGCCGCTGGCTTTCGCCTCATCGAGCAGGCCGCGGAAGGTAGCGAGGATGTCTTGGGTAAGCATGAGGGTGGGGTATGCTCGTGCACCATGGAATCCAACGATGCTAGCACGCTGGCCGGGGCGGTCCTCGGGCGTTTCGCCGCAGCGATCGAGCGTGCCACGGGGCCGTTTATCCTGGGCATTTCCGCCCTCCAGGGCAGCGGTAAGAGCACGCTGGGCGCGGGGCTGATCCAGGCGGCCCGCGCACGCGGCTGGGGGGCTGTCACGCTCTCGCTCGATGATGCCTACCTGTCGCATGACGAGCGCCAGGCCCTTGCGCGCAAGATTCATCCCCTCCTGGCGACGCGCGGTGTGCCGGGCACGCACGACCTCGCCCTGCTGGTTTCGACGCTCGACGCGCTGGCGAAGGCGTCGCCCGAGCGCCCCGTGCCCGTGCCGCGTTTCGACAAGGGCAACGATGACCGTTACCCCGAGGCCCTCTGGCCCACCGAGGCCGAGGTGCCGCGGCTCGTGATCCTGGAGGGATGGTGCCTGGGCCTGGAGCCGCAGGACGACGCGGCACTGGAAGCCCCGGTCAATGCGCTCGAACGCAACGAGGATGCGGATGGCACGTGGCGACGCTGGGTGAACACGCAGCTACAGGCTTACCTGCCACTGTGGCGGACGCTCGATGCCCTGGTGGTGCTCGAAGCGCCCTCCTGGGACGTCGTGGCACGTTGGCGCGATGAAGCCGAACAGCCGCTACGTGCGCGCGGCGAACCACGCGCCATGGATCCCGCGACGCTCACGCGTTTCCTCCAGCACTACGAGCGCCTGAGCCGCCACGCCCTGGTCACCCTCCCCGCCCGCGCCGACCTGCGCATCCGCCTGGACCCCCACCGCACCCCCACCCGGCCGCTGTAGGAGCCCACCCTGTGGGCGACGCCGTTCGCGAATGAGCAACAGGACCTGTGGCGTTTTCGCGAAAGATGTCGCCCACAGGGTGGGCTCCTACAACAGCGCCAGACGACCCGGGCGGCGTAGCCGCCCCGTGGCGCCAGGCGATCAGGGCGGCGTAGCCGCCCGGTGGCGTCAGGTGATCAGGGCGGCGTAGCCGTCGCGTGCATCGGGCCACGCGCAGCGGAAGCCGCTGGCGCGTAGCCGGGCGTTGCTGAGGCGCTTGTTGCCGACGCCTGCGGGGGCCGGGCCATCCGCGGGCCGCGGGCCGCCGACGAGCGCCGCCAGATGGTCGTAGAGCACGTCGATTTCCAGCGGCGTGTCGTCGACGCCGAGGTACACCGCGGCGGGGTCGTCGAGCCGCGCGACGTGAACCAACACCGCAGCAGCGTCGTCCACATGGATACGGTTGGCGAACACGCCCTTGCCCCGCGGCGCGACCGCCTTGCCCTCGCGCAGGCGCTCAAGCAACTGCGTGCGGCCGGGCCCGTAGAGACCGGCGAGCCGCACGGCCACCCCGCCCTCAACCGCACCGGCCAGCCATCGCTCGGCCTCCAGCAGGATCCGCCCGTTGAATCCCGGAGGATCGGGCGGCGTCTCTTCATCCACCCAGGCACCGCCGTGTTCGCCATGCACGGCCGAGGATGACGCGAACACGGTACGGCGGGGCGCGGCGGGCAGCGCGTCGAGCAGGTGCCGTAGCCCATCGACGAAGACCGCACGATAGGCATCTTCATCGCGCGCACCCGGCGTCGGCGCGTAAATGACTGTATCCACCCGAGGTAACCCGCGCAGGCTGGCCGGGTCGGTCAGGTCGCCCTGCCGCCACGCGACGCCCTCGGGAGCCTCGCCCGGCGGCCGCCGGCGCAGGGCCAGCACGGGATGGCCGAGCGCGGCGAAACGCCGCGCGGCGCGCATGCCGACATCGCCGGCGCCGGCAATGAGCACCGTGGCATGCATGGGTGTGTGGCTTGTTGCTAGCATGGGAGCGATGAATCCTTCGCCCAACCTGTTCCTGGTCGGCCCCACGGGTGCCGGCAAGACCACGATCGGCCAGCGCCTTGCGGCGCATTACGGCCTGCCCTTCGTCGACCTGGATGTCGAGATCGAAAAACGCTACGGCGTCACGATCGCGCACATGTTCGAAACGCAGGGCGAGGCTACCTTTCGCGCGCGGGAGACCGCGCACCTCGATGAGTTTAGCCTCCGCCAGGGCATCGTGCTCGCCACCGGTGCCGGTGCGGTGATGGCCGGGGTGAACCGCGAAACCCTGATGACGCGCGGCACCGTGCTGATGCTCTCGGTGGAAGTGGACGAACAGCTCGACCGCCTTCAGCACGATACGGCGCGGCCCATGATCGCCGGTGGCGATCGCCGCGGCCGCCTCGAAACCCTCGCCGATACGCGCAACCACGTGTACGAGGAAGTGGCCGATCTCATCTTCCGCGGCCGCCACGAAAGCGTGGACGATGCGGTGCCCCGCGCGCTGACCCTGCTCGATCGCCACTGGAGGCGTGCCTGATGCAAACCGTGGATGTCGAACTGGCCGGCCGCGAATACCCGGTATGGATTGGCCCCGGGCTGTTAAGCGATAGCGCGCGCTGGCGCGCACGTATCCGTGGCCGGCATGTCCTCGTGGTGAGCAACACGACCGTCGCACCGCTCTACCTCAAGGCACTGGAGAAAGGCCTCGAAGGGCTGAAGCACGCCACCTGGCTGCTCGACGACGGCGAGACCCACAAGACCTTCGCCAACGTGGGGAAGGTGCTCGATGCCCTTGCCGCGCTCGGCGCGACGCGCGATGCCTGCGTCATCGCGCTCGGCGGTGGCGTGGTCGGTGACCTCGCCGGGTTCGCCGCCGCCTGCTGGATGCGCGGCATCGATTTCATCCAGGTGCCGACCACCCTGCTCTCGATGGTGGATTCGTCGGTGGGCGGCAAGACGGGCGTGAACCTGCCGGCGGGCAAGAACCTCGTCGGCGCGTTCCACCAGCCGCGCGCCGTCGTGGCGGATATCGATGTACTGCGCACGCTGCCGCAGCGCGAATACCTGGCGGGCGTGGCGGAGATCGTGAAAGGCGCAGCGATCGGCGACGAACCGTTCTTCGCCTGGCTGGAGGCCAACGCCGATGCGCTGGCCGCGCGCGAGCCCGCTGTGCTCATCGAAGCGATCGCCCGCAAATGCCGCTACAAGGCCGGCGTGGTGGCACGCGATGAAACCGAGCAAGGCGAGCGTGCGCTGCTCAACCTCGGGCACACCTTTGGCCATGCGCTGGAAACCGCGGGGAACTACAGCGAGATCCTGCACGGTGAGGGCGTGGCCATCGGCATGGTGCTGGCGGCGAGGCTCTCGGCACGGCTGGGCATGGCGAGCGATGCGGACACCGATCGCCTGCTCGCGCTGCTTACCCGGTTGGGGTTGCCGACGGAGCCGTCGCGGGCCCACGAGGCCAGCCGCATCCTCGACCTGATGCGCCTGGACAAGAAGAACACGGCCGGCACGCTTCGCCTGATCCTGTGGCGTGGCGTCGGCCGGGCCGAGATCGTTCCGGGCGTCGCCGACGAAGACGTCCTCGGCACCCTCGCAGCCGGCTGACCGCGTGGACAGCCGGGGAATCGCTTAGAATGACGGGTTCAGGCGTTTTTCCCAGGTTGGTGCGATGCGGATCTACATGCAAACCATGCCCGCGGCGGGCGGCGAAGCACCCCGCTACGTCCAGATCACGCTGGAGCAGGATCTGCTCGGCGGCTGGACCCTTTACCGCGAGAGCGGTACGCAGGGTGGCAAGGCCTCGCTGAAGCGCGATGTCTACCTGGAACGCGATGCCGCCCTGGCCGCGTTTGAAAAAGCGCGCGACGCCCAGATCAAAAAAGGTTTCAAAGTCATGTTCAGCCAGGGACAGGAGTCAGCGCATGGCCGCTGAAGAGCTCCGCAACGACCGCTTCCTGCGCGCCCTGCGCCGCCAGCACACCGACACCACGCCCATCTGGGTCATGCGCCAGGCCGGCCGCTACCTGCCGGAGTACCGCGAGACCCGCGGCCGTGCCGGTAGCTTCATGGGCCTGGCCACCAACCCGGAATACGCCTGCGAAGTCACCTTGCAGCCGCTCGAACGGTTTGAGCTGGATGCCGCCATCCTCTTCTCCGACATCCTTACCATCCCCGACGCGATGGGCCTGGGCCTGTCGTTCGAAGCTGGCGAAGGCCCCCGCTTTGCACGCCCTCTGCGCGACGCCGCAGCGATCCATGCGCTGGCCGTGCCGGACATGGATGGCGAACTGCGTTATGTGATGGATGCGGTGCGCCTTATCCGCCAGGAACTCCACGGGCGCGTGCCGCTCATCGGCTTCTCCGGCAGCCCGTGGACGCTGGCCTGCTACATGGTCGAAGGCGAAGGCTCGCGCGATTTCGCACGGGTGAAGGCGCTGGCGTGGAACGAGCCTGCGCTCGCCCACAAGCTGCTCGACACCGTAGCGCGCTCGGTCGCCGCCTACCTCATCGCCCAGGCCCGCGCCGGTGCGCAGGCGCTAATGGTGTTCGATACCTGGGGTGGCCTGCTCGGCCCGGCTCCGTTCCGCGAGTTCTCCCTGCACTACATGGCGCAGGTGGTCGATGCGCTGAAGGCCGACCCGGCCTGCGGCGGTATCCCGGTCATCCTGTTTTCGAAGGGTGCGAACGGCCAGCTCGAACGGCTCGCCGATACGGGCTGCGATGGCCTTGGCGTCGACTGGACCATCGATATCGGCGAAGCGCGCAAGCGCGTCGGCGACCAGGTGGCCCTGCAGGGCAACCTCGATCCGGCGGTGCTTCGTGCATCACCGGAGATCGTGGCACGCGAAGCGCGCGCGGTGCTCGATGCCTTCGGTGACCACCCCGGTCATATCTTCAACCTGGGCCACGGCATCACGCCGGAAGTCGATCCGGCGAACGTGAAGGTGCTGGTCGATACCGTGCATGCGCACGGCCGCAAGATCCGCGGCGGGTAATCACGCTGTTGCGGGAGCGCGCTCGCGCGCTCCCGCAAAACCGGGTCGCTTAGAAGCGGTTCGGGCCCGCGATGTGGCACTTGCCGAGTTCAGTGCGCGCCGCCATGGCGCCCGGCTGGTCACCCGCCTGCATGCGCATTTCATAGACGGTCTGCTGGTTGCGGGCGCAGAGGCTGCCCGACTTCGGGCCCATCTCGAACGACTGCTTCGCCAGCTTCTCGGCTGCGGCGTAATCCTGCTTGCGCACGGCGATCTCCGCGCGGTCCTGGATGAGCTCCGGCGCTTCCGGCGCCAGCTTCAACGCCGAAACCAGCTTCGCATCGGCGTCATCGTACTTGCCTGCGCGTTCGTCGGCCTGGGCGGCCTGCTCCAGGCCCTTCACGCCCGGGTCGCGTAACGGCGCCACTTCGATCGCAGACTTCTCACGCTCACCCGCGGCGCGGATCTGCGCCACGATGTCGTAGGTGGGGGCGGAGGGACGCGTGGCCTGCGGCGGGGCGGGCTGGCTGCAGGCAGCGACAAGGGCGGCGGCGGTAAGGGCGCAATAACGAAGACGAAGCATGGTCAATCCGTAGGATTACTGGGGACGGGCGGCTGGGCCGGAGGCTGGCTGTTGTCGCCGCCGCCGAACATACCCTTGAATTGCTGCCAGAAACAGCCCTGCTCTTCTTCCGGCACGTAGCCGTCGATGAACGGGAACTGCCGCGCGCCTTCGCAGGTCGGCTCCGTGCGCTTGCCGGTCTGGGTGTTCACCCAGGTCATGTCGAGGCCCTCTCCCGGCTGTGCCGCCAGCGGTTGCGTAGGCAGCTTGCGGAACAGTTCCTGCCAGACGCGCATGCTGCCGGTCGCACCATAGAGGCCGGTGGGCTTGTTGTCGTCACGACCCATCCAGACCACGGCGAGGTGTTCGCCCGTGAAGCCGGCGAACCAGCTATCGCGCTGGCTATCGCTGGTACCGGTCTTGCCGGCCGCATGCAGTGAGCCCAGGCTGGAATTACCGATAGCCGCGGCCGTGCCGCTGTTCACCACCTGCTGCATGGCCCAGCGGATCAGACGCGTCGGCGCCTGGTACTCGCCCTCGCCCGGCTTCACGTCGTAGCGCTTGATCGCCTGCCCCTTGTTATCCATGACGCCACGCACGGAGACGAGCGGCAACGCATGGCCATCGGCGGCGATGTATTCGTACATCTGGGCCACCTGCAACGGCGAGAGATCGACCGCGCCCAGCAGCAACGACGGGCTCGGGTTCACATCCTGCAGGCCAAACGATTCAAGGAAACCCTTGATCCGCGGCAGGCCCACCTGCAAGCCAAGGTTCACCGTGGCGAGGTTCCACGAATGCACCAGCGCGTCGAGCATCGGCACCTGGCCATGGATTTCGTGGTCGTCGTTCTGCGGCGTCCACATGCTGCCATCCGGCTGGCGCATGTTGATCGGCTCATCCTGCAGCGTCGAGGCCAGCGACCACTTCGACGGCTGCGAAAGCGCTACGAGGTATACGAACGGCTTCACCAGCGAGCCGATGGAACGCCGCGCATCGAGTGCACGGTTGAAACCCTGCTCGCCCGGCTCCCGTGAACCCACCACGGCGAGTACGCTGCCATCGGTGGTATCGGTGACCACGGCCGCGGCCTGCGATGCGGCGCCGCGCTTGCCCAGCGCCTTGGTCGTCGTAAGGATCGCCTGCTCCGTGTAGAGCTGCGCGGCCGGGTCCAGCGTCGTGAAGATGCTGAGGCTGCCGTTGCGCAGGGCATCCTCATCGAAATCAGCCTGGACCTGCGAGCGCACGAGCTGCATGAAGGCGGGGAAGCGGTTGTGCGGCAACTGCGCGTTATCCGCGATACCCAGCGGCGTGGCCTGGACCGCCTTCGTCGCAGCGTCATCGAGCAACCCGGTCTGGTTGAACTGCTGCAGCACCAGGTTACGACGCTGCAACGCGCGATCGGGGTAGCGCCGCGGGTCGTAGTAGCTCGGGCCCTTCACCAGGCCGATCAGCAACGCGATCTCCTGCGGGCGCAGCTCTTCCATGCGTCGGCCGAAGAAGAACTCGGCGCCAGCGGCAAAACCATGCACGGCCTGGTTGCCCTGCTGGCCGAGGAATACCTCGTTGACGTACGCCTCCAGGATCCGGTGCTTCGAGTAATGCGCCTCCATCAGCAGCGAGAGCAAGGCCTCGTTGACCTTGCGCAGGTAGTTCTGGCTGCGGTCGAGGAACAGGTTGCGCACCAGCTGCTGGGTGAGCGTGGAGCCACCCTGCACGGTATGGCCCGCGCGCAGGTTCGCGAACATGGCGCGTGCGATCGCGGAGAAGTCGAGGCCGATATGGTGGTTGAAATCGCGGTCCTCGACGGCCTGCAAACCTTGCACGAGTAGCGGCGGAACGTTCTCGAGGCGCACGATGCGGCGCTCTTCCTGCTCCGCGCCGTAGAAGGTCGCGATGCGCGCGGGGTCCAGGTGGATCGCCTTGATCGGCTTGCCGCTCGCATCGTCCACCACCGAGGCCACCTGCCCGTTGGCGAGCGAGACGCGCAGGCGATGCGCAAGCTCACCGCCATCCGGGCCTGCATAGCCGCGCGAGTTGATGATGAAACGCGTGCCATTCTTCGAATAGCTGCCCTGGACCTTGCCGGCGCCATCCGCGGTATAGCCCGCGAAGGTCAGTTCGAGTTCCAGCGCGGCGGGGCTCATGGCCCGGCCCGGTTCCAGAAGCAACGGGCGTGCGTAGACGCGCGTGGGCACGGCGAAGACCAGATCGTTGAAACGATCCTGCAGGCGCGCGTTGAGGATAAGCGTGTACGGCAGCAGGAACCCGAACAGCAGGCCCATGACGAGCCAGAACGGGATGCGCAGCCACGGCCAGCTGGCGCGCAGTAGGGAACCTAGACGATGCAGGAATGCCAACGCGGGGGGATCCTGGATAAGGGGATGTCACCGGATGATAGGGGCATGATCCCGGCGGACATCTGAACGAAAACGGGCAACGGGATGGCTAGTGCCCACCGCGCCATGTGGAAGGGTCCGGGTGGAACGGCCGGGGATGGATGTCGAGAACCGACTCCAGGTCGGCATTGTCGGCGATCAGGTCGCTATCGAACCGGTCGAGCGACCCGCGGAGCGCCGGTCGAAACTGCGCGGCCAGCTGGAGTACGAACCGCGGTACGGGGGCAGGCAATGTCGCCACACCTACGCTGCGGCGGACCCGGCGGAACATCTCCGCCACCGTGAGACGCTCGCCACCGCCGATGGAGAACGTCTTGCCCCGGCCGCGCGCGGTCCCGAGCGCCGCCACGAACGCGGCGGCCACGTCATCGGCATGCACCGGTTGCCGCGCGCCGCGCCCGGCCGGCAAGGGAAACACATGGCGCCGGGCCGCCTGCCGGACGATCGGCGTCAGACTGTGATCCATCCCGGCACCGTAGACCAGGGTGGGACGGAACAGCGTCCACGGCATGCCGCGCGAGGCGCAGGTCGCGATGAGCCGGGTCTCGGCATCACGCAGGCGCTGCGATAGTTCGCGCTCATGCGGCACGTCGGATTCGCGCTTGGATTCCGCGCTCATCGATGAGGTCGCGATGATATGCGGCGTCCCTTCGAGCCGGGTATTCGTAAGCCACGTCGCGAACTGATCCAGCGGACCGGAGGAAAGGATGGCACTGACTGCGGGCACACGCGGCATTCCGGCGGGTAACTGGCCGCATAGCCAGTGGGGATCGCCGGCGGGAGGCCGCCGGCTCAATCCGATCCATTCGCAGCCGGCGGCATCGAGGCGCGGGAGCAGGAAATGCCCGACCTGGCTGCTGGCGCCGATGACCAGGACCGTCATGCGTCGTCAGTGCCCCGTCGCGATCCGCTCATACGTACTCTGCAGCCGCGGATCGTCGGGCGCGTAACGGCGCGCGCGGTCAAGCGACTGGAAAGCACCCTGGCGATCGCCCTGGGCGGCACGTTGCACGGCATTGTCGATCCACGCGCTGCCCAGCTTGTGGCGCAAATCGCCCTGCGCGGCATCACCAGGCGCCAAATCGGAAAGCGTGGCGTAGAGGTCTTCCGCGCGCCGGACGTTGCCATTGGCGACGGCCTGCTGCATGAGCGTCTCGACCTGGCCAGGCAAGCCCTGGAGGCCTGCGCGTGCGGTGGGGTCGTTACCGTCGATGGATAGCGCGTTGCGGTAGAGGTCGTACGCGCTCTCACCCGGCGGATCCATGATGTTGCCCTGGGCCGCCGCCTGCTGGGCGCGGCGCACGAGCGCGGTCACACGGGTTTTCTGCTCGGGGCTGACCGCCATCGACGCCTGGGCCGGCGTGTCATCGCCTGCGACGGGCAACGGCGCGTTGCGTCCTGCCGTCGCTGCGCCCTTGCTGCCGCCACCGGCGATACGGGCACGGGCGGCGGCGAGTTCGGCCGATTTCGGCGCGAGCTTGGCGGCCTGGTCGAGCAAGCGGTTGGCCTGGTCATCGTCTTCGCTATCGATAGCGGCGTTGGCCTGCACGATGAGCGCCTGCGCGACCTGGCCCAGGCCAGCCTTTGCATCGGCATTATCCGGATCGGCGGCGAGCGCGGCGCGGAAACGCGCCAGCGCGTTGTCGTCGCCGTCGCCCGTGAAGCGGCCAGCACGCATGGCGTCATTGCCCTGCTGGACGAGCGTGGCGACCGCCTGGTCATCCTGCTTGCGGTTCTCGGCGAGCGCGGCTCGCAGGGACGGCAAGTCACCGTAGCCCGGTACCAGGATGGCGATACGGTCGACGATCGCGTTTGCCTTCGCACGATCGTTATCGGCGATGGCCTGGCGCGCCTGCGCCGCGAGGCCGTCGCCCACCTTGTCGAGCCCACGCGCCGCGACCGCGTTGTTGCGGTCGGCATCGAGGACACGGCGGTAGAGAGGGCCGGCGCCATCATCGCCATCGAGCTTGCCGGCGGCGAATGCCTGCTGGGCCCGGTCGACGAGCGATTCGGTCTGTTGTTGCGGATTGCGCGCCTGCGACAGACGCTGCGCGAGCTGCTCCACATCGTTGCCACCACCGAGTAACTCGCGGGCGACATTGAGGGCGGCCTCGGCTTCGTCCAGGCGGCCCGCGGTAAGTGCGGCATCCGCCCGGCTCACTTCGGCCTGGCCCACCCGGCGCAACCCGTCACGCGCCTGGTCGCTATCCGGTTGCTGGTCGCGGGCTTTCTCGAAGAGTTCACGGGCGCTATCGCCCTGCGTGCCGTCGAGCTTGCCAGCGTCGAGGGCTGCGTTGGCCTGGGCCAGGGTGTCGTTGAGCTCGGTGCTGGGCACCAGGTTGCGCAGGCGATCCTGCTGCAGGTACAGCGCCGTGGCGACGCCGATCAGCGCCAGCACCAGCACGGGAATAAGCCAGCCGCGCTTGCGCGGGCGCTGTGGCCCACGCGAACGTGGCGGCGGTACGGCCCCGCCACGCCGGGGTTCGTCGATGACGATATGCGGCAAGCCGTCGTCAGCCGGCGGTGCCGGCTTGTCGAGGTCATCCAGGCGACCGAGCGTGGGCTCGGTACGTTCGTGGGGGTCGCGGCGTCCGCTCATGGCCAGCCATCATCCATAGGAGCGGGCCAGCTTAGCATTCGGGCGTGAACGGACGTTGTAGACCGTTAAAGCTCCACGCGGATGCGGCTGGCGGCCCGCTTCGCTTTTTCCAGCGCTTCGTCCACCGTGGCCGCGCGCGCCAGCGTCACCGCCATGCGCCGGCGGCCACGCACCTCGGGCTTGCCGAAGATCCGCAACATCGTGCCGGTCTCCACCAGCGCGTCCGCGATACCGTGGTACGTGGGCGCGTGGCCCTCGCCCTCCACCAGCACCGCACACGACGCGGCCGGGGCAAACAGGTGGATCTCCGGCACGGGGAGGCCAAGGATCGCGCGCGCGTGCAACGCGAACTCGGAAAGATCCTGCGAAATCAGGGTCACCAGGCCGGTGTCGTGCGGGCGCGGGCTGACTTCGGAGAAGATCACTTCATCGCCCCGCACGAAGAACTCCACGCCGAAGACGCCCCAGCCACCCAGCGCGGCGGTAATGGCATCGGCCTGCTTCTCCGCGGAAAGGCGTGCCGCGTCGCTCATCGGCTGCGGCTGCCACGATTCGCGGTAATCACCGTCTTCCTGGCGGTGGCCGATCGGCGCGCAGAACGAGACGCCATCGCGGTGGCGCACGGTGAGCAGGGTGATCTCGTAATCGAAATCGATGAAGCCTTCGACGATGACCCGGCCCTTGCCGGCACGGCCACCGGATTGCGCGTAATCCCACGCCTCGCCGGCATCGGCCGGCGTACGAACCACGCTCTGCCCCTTGCCCGACGAGCTCATCACCGGCTTGACGACGCACGGCGTACCGAGCGCAGCGATCGCTTCATCGAAGGCTTCGCGCGTATCGCAGAAGCGGTAAGGCGAGGTCGGCAGGCCGAGTTCTTCGGCCGCGAGGCGGCGAATGCCTTCGCGATCCATCGTAAGCCACGCGGCCTTCGCGGTCGGAATGACCTTCAGGCCCTCCTGCTCCATCGCAATGAGGGTCGGCGTGTGGATGGCCTCGATCTCGGGCACCACCAGGTTCGGCTTTTCTTCTTCGATCAGCGCGCGTAGCGCGGCGCCGTCGAGCATGTCGATCACGTGGCTGCGATGGGCGACCTGCATGGCGGGTGCGTTCGCGTAGCGATCGACGGCCACCACTTCGACCGCGAAACGCTGCAGCTCGATCGCCACCTCTTTGCCCAGCTCGCCAGAGCCGAGCAGGAGCACCTTCAGGGCGGTGTGGGTACGGGGGGTGCCGAAGGTATGCATGGGCGGTCGGGTCCTGTCTGGAAAAGCCCCATTCTACCGGGCCCGCCCCCCTACGAATGGGGGACTTGACTCGGGCGATGAACGTGGTGTGATGCAGGTGTCCCCGACAATCCGGAAGTACGCCCATGAGACGCTCACATGCTGTTCTCGCCGTACTGCTGTGCCTGGCCCCGGCGTGCGCGCTGGCCTCGGAAACCTGGATGACCGTCATGCTGGACGGCAGAAAGGTGGGCAAACTGAAAATCGACCGCGAGGCGGGCCCGGACAAGGTCACCACCTCGCAGGTGCTCGATTTCCGCCTCACCCGGATCAAGACCCCGCTGGCCATGCGCACCGAACTGCGCTCGGTGGAGTCCACCGGCGGCGATCCCCTCGCCTTCTATGCCAAATCGTCCATGTCCGCGCAGGAAAACCTGGTCCAGGGCGAGGTCCGCGACGATGGCGCCTTCCAGGTCGCCAACACCGTCGGCGGCGAGTCGCGGGTGAACCTGCTGATCTGGCCCACGGGCGCCGCGCTGGTCGAAGGCCAGCGGATCAACATGGTCCGCAAGGGGTTCCGCCCGGGTACCACCTACCAGACCCGCAACTTCGACCCGGCGAAGCAGCAGGTCGCCACCGTGGACGTCACGGTGGTCGGCGACGAGGTCGTGGATCTCCCCCTGGGCCAGGAGACCCTGCACCACCTGCACGAAACCCTGGCCGGCTCGAAGAATTCGCAGTACGTGGATGTCTGGGTCAACGACCACGGCGATGTCCGCCGCGGCATCGCGCCCCTGCTCGGCTTCCGCATGGAAATGGCGGCCTGCGATGCGGCCTGCGCGAATGCTCCCGACCAGGACGTCGATCTGCTGCGCGCGGCCATGGTCGAAGCGCCGCGGCCCATGGCCAACCTGCGCCCCGCGCCCGTGCGGTACCTGATCAGTGTCCGCGGCAACCTGCCGAACCCGTTCATCGAGACCGACGAACAGCAGGTCCATCCGATGGGCGACAACCTTTACCAGGTGGATGTCGGCTTCGCCGTGCCGCATAGCGACGAGCCCGGCCCCACGGCGGAAGATCTGGCACCTAATCCGTGGGTCCAGTCGGATTCGCCCGATGTCATCGCCATGGCCAAACGCATCGTCGGCGACGCCAACAGCGATATCCAGCGCATGCGCCGTTTGCGTTCCTACCTGTCCGATTACATCAATGAAAAAGGCCTCGACGTGGGTTACGCCTCCGCCCTGGAGACGATCAGGAACCGGCGCGGGGACTGCACCGAACATGCGGTGCTGCTGACCGCCCTCGCCCGTTCGCTCGGCATCCCGACGCGCGTCGTCACGGGCATCGTCTACGCCGACCGTTATGGCGGCGCCATGCGCGTCTTTGTCCCCCACGCCTGGACCCAGGCCTGGCTGGGTAACCGCTGGGTGAGCTTCGATTCCGCGGAACGCCGTTATGACTCCACGCACATCGCGCTCGGCACCGGCAGCGGCGATCCCTGGCGGTTCTTCCGCTCGATGAACGTCCTGAGCAGCATCCGGATCGAGCGGGCCACACCGGCCTCCTCCCTGATGGATATGCCCGCGGCGAGCGGCGATGGCGGCGTGATGGGTGGCACGGGCGGCAAGGGCGCGGCGGGGGCGAATTGAAAAACTGATATCATTTAGATATCATTCGCCCCACATCCCCAGGGGCCCATCGCCATGAACGAACGTCCTGCCGCGTCATTGCCCGGCATTCCGTCGCTTGTTGTCCTGTTCCTGATCGGCCTCGCCGCCGTCGCCTTCATCCTGAAAGGTGCCGACATGCGCGGGGCGCCGCTCATGCCCTTCGGCGGGGCGATCGTGCTGGGTGCCCTCGCCTTCCTTGCCAAGGGCTTTTTCCAGGTCCAGCCCAACCAGGGCCAGGTGATGCAGCTGTTCGGCCAGTACGCGGGCACCGAGCGCCGCGAGGGCCTGCGCTGGACCAACCCGTTCTACACGCGGCGCCCGGTGAGCCTGCGCGTACGCAACTTCGAAAGCAGCAAGCTCAAGGTGAACGATAGCGATGGCAACCCCATCGAGATCGCCGCGATCGTCGTCTGGCAGGTCGTGGATACCGCCGAGGCCGTGTTCTGCGTCAACGACTACGAGAACTTCGTGCAGATCCAGAGCGAATCGGCGCTGCGCCAGATGGCGCAGAGCTACGCCTACGATACCCACGATGATGGCCGCCCTTCCCTGCGCAGCCACGGCGATGAAGTGAACAACCACCTCGGCCGCGAAATCGAAGCACGCTTGCAGAAGGCCGGCGTGCAGGTGGTTGAAGCCCGCATCAGCCACCTCGCTTACGCGCAGGAGATCGCCCAGGCCATGTTGCAGCGCCAGCAGGCCAGCGCCATCGTCGCCGCACGCAATCGCATCGTCGAAGGTGCCGTGGGCATGGTCGCCATGGCGCTGGAACAGCTGCGCGCCCAGGGCGTCGTTGAGCTGGACGAAGAGCGCAAGGCTGCGATGGTCTCCAACCTGCTGGTCGTGCTCTGCGGCGATCGCTCCACACAGCCGGTGGTGAACACTGGCTCGCTGTACAGCTGACGCGTGGCGGCGGAAAAAAAAGCCTACCCGCTGCGCATCAGCGCGGCCGTCCTCGACGCCATGCAAAAGTGGTCCGAGGACGAGCTGCGCTCGGTGAACGCGCAGATCGAATACGTGCTGCGCGATGCCCTACGCCGCAGCGGCCGCATGAAACCCGGCAAACTCGATCCGATGGAAGACCCCGAAGCCTGACCCCGTAGGAGCCCACCCTGTGGGCGACATCTTTCGCCTCAACGCAGGAGCCCACCCTGTGGGCGACATCTTTCGCCTCAACGCAGGAACCCACCCTGTGGGCGACAATCTTCGCCTCAACGTAGGAGCCCACCCTGTGGGCGACGCCGTTCGCGACACCGCAACAGGGCCTGTTGGGATGAGGCGAAAGATGTCGCCCACAGGGTGGGCTCCTACACGATTTTTCTCAGGGACATCGCGGCGGCGATCCAGCCGGCGATGAACGCCACGCCCCCGATCGGCGTGATCGCGCCGAACCAGCGCGGCGCGCCCAGGGCCAGCGCATACAGGCTGCCCGAAAACACGACGATGCCAATGCCGAACAGCGCCAGCGCCACGTGGCGTGCACGGCCCGCCGGTAAGCCCAACACACCCGCGAACAACGCCAGCGCATGCCAGAAGTGGTACTCGACGCCCGTGTGCCAGATGGCGAGGGCGGCATCGTCAACCTTGCCGCGGAAAGCATGCGCACCGAAGGCGCCAAAAGCCACGGCACTGGCTCCGGCGAGGCCAACGAGGAAAGCCGTGGAGGTACTGACAGGTTGTCGCATGCGGGTCGTTCCCATGGTGTGGCCCTGCCGTGCATACAGCCCTGTGGCGTATGCTTCGGCGGATCGATCCCCGGAGTGTCGCATGAAGCCGTCCCCGTGCCGCCGGGCCTTCCTGGCCCTGCTAGCCCTCGCCGCCCTGCTCCCGCTGGCTGCCTGCCAGCGCGAACCGCAGCCGGACTGGCGGCTCAACGATGTCACCGGGCACCTGCCCGACCTGGATTTCCGCCTGACCGACGACAACGGCAAAGCGGTGACCGGCGCGGATTTCCGCGGCAAGGTGGCAATCATGTATTTCGGCTACACGCATTGCCCCGATGTGTGTCCGCTTACCCTGACGCAATTGCACGTGGTGCTCGACCGGCTGGGCGCACCGGCGGACAAGGTGCGCATCCTGTTCGTCAGCGTCGATCCCGCCCGCGATACGCCGGCCATCATGCATGCCTACGTGAACGCGTTCGACAAGCGTGCCGTAGGCCTGGTCGGTTCACAGGCCGATGTGGAAGCGCTGGCCAAGCGCTACCGCTCCGCCTTCACCCGCGAACCCGACCGCGCGGATGGCAACTACGAAGTGAGCCATAGCTCCGCCATCTACCTGTTCGACGCCAACGGCAAGGCCCGCTTGCTGGCCACGCCGTCCGCGTCGCAGGACGATATCGTCCACGACCTGCACCTGCTCACCGCGCTGGAGCCCTGAACCGTGAAGACGCTTTTTGTTGCCCTCACCACCCTTCTCGCGGCGGGCGCCGTGCACGCCACGGACTCCACGAGCGTCAAAGCCAGCGGCGCGTGGATCCGCGTACTCCCCGGCAGCCTGCCGGCGGGCGGCTATGTCACGCTCGAAAACACCTCGGCCACGGGCATCGCCGTGACAGGTGCGAAAAGCGCCGATTACGGCGACGCCATGATCCACAAGAGCAGCACCGAGACCGGCATGGGCCGCATGGAGATGGTGGACAAGGTTCCTTTGCCGGCGAACGGCAAGGTCGCGTTCGCACCCGGCGGTTACCACGTGATGCTGATGCAGCCGAAGCACCCGGTGAACCCGGGCGACAAGGTGGTGGTGACCTTTACGCTCTCGGACGGCAGCACGCTGCCGGTGACGTTCGAGGCGAAGCCCGCCAACGCCACGGGCCCGTAACGCCCGACGGGGACGACATTCCCGACGGGGTCGACACTCCTGACGGGTCGACATTCCCGATCGGGCCGACATTCCCGTAGGAGCCCACCCTGTGGGCGACGCCGTTCGCGAAAGAGCAACAGGACCTGTAGCGTGTTCGCGAAAGATGTCGCCCACAGGGTGGGCTCCTACCGTGCTATTTCGTCAGGAATCCGGAGGGCGCGTCGTGCGCACCGATGTCCTCGCGGAACAACTCCTGCACGTCCGCCGTTTCGGGCCCGTCGTGCAGCCACACTTCCAGCTGATCGATCGCCGCGGCGTCACCGTAGACCACCACCTCGACGCTACCGTCGATCAGGTTACGGGCATGCCCCGTCAGCTTCAGCTTCACGGCCTGCTCGCGGGCCGAGGCACGGAAGAACACGCCCTGCACCTTGCCTCTCACGATGAATCGCGCGGCGTTCATCTTATTTCCCCTTGGCGATAGCCTCATTGAGTTTCGCGGCATCGACCGGGCCGACGAAGCGCTTGGCCACGTGGCCGTCCGGTGCGATCAGGTAGGTGGTGGGCAAGCCCTTCGGGCTATCAAAGTCTTTCGGCGGTGCCATCACGTCGACCTGGGCGATGGGGTACACCACCGGGTGCTTGGCCACGAACGCCTGGATGTCCTTCGCGTCGGAATCCTCGAACGCCAGGCCGATGGCGGCGACGTCCTTGCGCGACTGCACGAAGGCCGAGATGTCAGGCATTTCCTTGATGCAAGGCACGCACCAGGTAGCCCAGTAATTGACGATGACCCACTTGCCACGCTGCGCGGCAAGGTCGAACGGCTTGCCATCGAGCGTCTTCACCTTCAGCTCGGGCGTGGTGGTGGAGGCCATGGCGGGCACGGCGAAGGCAAGCGCCAGGGCGGCGAAAAGGCGGGAAATCATGCGGCATCCTCGTTGGGGACGTTAGGAGGAGGGAACAACTGATCGAGCCGGGCACCCAGCGTGGCATCCAGCGCCACGGCGAGCTGGTCGAGCAGCACCAGCAGGCTGGCCGGCAGGCGGATGCCCAGCCGTTCCACCTGCTCGCGTGGGTGCAGCGGAAGGCGGTAATGGGTGCAACGGTATACGCGCAGCAGTTCGGTGGCGTCGAGGCTGCGGCTCAGCATCCAGCCGCCGGATTCACAGCGCTGGATCATGTCGGCCTTCTGCAGGTCCTCGAAATAACACGCGATGGCATGGCTGGGCAGGTAGGGCGCGCTAAGCCTCACCGTGGCGGGATCCACGTTTTCGCCCGTGCGCTGGGCGTCCACGAAGTGCTGCAACACCACCAGCAGGCCAATGAATTCGGCGCCTTCCGGCAGCACATCGTGCGGGCGCATGTATTCGAAGGCGGAGATGGATGCCGCGATGGATGCGCCCAGGATCACGATGATCCACGAGAGGTAGATCCACAGCAGGAAGATCGGTATGGCGGCGAGCGCTCCGTATATCTCTTCGTACGTGGGGGCATGGCGGATGAATTCGGTGAAGCCCCAGCGTGCGATTTCAAACAGCACCGCGCCGAGCAGCGCGCCGATCGCCGCGTGACGCCATGACACGCGGCGGTTCGGCACCATGGTGTACATGAGCACCAGGGTAATGAACGTGATGACGAAGGGCAGCAGGTTGAGCAAACCACCTTGCGTCGCGATCTGGTCGGCCGCGGCGTGCAGCATGGGCAACGCGGTGAGATACGACGACGCGACGAGGCCGCCCACCACCAGGATGGGCCCGAGCGTGAGCGCGGCCCAATAGAGCAACAGGCGTGAACCCCAGCCGCGCGGCTTGCGCACGCGCCAGATCCGGTTGAGCCGGTCCTCGATGCTCACCATCATCGACACGGCGCTGAACAGCATCACCAGGATGGATATACCGGTGAGCTGGCTGGCCTTATCGGCAAAGGCGAGCATGTATTCCTGGATCTTCATGCCGGTGGCGGGCACGAAGTTCTGGAACGCGTAGTTGGCCAGGCTGCCCCGCCATTCGGCGAACACGGGGAACGCGGAGAGGATCGCGAACACGGCCACGGTGAGCGGCACCAGAGACACCAGCGTGGTGTACGAGAGGGCGCCAGCCGTCTCGAAGCACTTGTCGTCGACGAAGCGCAGCCAGGTGAAGCGGGTGAAGCTCAGGGCGCGGTCGCGATCGAAGCGCAGCGGCATGGGCATCCTTCGTTGGTCCCGGAGCATTGGGAACGTCCTCGTAGTTCTGCGAGACTAGCGTCTTCCAACAGGCGCCCGTCCATGTCTCACGACATCCTCGTACTCTACTACAGCCGTTACGGCCACACGGCCCAGCTCGCCCGCCTCGTTGCCCGCGGTATCGAGGAAGTGCCGGGCATGCGCGCCCGCCTGCGCCAGGTGCCGCCGGTGGCACCCGTCACCGAAACGGCGATGCCGCCCGAGCCCGAGGAGGGCGCGCCCTACGTCACCCGCGAAGACCTCGTCGAATGCGTGGGCCTGGTCATGGGCAGCCCCACGCGCTTCGGCAACATGGCCGCGCCGCTGAAGTACTTCCTCGATACGACGGGTGCCGAGTGGGCCTCGGGTGCGCTTGCCGGGAAGCCAGCGGCGATGTTCACCTCGACCAGCACGATGCATGGCGGGCAGGAGACCACGCTGATGTCCATGGCGCTGCCCCTGCTGCACCATGGCATGTTGATCGTGGGTATCCCGTACACCGAGCCGCTTCTCTCGACCACCGTCTCCGGCGGTACGCCGTATGGCGCCAGCCATGTGGCGGGGCATCGCGGCGATAACCCCATCACCGCGGATGAACGTGAACTGGCCCGCGCGCTGGGCAAGCGCCTGGCCGATGTGGCCCGCCGGCTGGGCACGCCTGCATGACGGCTGGCGCCACGCGTCTCCAGCAAGCCGGCCTTGCCGCGTGGGCGGCACTGCTCGGTGTACAACTGCTCTGGTACACGGTGTATCCACCCGTTTCGATCCCCGTGTGGGTCGCGTTGCTGCTGACCGTGCCGCCGCTGCTGCTTCCGCTGCTGGCCTTACGCAACATCACGCGTGCCCTGCTCTGGGTGGGAATCCTTGCGCTGTTCTACTTCTGCCATGGTGTGTCCGAGGCGTGGAGTTCCACGGGTGATCGGTGGCTGGCGTTTATCGAGATCGCGCTTTGTTTGTTGTTGATCGGTACGCTGGGCGCTGGCGTCCGACGCAGGTAGGCTGATCGGCCACGCATGTTGCGGAGCGTATCGACGTACGCCGCCGCACGGTGCACCCTTACGGGGTCTGCCAATGGAGAGGTGCCACGATGGGTTTCCTGCAGGACGCGCCGCGGCTGGCGCACCCGTTCCGTGATGATCGTGTTCTGGATGCCTGGCTAGGGCACGTGCTGCCGGTGGACCGGCTGGCCGCCTGCGCGCCCGACCTCGACGCGCTCGGCGACTACGCCATCGACGCGTACGAGCGGCGCCAGCGCACCCCTCGCACCGAGCCCGTCCTCACCCAATGGGATGCCTGGGGCGCCCGCGTCGACCGGATCGCGCTTACGCCCGCGTGGGAAGAAGGCCCGCTGATGACGACCCGCCACGCCGTGCTGGCATCGGGGCATGGCGAATCACCCTGGTCTCGCGTCGAGGAATTCGCACGTGTGTACCTGTACCACCCAGCGAGCGAGTTCTACTGCTGCCCGCTGGCGATGACCGACGGAGCCGCTACGGCCTTGAAGGCCTCCGGCAACCAGGCGCTGATTGACCGCGCCCTGCCGCACTTCCTCAGCAACAACGCCTCTGATTTCTGGCTTTCCGGCCAGTGGATGACGGAAACCCCGGGTGGCTCCGATGTGGGCCGCACCGAAACCGTGGCACGCCAGGATGCCAGTGGTCAGTGGCGCCTGCATGGCCGCAAGTGGTTCAGTTCAGCAGTGGTGGGCGAAGCCGCACTGGCCCTGGCGCGCCCGGAAGGTGCGGGCACGGGCACCTCGGCGCTCGCCTTGTTCTATGTGGAAACGAAGGATGCCGAGGGTGCGTGGCAAGGCATCACCGTCGACCGCCTGAAGAAGAAGCTCGGCACGCACGAGCTGCCGACGGCGGAAATCCATCTCGATGGCCTGCCCGCCACGCCGGTAGGTGGGCTCGACCACGGCGTGCGCCAGGTCGCGCCCATGCTCAACGTGACACGCACGTGGAACGCCGTGTGCGCGGTGGCGAGCATGGCCCGCGCGGTGGCGCTCGCCCGTGATTACGCCACGCGGCGCAGCGCGTTCGGTGCCCGCCTGATCGACCAGCCTTTGCATGCGCGCACCCTCGCCGACATGCAGGCGACGTTCGAGGGCGCCTTCTCGCTGGCCTTCTACGTAGCCGAACTCCTTGGACGCACGGAGCGCGGCCTGGGTGCGGCGAATGAACCCGCCCTGCTCCGCCTGCTCACGCCGCTCGCCAAGTTGTGGACTGCCAAGGCGTCCATCAGCGTGGTATCCGAGGCGCTCGAATGTTTCGGTGGCGCCGGCTACATCGAAGACACCGGCCTGCCCCAGTTGCTGCGGGATACGCAGGTGTACGCGATATGGGAAGGCACGACCAATGTGCTCTCGCTCGATATGCTGCGTGCGCTGGGTAGCAGCGGCGTCGAGCCGATCCGCGCTGCCGTGCTGGAACTGCTGCCGCGCGACAGCGCCGACCGTACGGCTATCCTGGCGACGCTGGACAGTACGGAGGCGCTCCTTGGCGACGTCGTCGGCGATCGCGCCTCGCTGGAGGCATCGGCCCGCGGCATCGCCTTCACGCTGGCGCGCTGCATGGCCGCCGCCCTGCTGGCCCGCTCTGCCCAATGGGGCGAGGCCGATGGCGACCGCCGCCCGGGCGCGGCCTGCCGCCGGTTCATCGCCCAGGGGCTGGACCGCCTTGCGCTGCCCGCCAACGACGACGACATCCTCCTTGCGACGGGCACGGCCGCCACGTGATGCCCGCCAAGGCGGTAGAATGGTCGTCCGCTTCGTCCACGTTTCCAGGCCAGTCCATGCAGCATCTCACCATCGTCACCACCGGCGGCACCATCGATAAGGTCTACTTCGACGACAAGTCGGATTACCAGATCGGCTCGCCGCAGATCGGCGACATCCTGACCCAGCTGGGCGTCGCGTTCCGTTTCGACGTGATCCCCATCCTGCGCAAGGACAGCCTGCACGTGACGGACGAGGATCGCGCCCTCATGCGCAGCACGATCGAAGCGCAGCCGCACCGGCACGTGCTGATGACCCACGGCACCGACACCATGGTCGAGACCGCGGCAAAGCTCGAAGGCATTCCGGGCAAGGTCATCGTGCTCACCGGTGCGCTGAACCCGGCCCGCTTCCAGGGCTCCGATGCGGTGTTCAACATCGGCTGCGCCGTGGGCGCGGTGCAGACCCTGGAAGATGGCGTCTACATCGCCATGAACGGCCGCGTGTGGGATCCGAAGAAGGTCCGCAAGAACCGCGACGCCAATCGCTTCGAAGCGGTCTGATACCGCTCCTACAACAGCGGTGATCGTTCTGCGATGACGGCGTCCAGGGTGGCGCCGGCATCCAGCAGGCCAGCGCCACAGCCTTTCGGGCACCGTGCGGGTCGGGCGCTATCGACCAGATGGCGCGTGATGTCATCGACGCCAAGCGTCGGATCCGCCGAGCGCATCAGCGCCACGACGCCGCTCACATGCGGCGCGGCCATCGACGTGCCGGCCAGGTAGCCGAAGACGCTGCGCCATGCCACCCGCGCGCCCTGGTCCACGGCTGAGAGAATGTCGTCAGCGCGCACGCCGCGCAGCGAACCGCCTGGCGCCGCGAGCGTGACGGCGGCACCGTGGTTGGCGTACCACGCATGCCGGCCAAACCGGTCGAGCGCTGCAACGTTGATGACGCCTGGGCAATTGCCTGGCGCCATGCTGGCGGCGGCGACACCCTCGTTCCCGGCCGCCACGACCACCGCTACACCCCGCGCACGTGCCTGCGCCACCGCGTCGCCCATCGCGTCCCCGCACGCGCCCTCCACGCCGAGGCTCAGGTTGATGACATCAGCGCGCCGCGCCACCGGCGGCACGCCCGGCACCTCGCCGCCCGACGCCCACGCGATCGCATCGATGACATCGGAGAGATATCCCCCGCAATGCGCCAGCACGCGCACCGGGAGAAGCTTCGCCTCCGGCGCCACGCCGGCGATGCCAAGGCGATTACCACGACGTGCCGCGGCAATCGCCATTACATGCGTGCCGTGCCATGACGACCGCGAACCCGTGCGGCGGCCGCAATCGCCGGGCTCTTCCCAGTCGCCTTCGTCCTTCGGATCGGGGTCTCGCCCGTCGCCATCGCGCGCACGGGCGGCATCAGCCACGAAGTCGTAGCCGGGGAGAAGTTGTCCGCCCAGTTCGGGATGCGCCGTGGCGCCCGTGTCCAGCACGGCGATGACGGCACCTTCGCCGCGTGTGTACTTCCACGCCACTTCGGCATCGATACCCGACATCGGGTCGTGCAGCGACCACTGCCGCGGATAGAGCGGATCGGCCAGCGCGGCGGGCCGCACGATGCGGTCCTCCTCCACGCTGATGACGCCCGGGAGCCGCACGAAATGCGCTGGATTGCCATCGTCCACATCGAACAGCTGCGCACCGCCCGCGAGCGTAGCGATGTGCCGTGGCTGGCCGGGGTCTGTCGCGCGCTTGCGCCGTGTCGTGGATTCAGGAGAAGGCTGGGGAGCGATTGCCGCGTTCGCCGATGCCTGGTCGGCAAAGCGAACGATGAACCGCGTGGCAGCGAAGGCCGGTGAGACGGCGAACAGCGTGAGGCAGATTAAAGCGTAATGACGGACCATGCGTGGTTCCTCCTTGAGTGGAGGGATCACGCTATGCGATGCGCCAACGGCGACCTATCAGCGGCCGCCGCGCCAATACGTAGGAAAAAACTGTAGGAGCGTGCTTGCACGCGATGGGAGGTATCGCACCCTCCATCGCGCGCAAGCGCGCTCCTACAAAAGCCACGGAGGCTTACGGGGTCCAGGTGGCCTTGAGCGACACACCCGAGAACGACGAATAGCCACGCACCTTCACGTAGTACGTGCCGGCCTGCGTCGTCGCGAACGAGCACGATTCGGCATTACCGGTCTTGTACGGACGGCAGTTGTAGCTCGACGTGGTCGGCGCGGAACCGAACTTCACGTACAGGTCGGCATCACCCGTACCGCCACTGGTGGCGATGACCAGGTTCTTCGCACCCGCGGCTACCGTGACGGTGTAGCTGAGTTCCTGGCTGGCGCTACCCGAGAGGCCGGTCTTCGCCGTGCCGTTCTCAAGCGACGTGCCGCCCGAACCACCGCCACCGCCCGTGGAGCAGGTGACGCCCACGCCCGAGAACGCGGCCGCGACGTCCGTGGCGGAGTAGCCCAGGTCAGTCGCCGCGCTGGCCACGCCGCACGAACCGCTGTTGAATGTGGAAGTCGCGGTCCAGTACACGGCATTGGCGCGGGCGAAGGCCTTGAACGCCTTGACCGTATCCCAGCCGCTCGTCTTGGCGAGCAGGCAGAACGCTTTGTTGTACACGCCCGAGGAGTAATGCACATCGAGGCCGCTGGTGTAGTCCGAAGCGTTTCCGATCGAACCACCGTCCTGCGGCGGGTTGCACATATAGCGTAGCGCGGTGCCGATGCCGGCACTGCTCTTCACGATATCGGCGCCGACGAGGAAGTCGTTGGTGCCGCGGTCGTAGTACTCGGCCGCTTCACCCGCGATATCGGAATAGGCTTCGTTCATACCGCCCGACTGGCCGTCGTACTCCAGGTTGGAGTGCTGCTCGGTGTAGCCGTGGCTGATTTCGTGCGAGGTCACGTCCAGCGCCACCAGCGGATAGAACGTGCTGGCACCGTCGCCGAAGGTCATCGAGCTGCCATCCCAGAAGGCGTTTTCGTAGCTCGAGCCGTAGTGCACCTTCATCACGAGCACCTGGTTCAGCGGCGGCGCACCCGTGTACGAGTTGTACATGTCATGCACCACGCCACCGAAGTGGTGGGCGTCGTTGATCGGGCCAAAACCGCCGTTCACCGCATCACCCGAAGAGGTGGGACAGGTGAAGCTCCACAGCGTGCCCGTACCGGACGTCGCCTTCTTCATGTTGTACGTCTTCACGTTGCTGTTCTGCATCGTGCAGGTGGTACCGGACTGCGTGACATTGAGCGCCGGCAGGCCATTGGCGCCCCAGGTGTACTGGCCGGTCTTGCCATTGCCGCCGGGGCCGGTGGCGTCGGCATAGGTCAGGCCTTCCCACTGCTTGATCACTTCGCCGGTGTTGGCATCGACGATCGCCGTCGGGCGGGTCGGATGGTCGCCGCCGCTGAAGAACGAGGTGAGGTACACGAGGCGGGCCGGTGCGCCGTCGCCCGGGTAGACATAGAGGTCGGCCTTGGCGTTCTCGGGCTTGATCGCCGCGGCACGCAAGGTGGTCGACTGGCGGGTCAGCACGGCGAGCGCCGCGGCCTGGTCCAGCTTCGGGGTGACCGAGGCGAGATCCACCTGCAGGTCGGACGATACGACGCCATTGGCGACGAGGGCGTTGCCCTGGGCATCCTGCTCCACGGCGATGCTGCGGCCGTAGACCGGCACGCCCTTGAAGGTCTGCTGCATGCGTACCGTCTGGGTGCCCTTGACGGTCGGCAAGGCATTCTTTGCGACAAACGCGTTATCGGCGGTAAGGCCGAGTTTCGTGGCCAGCTGGCTGGCCGGCGCGGCGCCCAGGTTCTGCGCGCGCAGGGCCTGTTCGGTGGCGGCCGTGGCGGCCGAGGTGGCGGCGATGCCGACGCAGGTAGCCAGGAGTTTCAAGCGAACATGATGTGCCATTAACGTTCCTCCTCCGGGAATGGGCAACACGAAGCCCTTGCGGCCGTGGTGGACCACATTCCGAACGATGATGATTTCGCGCCGCAGCGCGAATGCCCGTGTGACTTCCCGTCCCCCCAGACCGGAAGTCCTTGTCAACGTATCGCAAGTTTTCGCGGTCGACTACCTAGGGGTTTCCCTAGGTCGTGAAAAAACGCGATGCTATGCACGAAACGAAGGGGAACCCACCATGGCCAGCAGCATGCTCGATATCGATGCCGACCTCGCCCTGCGCACGCCGCTGGTCAGCGCTTCGTTCCGGCTCACCTCGGAACGGCACGTGCTCGACCACCTGGTGCGGGAATTCAACATCGAAGGCGGCCAGTGCTGGCAGAAGGGTGATGCCGACGAGGATGACGGCATGGCCCGGCGCGCGTACGGCTGGAGCGTGGCCCTGCCCCCGCAGCGCACCTACTCGGTGGATACGGCTATCAATGCCTTGCTGCTACGGCTGGCGCCGGAGCGTGATGCCATCATCCAGCTGATCCGCCTGATGGAGCTGGATGCGCATGTGTGCCTTGAGGTGAAGGTCGCCCCGGGCAACCTGCCGGTGCTGCACGCCGCACCGGCGACGATCGCGGCGATGGCCGCGTATCACGCGGCCTGCAGCGTGGACTTGCGCGAGCTCTGAGCCCGGCTCAGAGCATCCCGGTTTCGAGCTTCGCCGCGTCCGACATCATCGACTGGTTCCAGGGCGGATCGAACACCAGGTCGACATCGGCCTCCAGCACGGTGGGGATCAGCTCGAGCTTGGTGCGAACGTCGTCGACGAGGATATCGCCCATGCCGCAGCCCGGCGCGGTCAGGGTCATCTTCACGTAGGCCTTGCGGCCACCCTCATCACTCGTTTCCAGGCTCACGTCGTAGACGAGGCCCAGTTCCACCACGTTGATGGGGATTTCCGGGTCGAAGCACGTGCGCAACTGCTGCCACACCAGCTTCTCGACGTCGTCGTCGGATGCGTCGGCGGGCAGTTCGATGGGGCGCGGCGGCTCCTTGCCCAGCGCGTCGGCATCGTTGCCGGCGATCCGGAACAGGTTGCCCTCCACGTAAACCGTGAAGCTGCCCCCGAGGGCCTGGGTGATGTAGCCGATCTGGCCGGCCGGGAGCGTCACCGTCTCGCCCTGCGGGACCATGACCGCAGCGCAGTCACGTTCCAGGGTGAAGGGCTCGCTGCTAAGGCTGAAACCGCTCATGGATGTCCTGTGGAGGCGGCCCGCGGGCCGCAAAGTAGGCAATTATGCGCCCGCCGGGGCCCGGCGGTCAGCATCTGCCCCGTAACGTTTGGGCACCGGGCGCCACCCTCAAGAGCGCGCGGGCGCCCGGCCCGCTATCATGCGGGCGTTGCCCCCACCCCGGTTCCCATGCGCCTGTCGATTCCCTGCCATGGTGGCTAGCCCCATCCGCCGCCTTATCAACCTCGTCTCTGGCCTGCTCGGCGCCGTCCTTTTCGGTTTCGCCGCCGGCGCCGTGTGGATGGTGCCCTCCATGATGTTCGGCAGGGCCCTGCCCGCCCTCGCCCTGCCCGTGGGCTGGGCGCTCGGCTACGTGGTACGCCGCTGGCTCCGCTTCGAGGGCCTGCCCGGGGCCTTGCTCGCCGCCGGTGCCACCCTGCTCGCCTCGCTCTACGTCTGCTGCCTCGTGGCCGCGGCGACGATCGCCGGCATGATGGGTCTCGGCTTCGCCCAGGCTATCTCCGATGCGGGCCCGGCCATGCTCATCAGCCTGGCCCGCATGGCCCAGGCGCCGGCCGACCTCGGCCTGTATGTCGCTGGCGCCCTGCTCGCGGCCCTGGTGGCCTGGCCACTGGGCCGCCGGCGTGGCTGACTTCACACGGGGTAAAGGCCCGGGCGGGAAGATAACCACGGGTAACGAGTCAACCAGCGGTCCGCGACCGCGTTTAGCAGGGTGAAACCAGGCCGTATGGAGCATGAGGATGGCAAGACCGATGACGCGGAGAAAGCCGTGAACGGCTCGCTCGCGCTCGATAGTGCCTCCCTTGAGGACCTGCGCGATGTGCCCGCGAACATGGATGCCTTCCTTGCCGGCATCGAGCGGCGCGCCTGGCGCATGGCCGAGATCCACCTCGGCAACCGCGACGACGCGCTTGATGCGGTACAGGACGCGATGATGCGCCTGGTCAGGCACTACGGCGAGAAGCCCGCCCAGGAATGGACGCCCTTGTTCTGGGGCATCCTGCGTCGCCGCATCGTCGATCTGCAGCGCCGTCGCAAGGTTCGCTCCATCGTGGTGGGCTGGATCGGTGGCGGCCACGATGATGACGGCACGGAATTGCCGGCATGGGAGCCCGCGGATGACGCGCCCGACCCCTCGGCGCGGCTGCAGGACTCCCAGGCCTACGGCGATATCGTGGAAGCCGTACGCAAGCTGCCCCAACGGCAGCGCGAGGCCTTCACGTTCCGGATCATGGAAGGCCTGGATGTCGCCGAAACCGCCGCCGCCATGGGTTGCTCCGATGGCAGCGTCAAGACACACCTTTCGCGCGCGATGCACGCGCTGCGCGAACACCTGGAGGCATGGCGATGAGCCAGCAAGATCATGAACTCGAACGCCGCGCCAGGGAGCTTTTCCTGCGCGCCAGTCGTGACGTGGATCCGGCCATGGCCGGGCGCCTGCGTGCGGCCCGCCGCACGGCCCTGGCCAGCCCGGCGTCGCACACCGCGGCGCGCCGCCTCCTGATCCCCGCCAGCGCCTTCGCCGTGGTGGCGCTTGCCACGCTCATGGTGTGGCAGCCGCTGGGTAACCGCTCGCCGGCGCCGCCTGCGGACGTGCAGACCGTGGATGCCACCGACCCGACCGATCTGCCGCCGGATGCCGACAGCACGGATCCGTCGCTTTACCAGGACCTGCAGTTCTACAGCTGGCTCGCCTACAACGATGGCCAGGCCCGGAACAACAAGTGAGCACCATGCGCCACCTTGCTCTTTCCCTGGCCGTTCTCCTGGCGCTGGCCGCGCCGTTCGCCGCCAGCGCACAGGCCGGCGTGCCGACGCCCTCCGAGGATTTCCGCCCGCCGGCGGATAACCACCCGCTGCCGCCGCCGCGTCCGTGGGCGCAGCTCTCAGCCGATGAAAAGGACATCCTGTCTCCGCTGGCGAAGGATTGGGATACGTTCCCGCCGCAGCGCCAGTCGCGCATGCTCGACAAGGCCCAGCGCTGGCGCGGCCTGCCGCCCGAGCGCCGCACCGAGATCCGCGAGCGCATCGCGCACTGGCAGCAGATGACACCGGAAGAGCGCGCGCAGGCCCGTCGCAACCAGCAGAAGTTCAACGACCTCACGCCGGAACAGCGGCAGAAGCTGCACGATGCCTTCGAGCGCTTCCGCAGCCTGCCGCCGGAACAGCGCCACGCGCTGGTGGAGCAATGGCGCAACCAGACCCCGGAACAGCGCCACCAGGCACTGGACCATCTGGGGCCCAACGACGCCCTGCCCCCTCCGCCTCCACCGCGCGATCGCTGACCGAGCCCCTGTAGGAGCGCGCTCCTACAGGGGCGGCGGGTTTCTGCGGGGGTGCTAAAATGGGCGGATGAACCAGCCCTCCCTGGATATCCTCAACGCCCGCCGCTCCGTGCCTTCGCGCCAGCTCGGCGAACCCGCCCCCGATGACGCCACGCTGCGCCGCCTGATCGAAGCGGCCATCCGCGTGCCCGACCACGGCAAGCTGGAGCCCTTCCGCATCCGCATCCTGCGTGGCGAAGCCAAGCACGAGTTCGGCCGGAAGCTGGCGAAAATGGCCGTCGAGGCCAACCCCGACCTTTCCGAGGCCAAGCGCGAGAAAGAGCAGCGCCGCTACGAGCACGCCCCGCTCGTGCTGGTCGTTTCGGCGAAGATCGATCCTGACAGCAAGGTGCCCGAGCTCGAACAGGATCTCACCGCCGGCTGCGTCGCCTACAACCTGCTGCTCGGCGCACAGGCGCTGGGTTACGGTGCGCAGTGGCTCACCGGCTGGGCCGCGTACGATCGCGATGTCGCGAAGCTGCTGGGCATGAAGAAACACGAACACGTCGTGGGCTTCATCCACATCGGCACCCCCGCGATGGACGCGCCGGAACGCGACCGTCCGGTGTACGCCGACATCGTGGAAACGTGGCAGCCGTGAGCGGTAACGATACCGTCCACCTGGTCGACGGCAGCCTCTATGTGTTCCGCGCCTGGCATTCCATGCCCGACGAGTTCCACGACCACGACGGCGAGCCGGTCAACGCGGTGCACGGCTTCACGCGCTTCCTGTGTGAACTACTCGAGCGCAGCCGTGCGGAACATATCGCCGTAGCGTTCGATGCCTCGCTCACGACCTCGTTCCGCAACACGATCTACCCGGCGTACAAGGCCAATCGCGACCTGCCGCCACCGCAGCTCGTACGCCAGTTCGCGCTGTGCCGCGAGATCGCCGCGGCGCTGGGCCTCACGGTGCTCAACGACCACCAGTACGAAGCCGACGACCTGATCGGCAGCGCGCTGTGGGGCCTGCGTGCGCATGGTTTCCGCGGCGTCATCGTCTCTGCGGACAAGGACTTCGGGCAGCTGCTGGGTGAGCACGACCAGCAGTGGGATTTCGCGAAGGACCTGCGCTGGGGACCCGCCGGTGTCTTCGACAAACTGGGCGTGCATCCGCACCAGGTCGCTGATTACCTGGCGCTGTGCGGCGATGCCGTGGACAACATACCCGGCGTGCCTGGCATCGGCGCGAAAACCGCCGCTGCCCTGCTGGCGCACTTCGGCAGCCTGGATGCGCTGCTTGAGCGCGTCGATGAAGTCGCTTTCCTGCGTATCCGCGGGGCCGCAGCGTGCGCGGCACGGCTGCGCGAGCACGCCGAGCTCGCCTTGCTGTATCGCCGCCTCACCCGTATCGCGCTGGATGTGGCGGTGGCGGAAACCGCCGATGCCTTGAGCCGCCGCCAGGGTGATGCCTCGGCGGTCGACGAACTCTGCGAGCGGATTCGCTTCGGACCGATGACGCGTTCGCGCCTCCGCGCCCTGCTGTAACCCGAGATCGCGCACACGCGCGCGAGAACCCCGTAGGAGCCCACCCTGTGGGCGACATCTTTCGCCTCGGCGCGGCAGGGCCTGTGGCTCATCGGCGAAAGGCGTCGCCCACAGGGTGGGCTCCTACAGCGTTATCGCGAACGGCGTCGCCCACCGGGTGGGCTCCTACGCGGTCACACGGCCGAGATGGTTTTTGCACCATACTCGCAGGATCGCCTTAAGGAGCCCGCCATGCAGACCAGTCCGCTGCCCCACGCATCGCCCATCCCCGACGACGCCAGCCTGCCTGAGGAAACCCTCTTTTCCGGCAAGTGGCTAACGCTGAAAAAGCGCGGTCGTTGGGAGTACGTTTCACGCAACAACCCGGGCGGCGCGGTCATCATCCTGGCGGTGACGCCGGACGATAAGGTGATCTTCGTGGAGCAGTACCGGGTCTCGATCCTCGCCAACACCATCGAAATGCCCGCCGGCCTCGTCGGCGACCTGGAAGGCGCGGAAGACGAAGACGTGCTCCTGGCTGCCGAGCGCGAGCTGGAAGAAGAAACCGGCTACGCCTGCGGACGCATCGAATTTGTTCACGAGGGCCCATCCTCGTCGGGCATGAGCACCGAGATGATCGCCTTCGCCCGCGCCTGGGACCTGAAAAAGGTCGGCAAGGGCGGCGGTGACGAGACCGAGAACATCATCGTCCACGAGGTCCCGCGCGCCGAAGCCGGCAAATGGCTGTTCGATCGCGCCGCGGAGGGCTTTTCGATCGACGCCAAGCTCTTCGCAGGCCTGTGGTTCATCGAGCACCCGGAAGCCCACAAGCGCTAACCCCCCCCTGTAGGAGCGCGCTTGCGCGCGATAGGGCTTGCCGCGAGCACCCATCGCGCGCAAGCGCGCTCCTACAAGGGCCGGGGCTCCGGAAGGCGGATTTTCTCGCTGTCAATTCTTGCCCCAACCCCCTCCCCCGGTTAGCCTTTCCCATGGCCTGAACCGGCACCCCGCATGACCGTCCGTTTTACCCACCTTCACCTGCACAGCGAGTACTCGCTGGTCGACTCGACGATCCGCATCAAGCAGCTGATCGCCGCGTGCGTTCGCGCCGGTATGCCGGCCGTCGCACTGACCGACGAGAACAACATGTTCGGGTTGGTGAAGTTCTACAAGCAGTGCGTAGCCGCCGGCATCAAGCCGATCGGCGGCAGCGATATCTGGGTGTCCAGCCCGGATGATCCGCGCCCCTGGCGCCTCACGCTCATCTGCCAGGACCGCGACGGCTACCTCAACCTGTCGCGCCTGGTCTCGCGCGCCTGGCGCGAGGGCCAGGGCACCGGCCGCGCGCTGGTCGATGCCAGCTGGCTCACCGCCGATGCGCTCGCCGGCCTCATCGCCATCACCGGCCGCGAAAGCGAGATCGCCCGCGTCGCCCTGGGCGCCGGGCTGCCCGCCGCATCGGCAAGGCTCAGCTTCCTCACTCGCCTGTTCCCGAACCGCCTCTACCTGGAACTGACCCGCACGGGCCGCGAGCAGGAAGAAAACTGGGTCCGCGCCGCCATGGCACTGGCCGGTGAGCACGGCCTGCCGGTCATCGCCAGCAACGATGTGCGCTTCCTCGAGCGCTCCGGTTTCGAATCGCACGAAGCGCGCACCTGTATCCACCAGGGCCGCGTGCTCGCCGACCCCAAGCGCCCGCGCTATTACAGCGAGGAGCAGTATTTCAAATCGGCCGAAGAAATGGCCGAGCTGTTCGCCGATATTCCCGAAGCCCTCGAGAACACGGTTGAACTGGCCAAGCGCTGCAACCTGGAACTCTCCTTCGGCACGTACTACCTGCCTGATTTCCCGGTGCCCGAGGGCCATAACCTCGATTCGTACATTCGCGAGCAAGCGCAGAAAGGCCTGGACGAACGCCTTGCGCACAACCCGCTCGCACCCGGAAAGACGCTGGAGGATTACCAGGCGCGCCTCGACCGCGAGGTGGACGTCATCATCCGCATGGGGTTCCCCGGTTACTTCCTGATCGTGGCGGACTTCATCGGCTGGGGTAAGGACAACGGTATTCCCGTTGGCCCGGGCCGTGGTTCGGGTGCAGGCTCGCTCGTCGCCTGGGTGTTGAAGATCACCGACCTGGATCCACTCCAGTTCGAGCTGCTGTTTGAGCGCTTCCTCAATCCCGAGCGCGTGTCGATGCCCGACTTCGACATCGACTTCTGCATGGACCGCCGCGACGAGGTCATCGACTACGTCGCCCGCAAGTACGGCCGCGACCACGTCAGCCAGATCATCACCTACGGCTCCATGGCCGCGAAGGCGGTGCTGCGCGATTCCGGCCGCGTACTCGGCATGGGCTACGGCCAGGTCGATCGCCACGCCAAGCTCATTCCCGCGCGCCCGCTCGACCTCACCCTGGGCGATGCCCTCGGCCGCACCGAAAAGTCGAAGAAAGAACCCGAGCGCGTCGTCAAGGAGTTCTGCGACGCGTACGACACCGAAGAAGAATCGCGCACGCTCATCGACCTGGCGCTGAGCCTGGAAGGTCTTACCCGCAACGCCGGCAAACACGCCGGCGGCGTGGTGATCGCGCCCACCCCGCTAACCGATTTCGCCCCGCTCTACTGCGAACCGAGCGGCGAAGGCGTGGTGACCCAGTACGACAAGGACGACGTCGAAGCGGTCGGTCTGGTGAAGTTCGACTTCCTCGGCCTGCGTACGCTCACGATCATCGATTGGGCCGTCAAGGCCATCAACAAGCGCCGTGCCGTCGAAGGCACCGAGCCGCTGAACATCGATACGCTGCCGCTCGATGACCCCAAGGTCTACGACCTGCTGAAGAAGGCGCAGACCGTCGCCGTCTTCCAGCTGGAATCGCGCGGTATGCAGGGCATGCTCAAGGAAGCGCAGGCCGACCGTTTCGAGGACATCATCGCGCTGGTGGCGCTGTACCGCCCCGGCCCGATGGACCTCATCCCCAGCTTCTGCGCACGTAAGCACGGCAAGGAAGCGGTGGAATATCCCGACCCGCGCGTCGAGCCCATCCTGAAAGAGACCTACGGCATCATGGTCTACCAGGAGCAGGTGATGCAGATGGCGCAGATCGTGGGTGGTTACACCCTCGGCGGCGCCGATCTGCTCCGCCGCGCCATGGGTAAGAAAAAAGCCGAGGAGATGGTGAAGCACCGCGCCACCTTCCGCGAAGGTGCCGCGAAGGATGGCATCGACGGCGACAAGGCCGATTCCATCTTCGACCTGATGGAAAAGTTCGCGGGCTACGGCTTCAACAAATCGCACGCAGCCGCGTACGCACTGGTCTCGTACCAGACCGCGTGGCTGAAGGCGCACTACCCCGCCGAGTTCATGGCCGCGACGATCTCGTCGGACATGGATAACACCGAGAAGGCCGTTACCTTCCTCGATGAAACCCGCGCCATCGGCATCAAGGTCCTGCCGCCGGACGTGAATGCATCCGAATGGATGTTCGAGGCGGTGGAACCGCGCGTGGTGCGCTACGGCCTGGGCGCCATCAAGGGCGTGGGCCAGGGCATCTGCGAAGAGATCGCGGCCGAGCGCAAGGCGCGTGGTCCGTTCAAGGGTCTCGTCGATTTCTGCCAGCGCATCGGCTCCAACAAGCTCAACAAGCGCGTGATGGAAGCGCTGGTGCAGTCCGGCGCGCTCGACGCGCTGGGCGAGAACCGCGCGACGCTGGTGATGCATATCCCAGAGGCCATGCGCGCCGCCGACCAGGAAGCGAAGAACCGTGCTTCGGGCCAGGTGGATATCTTCGGCAACGCGTTCGGCGATGTCGAGGCACCCAGCATCATCGAACTTTCCGGCTCCGTGCCGGAATGGCCGCTGGAACAGCTGCTGCAGGGCGAGCACACGACGCTCGGCCATTATCTTTCCGGCCACCCGACCGACCCGTGGACGACGGAACTTGCCCAGTTGGGCAGCTGCCCGATCGGCGAGATCCCGCACCGTTACCAGCCACCCAAGCCGCGCCGCAACGACGATGACGATGCGGGCCGCTTCCGCCGCGGCCCGGAAACGCCGTGGACCGTCGCCGGCATGGTGGTTGGCATGCGCAAGCGTGGCGATAGCGATGCCTTCGTGCAGATCGAAGACGCCACGGGTTTGCTCGAGACCAGTTTCTTCCGCGAAGTGTTTACCGACGCGGCACCGCTGCTGACACGCGGCAACATCATCGTGGTGGAAGGTGGCCTGCGCATCGACGATTTCGCCGGCGGTTACCAGCTGCGCGCGCGCAAGGCGTACTCGCTTTCCGATGCCATGGAACACTTCGGCCGCCTGCTCACGCTGAAACTCAACGGCGTCGACGAGGATTTCCCGAAGCACCTGAAGCACGCGCTCATGGGTTTCCGTGGTGGCCGCACGCCGTTGATGCTTTCCGGGTACCGCAACAAGGTAGGCCAGGCCAGTTTCGAGCTGGGCGATGAGTGGCGCGTGCGTGCCCTGCCCGATCTGGTACGCACGCTGCGCACGCTACCGGGCGTACTCGGCACGGAATTGCGCCTGGTACGCCCGGCGGACTAACGCCCCTTAGAACGACTGCACGATCACGACGTCGTCGATAGCGACCTCCGTGTCGCTACCGTCCTCACGCTGGATCTGCACGCGCAGGTAGGCGGGTTGCGGGTACTCGCGACCGGCGACCTCGAGCCGGGCGGTGTTTGGGTTCCCCGTGACGGCCACGCGGGTACTCCCCAGTTCGAGCGGGTTGCCACCCGCATCGTCGACGAGCGTAAGGCGCGCCATCAGCGAGCCCGATACGTCCATGGCGCCTTCGCCATCCGTCGTGAACGTCAGCGTGTAGGAGGGAAAGCGCCCTCCGCCCAGGGTGGTGTTCAACGGCAGGGGTACATCCTGCCTGATCCGCGCACCCGCAAAGAGGTGCAGATCATCGCCATAGCCATGGCCTTTCGCCCTGCCCGTCTCGACCACCCAGGGGGCGATGTAGTCCTTCCCGTCGTGCGTATCGAAGCTTCCATTGATGAGCGGCAGTTCGCACGTCATCGGTGAGCCCGCGCCGTGGGCCGACGGGCACGTGGCAGCAAGTGCCTGCGTGCCCACGGCGAGAAACGCAACGGCCATGGACGCCACGACGAGGTTTTTATTGTTCCGCATAAAGGGGTTCCTTCCTTGGGTCTGAATCAAAGGGTTCCGGCGAATCATTCGCCGGTGCTTTGCCACGCCCGCACACCCGTAATGGCTACCGGCGTACCGCCAGCGGCATCGTCGCGGACGAACGCCACCTGGACGCGTGCGCCTGCAGGCACCCGGCTGACGGGTAGCACGATCCCATGCGACTGCCATGCGGCACCCGACGGCGATACCGCCAGGCTCCGGCCACCAAGCACCTGGCCATCGGGACCTCGCAATTGCACGAAGGCGCGCATGCGGGCATCGCTGTTACCGGGTGCACTCACGTCAAACTGAACGCCGATACGGGAAGGTTCGGGGCCGGCTATCGGAAGCCCGGGCATGTCCTGCCGGATCGAGTGCCCCGTGGCGAACAACTGACTAGCCCAGCGCCCCTCGTAGTGAACGCCGAGATTGGCACGCGGATGGGATGCCAGCCAATGCGCCGAATGCCCCCAGACGATCGCCCGGGTGTTGCTGACATTGCGCACCTCCGTGAAGTCGCCGTTTTTTAGGGGAAGTTCACAGGTACCGGAAAACCCTTCCGGTGAATCAAGCGGGCACGGAGGTGTCACCGCATAGCACGGAAGAGCGACGCACCAGAGAGCGCAAAGCGCAGCCGCACGCGTTCGGGCGGCTGACGCCACGGAGTGCATCGTCCGCGGTGATGTGATGAAACGATTCATGAGTGACTCCTTGTCATTCCGCGGTTCAGCCGGCTTCCACGCCGGCGCTCTCCACGACGTGGACATCATCCACCTGCACCTGCGTGCCGCTGGCGCTATCGTTTGCCAGGGTGATATGAACGTGCGGTGCGCCGCCGTACTGCTTGCCGGTCACGAACAATTCGCCCACGGTCCACTCGCCGCGAACGGCACGCACGGTCGTACCGCCAAGGTCGATCTTCTGGTTGCCGTTGTCGTCCGACAGCGCGACACGCACATCGATGCTACCGTCAGCACTTTCACCGAGTACGCGGAAGCGAATCGCATACGCGACATCCTGTGGCAGATTGGCGGTGGGGATGCCGACGGCCTGGCTGATGGCCGCGCCAACCGGCAGGGCCGCATAAGCATTGCCGCTCGCGTCGTAACCGACGACCGGCAAGCCCTGGCGCTGCCAGCCATTCAAGGCTCCGGCACTGAAGTCTCCGTCGCGTATCGGCAGGCGGCAGGCGTCGTCGTTACCGGCGCTCGTGCAGGCCGGAAGGCGCGAGGGATCGGGGCTGGTGCTGGCCTGCACCGGGGCTGCGACAAGGCACAGGGCAAACAAAGCGGCCGTTGAGGTCGTATAGCGCATGATCATTCCTTTGCTCATGGGGGTAGTGGATCAATCGATCCGTGCGCCGCGCTGCCCGGCACCGACGGACAGGACGGTCACGGACGCCGAGGCGTTCGAGTCACGTCGGTGGATGGAGAATTGCAGTTCCGTTGGCTGAGCCGTCTGAACGCCGCTGAACGAAAGTGGCAGCGTATTCACGCCGGGCGACAGTTCGACTTCTTCATCCAACACGCTCCGAAGGTTGAAGGCCTTATCCATCATGGATCCCTGCACGCGGACCCGGCCACCCTCGCCCGCCGCATGGACGGAGACAATGACCTGATAAAGCGTGATGTCGCCGTACTCGTGGGCTGAAGCAGGAATTTCGATCGACTGCAGCAACGCGCTGTGCGAGCCGAGCGAGGCGGCAGCAGCGAGAGGGTCACTGGGGCTGGTCACCGCAAGCACGTCGCCGACCGTGTGCCAGCCAGCGAGCCCGCGTTCGAAATGGCCACCTTGCACGGGAATGCTGCAAAGGTCGGCAGGTTCCGTGATAAGCCCCATGTCACACGGCGGTGCAGCCGCGGCGACAGCCGCACCTGAGCTCATCAGGGCCAGGCCAAGGGTGAAACGGTGGAAAACATTAACAGGCGCATGCATTGACTCCTTGTCGAAGCGCTGCCCTCCTGGGCAACGACGGGTTCATCCCGCGGGTCGCATTGGAGCATGGTTACCGCGCGGGATGGGCGACACGTAGGCGGCTCTGGCCCGCCGCCTACGCAAATGTCAGCCTTCGCCTACACGGCTTCGAACCGTTAACGGTCCCGTCCGATCGCCTGGATCACGTTGATGTTCTTGATCGTCAGCGGCGATGCGTCGTCACCGCTCTGCGCCACGTTCAGCCTGAGATAGGCGGGCTGTGCGAACCGCTGCGCACGCGCGTCCAGCCAGATGCGCCGAAAGCCGGGGGCACCTCAGATTCAACCGCGCCCAGTTCGATCGCGTTCCCGCCGGCATCGTCCACCATGGCTAGCGTGGCGCGCAGGTTGAGCGGCATGGCACCGTGTGGTCGACGTCGATGAACAGCGAGTACGTCGGCAGCTCGTTGTCGTCGATGGTGGTGTTCAGCGGAAGCGTGATGCGCTTGCTCAGCGTGCCATCAGCGTCGAACCGCTCAGCATGGGAGTTGATAAGGTCACACACCATCGGCGTGCCGGGCGTATGCAGCGAGGGGCATGCCGGTTCGGCGGCGGCCGGGAGCGCCCAGGCAAGGCTGAGGCCGGTCAGGCCCGCGACGCGAATGAAGGTTGAACGATTCATGGGTGACTCCTTGTCAGTGTCTGGCGGCAAGGCCGGCCAGCGCGGGTCCATCCCGCAAGTGGATTCCACCACGGCGCCACATAGGCGTATATCGCCGCAAGCCTGAAACCCCGCTCAGCCAAACCCTTAGCATTCATAGGCTTAGATTCCGCGCAGTGTCCGTACTGCCGCGCACACCAAGGCTGGCACAGGCCGGTTATAATGCCGGGTCTTGCCTTGGCTATGCGTATTCCATGAATCCCAACTTCCTCGAATTCGAACAACCCATCGCCGAACTGGAAGCGAAGATCGAAGAGCTTCGCCACGCCAGCAGTGGCCAGGCGTTCAATATCGATGAAGAAGTGGCCCGCCTGCGCGAGAAGCTGAAGCTGAAGACCGCTGAGATCTTCCGCAACCTCTCGCCGTGGCAGATCAGCCAGCTGTCGCGCCATCCGGCGCGCCCGTACACGCTCGATTACATCCAGGGCATGTGCGAAGAATTCCACGAGCTCAAGGGCGACCGCATGTTCGCGGACGACCAGGCCATCGTCGGTGGCCTGGCCCGCATCAACGGCCGCTCGATCATGGTCGTCGGCCACCAGAAGGGCCGCGATACCAAGACCAAGGTCAAGCGCAACTTCGGCATGCCGCGTCCCGAGGGCTATCGCAAGGCCCTGCGCCTGTTCAAGCTGGCCGAGCGCTTCCGCATGCCGGTGTTCACGTTCATCGACACGGCGGGCGCATGGCCCGGCATCAACGCCGAAGAGCGTGGCCAGTCCGAAGCCATTGCCCGCAACCTGCTGGAAATGGCCGAGCTGCGCGTGCCGGTCATCTGCACCGTCACCGGTGAAGGCGGCTCGGGCGGCGCACTCGCCATCGGCGTGGGCGATCGCGTGAACATGCTCCAGTACTCGACCTATTCGGTGATCACGCCGGAAGGCTGCGCCTCCATCCTGTGGAAGAGCGCCGACAAGGCGAAGGATGCGGCCGAGGTCATGGGCCTCACCGCGCCGCGCATCCTTGAGAACGGCTTGATCGACAAGATCGTGCGCGAGCCGCTGGGTGGCGCCCACCGTAACCCGCAGAGCATGGCCACGCGCCTGAAGGCCGTGCTGCTGAACCAGCTCGACGAGCTCGAAAAGCTGCCCGTCGATGCCCTGCTCGAAAAGCGCTACCAGCGCCTGCGTGGTTTCGGCGCCTTCACCGAGTAAGCCCCCCGCCCGCGCACGCCGTTGTCACGGCGTCGCGCTACCATGGCCGCTCGCTTCCAGGGAGACGGCCATGGCCACCGACGTCACCGTTAAGCTCGCTGTCCTGATCGATGCGGATAATGCCCGCCCGGCGATCGTGGACGGCCTGCTGGCCGAGGTCGCAAAGTACGGCACCGCCCACGTCAAACGCATCTACGGCGACTGGACCGGCCCCAACCTCAACGGGTGGAAGGCGGCGCTCCTCGATCATTCCATCCAGCCCATCCAGCAGTTCGCCTATACCTCGGGCAAGAACGCCACGGATTCGGCCATGATCATCGACGCCATGGATTTGCTGTACGCCGAGCGCTTCGACGGTTTCTGCATTGTCTCCAGCGACAGCGATTTCACGCGGTTGGCGTCGCGCATCCGCGAGGCGGGCCTCATCGTGTACGGGTTCGGTGAACTGAAGACCCCCAAAGCCTTCGTGTCGGCATGCGACAAATTCATCTATACCGAAGTGCTCGTAGGCGCGGGCGAAGACGAGGAAAAACAGCCTCCCGCACCGCTGTCGGTCGCCGAATTGCGCGGCGACACCAAGCTGCTCAACAACGTACGCAACGCGATCAAGGATGCCTCCGACGATAACGGCTGGGCTGCGCTCGGCGGCGTCGGCAGTATCCTCAACAAGCGCATGCCGGATTTCGATTCGCGCAACTACGGTTACGCGAAGCTCAGTGGCCTCATCCATGGCATCGGCCTGTTCGATGTGGAAGAGCGCCAGCACGGCAACGCCAAGCACGTGTACATCAAGCTGCGTTCAAAAGGTAAATGAACCTGTCACTGTCCGACCACCTTGCCGCCGCGCTGGCGGATACCGACGCCACGCCGCTCGTCGTGGCCTATAGCGGCGGCCCGGATTCCACCGCGCTGCTGCATGCCCTGGCATTGCAAACGCCCCGGCCCGCCCTGCGCGCGCTGCATATCGACCACGGCCTGCACGCGGAGAGCGGGCTCTGGGCGGTCCATTGCCGGCGGTTCTGCGAATCACTGGATGTACCGTTCGAGTCCATCCGCGTGAGCGTCGATCTCAGCCGTGGCGAGGGCATGGAAGGTGCGGCACGCCGTGCGCGGCGCGCCGCGTTCACGGCCGCGCTGCGGCCCGGGGAGCGGCTTGTCCTGGCCCATCACCGCGATGACCAGGTGGAAACGGTGTTGTTGAAGCTCATGCGCGGGGCAGGTCCTGAAGGCCTCGCCGGCATGCGCGCGCTCCGCCCGCTCGGCGCGGGTTACCAGTGGCGTCCATTGCTGGACGTGCCGCGCGACGCCCTGATGGACCACGTCGCGCTACACGCCCTCGATACCATCCATGATCCGTCGAATGACGATCCGCGAGTCGCCCGTGCCTGGCTGCGCGGTACGGTGCTGCCTGCCCTGCGCGAGCATTGGCCGCATGCGGCCCACAGCGTCGTGCACAGCGCACGCCTGTGTGGCGAAGCGGCGGCCTGCTTGCGCGATGGCTGGCTCGCCGCCTATACCGACCTGCGCGGCGCGGACGGCAGTCTCGACGCCGCAGGCTGGCTAGCCCTGCCCCACGCCTGGCGTGGGCCGCTACTCGACCACTGGCTGCACAGTGCCGGCCTTTCCGCACCGACCACCGCACAGCGCGAGACCCTCGAACGCCAGGCCCGGGAAGCCGCCGCCGAACGCCTGCCGCTGGTCGGCTGGCTCGATACCGAGGTGCGGGTCTGGCGTGGACGCCTGTGGGCCATGCCGCGGCTGCGCCCCTTTGACGCCACCTGGTCAGCGCCCTGGCGCGGCGAGCCACTGTCCCTGCCAGGGGGCGGCTCGCTCACCCTCGGCGGCCACCGCCTGCATGAGCCCGTCACCGTGCGCTACCGCCAGGGCGGCGAAAGCCTCAAGCCCGTGGGTGATCGCCATACCCGCGAGCTCCGCGACCTGTTCCAGCGGGCGGGCATTCCGCCGTGGGAACGCCCGCGGATCCCGCTTGTCGTAACGGGTGAGACCGTGCTGGCCGTCGGCGACCGCTGGGTCAGCGAGGCGGGCCACCCCCGGTTCGAAAGCGCTGGCGCAGCCCCCCTGTGGCATCGCAACGATTGATCGAAAAGCCCATGTGAGCTAGTTTTGCCGCCATGCCGAAGTCCCCAGCCGCCCCCGCTCCCGTGTCGTCGATCGCCGAATTCGAGCTCTCGCTCGATGAGCTCGAGCAGCTCGTCACGCGCATGGAAGGCGGCGAGCTCAGCCTGGACGACTCGCTGAAATCTTTCGAGCGCGGCATCGGCCTCTACCGGCAGTGCCAGACGGCGCTGGAGCAGGCCGAACTACGCGTGCGCCTGCTGCTCGACCCCGAAGCCCCCGATACCGCCGAACCCTTTGACTCCCGCATCGACTGACCTGCCGGCGCCGCTGAAGGCGCTGGCCGGCCGGGCCGACGACGCGCTCGCGCGTGTGTTGCCCGGCGAAGACCTGCCCCCCACCGAACTGCACCGTGCCATGCGCTACGCCGTGCTGGGTGGTGGCAAGCGGCTGCGCCCGCTCCTCGTATACGCCGCAGGCCATGCGCTGGGCAGCGATGGCCCTGTGCTCGATGCGCCGGCTTGTGCCGTCGAGATCATCCACGCCTATTCGCTGGTCCACGACGACCTGCCGGCCATGGATGACGACGACCTGCGCCGCGGCCGGCCCACGTGCCACATCGTATTCGGCGAGGCCATGGCGATCCTCGCCGGGGATGCCCTGCAGGCTCTTGCCTTTGAAATCCTGGCGGATGACGAACCGGAAGGGGACGACCCCGCCCAGCGCATCGCCATGCTGCGTACGTTAGGTGCCGCCTGCGGTGCCGAAGGCATGGCCGGTGGCCAGGCGTTCGATCTTTCCGCCGTGGGCCGCAAGCTCACGCTCGAAGAACTCGAGCGCATGCACGCGTACAAGACCGGCGCGCTTATCCGCGCCTCGGTACGCCTGGGCGCCCTCGCGGCCGGCTGCCGCGACCAGGACCTGCTGGAACGCCTCGACCGCTATGGCCACGCCGTCGGCCTGGCCTTCCAGGTGCGCGACGACATCCTCGATATCGAGGGCGAATCGGCCGTGATCGGCAAAACCGCCGGCAAAGACGCCGCCGCGGACAAGCCCACCTTCCCGTCGATCATCGGCCTCGACGCCTCGCGCGCGCGGCTTGCCGCGCTCGTGGACGAAGCGCTGGAAGCGATCTCGCCGCTGGGTGCACGCGGTGAATGGCTGGCGGATCTGGCGCGGTATTCGGCAGCGCGCGGGCACTAATTAAGAGCGCCAGCTTCACCGCTTCGTTGGCCGTGCTTTCCATCACGGACCATAAAAAGGGCCCGCATTCGCGGGCCCTTTTCGTACACAGCTTGCGCCGGGCTCAGTTGATCAGGCGCAGGCAATACGGGTAGCGGTAGGTGCCATCCGAGCTGACCTTCAGCGCGGCGACGATGCAGAACACGAGGTTTGCGATCCAGGCCAGGAAGATCACCAGGCCGCCGATCAGGATGATCGAGAGGATGCCGCCGATGAAATAGGCCAGCACGATGGTGATCTGGAAGTTCAGGGCTTCCTTCGCCTCGCGTACGAGGTACTGCTTGTCCTCGCGGTCCTTGAAGACCAGCCACACGATGAGCGGCACGACGACATGGAAGAGCAGCCCGGAGAGGTGCGTGAGCATCGCGATGTTCTTGTCATCGGCGCTCGGCGCAGCGGACGGGGGTGACACCGGCTCATACGGCGGCGGCGGTGCAGGCGGCGGCGACGGCGGAACCTGATCGGACGGGGTACTCATGGCACGACTCCCTGGGCGATGACGGCCCCACTCTCCCTTCGCCCCGTGCCGGTGTCAATCTGACTTGCGGCACGGGGGTGGGAAGTCATGCCTGCCCGGCAGCGGGACTACTCGCCCGCGATGGTCATGTTTTCGATGAGCCAGGAGCCGGTGAGGATGTGCGAGCGGCGATCCACATCGGCACCCACGGCCACGAGGTTGGCGTACATATCGCGCAGGTTGGCAGCGATGGTGATCTCTTCGACCGGGTAGGCGATTTCGCCGTTTTCCACCCAGAAACCCGACGCGCCACGCGAATAATCGCCGGTAATGATGGAAACGCCCTGCCCCATCACCTCGGTGACCAGCAGGCCGGTGCCGAGTTTTTTCAGCATGCCCTGGAAGTCTTCGCCGCTGTTGGCAACCACGAGGTTATGCACGCCGCCGGCATTGCCGGTGGACGAAAGGCCGAGCTTGCGTGCCGAATAGCTGCCGAGGATATAGCGCGAGAGCACGCCATCCACGATGAGCGGCGAGTCCAGCGTGGCCACACCTTCGGCATCGAAAACCGAGGAACCGAAGCCACCCGGGATGAGCGGTTTCTCATCGATCCGCATCCAGGACGGCAGCACCTGCTTGCCCACGTGGTCGAGCAGGAAGCTGGAGCGACGGTACAGCGAGCCACCGCTCACCGCACCGAGCAGGTGGCCGATCAGGGAGCGGGAGATCTCCGGCGCGAACAACACCGGCGCCTGACGGGTGCTGAGGCGGCGGGCGTCCAGGCGCGAAAGCGTGCGCTCGGCGGCTTTGCGGCCCAGCGCCGCGGCGTCCATGAACTGGCTGGCGTCACGCACGCTGTCATACCAGTAATCGCGCTGCATGCCTTCGTCGTCACCGGCGATAAGCGCCACCGACAGCGAATGGCGGGTGCCGCGTTCGCGGCCCAGGAAGCCATGCGAGTTGGCGTAGACGGAGAGGCTCTGCCCCGCATTGACGCTGGCACCATCGGAATTGGTGATGCCATCGAGATCGCGACCGGCATTTTCGACGTCGCAGCCGAGGCGGATGGCCGACTCTACGTCGATGTCCCACGGATGCCACAGGTCCAGATCCGGGAAGGACGTGGCCATGCGGTCGGCATCCGCCAGGCCGGCGGCCGGGTCTTCCTCGGTAAAGCGGGCGATGGCACAGGCCTGGTCGATCGTGGCCTGGATGGAATCCGGGTTCAGGTCGGCCGTGCTGGCCGAGCCCTTGCGCTGGCCAAAGAACACCGTGAGGGAAAACCCGCGGTCGCGGGTGTGCTCCACGGTTTCCACCTCACCCAGGCGCACGTTCACGTTCAGGCCCACGTCGACACTGGCGGAGACTTCGGCCTGGGAGGCGCCTGCGGCGCGGGCCCGGCGGATCGTATCCTCGGCCAGGCTGGCAAGGCGGTCGAGGTCCTGGTGGCTGGTGTCGAGGGTGGAAACTAGGCTCACGTGGGCTTCCCGGGGGCTGGCGGTTAGAATGGCAGGCCGCAGGCGGCCAATGTCCCTATCTGGGGGCGCGCCGCCCGAATCCAAAGCAACGCACCGCCCATGGTGCCATGGAAACCTGATGAGCATCCGTGTCGGCTACTACCGCCACTTCAAGGGCATGCCCTACCGCGTGCTGGGCACCGCCCGGCACAGCGAAACCCTGGAGGAACTGGTCGTGTACCAGGCTCTCTACGGCGAGCACGGCCTGTGGGTACGCCCCGCGACCATGTTCGCGGAAACTGTTGAACACGAAGGCCGCGTGCAGCCGCGCTTTGCCTTCGAAGGTGAGGAGGTACAGCCATGATGAACTGGGACAAGCCGCCGCCGCGGGACGACGACGAGGAAGATTTCGGCCCCAGCCGCACCGAGAACCGGCGCAACGCGCTGGATATCCTGAAGCTGGCCAACCAGCTGGTGGACCTGCCGCCCTCGCGCATCCCCAAGCTCAACCTGCCGGAAGACATCGTCGACGAGATCGGGCGCACGCGTAAGGTCACGGCGCATATCGCGCGTAAGCGCCAGATGGCCTACCTGGCGAAGATGATGCGCCGGCATGGCGATGAAGCCTTCGCCGATGCCCGTGCCGCGCTGGGTGAAGACCGCGACCGCCAGCGCCAGGAAGCCGCGCACATGCACCGCCTGGAGGCGGCGCGCGAGAAGCTGCTGGAAGGCGGCGATGCGGCGCTCGGCGATCTGTTCGACAAGCACCCGGAGCTGGATCGCCAGCACCTGCGCTCGCTGGTGCGCCAGGCGCGCACCGAGCGCGAGGCGAACAAGCCGCTGCACGCGTTCCGCGAGATCTACAAGATCCTCAAGGAACTCGAAGCCTCATCCGAGGATTGAAACCGCCTCATGTAGGAGCCCACCCTGTGGGCGACGCCGTTCGTACCGCGGCCGCAGGGCCTGAGAGGTTTGGGCGAAAGATGTCGCCCACAGGGTGGGCTCCTACGACGGGCGACGGGCGACGGGCGACGCGCGATGGACGATGGACGATGGACGATGGACGATGGACGATGGACGATGGACGATGGACGATGGACGATGGACGATGGACGATGGACGATGGACGATGGACGATGGACGATGGACGATGGGCATGAAAAAGGGCGGTGGGTTTCCCCACCGCCCTTTCTTTTTTACCTGACGCTTTTTACCAGCCGATCCCGAGTTCGAGATGTTCCGGCTGCGCCTCGATGAGGCTGGAGCTCTGGTCGGAAACATCGTCGTACGCGAAACCGTAGGCCTTGCCGTTCACGCCGTGCAGGTGCCAGAAGCGCGAGTAGTAGTTGGCCGGCGACTGCAGGTAGAACGCACCCGCATCCTTCCACTCACTCGTATCTTCCATCACGTGGCGGTTGAACGCCGCGCAGATCTGCGCTTCCAGCTGGCCTTCCACGCCCCATGGGTCGTTGGAACGCGCCAGGGCGCCCTTGCCTTCCAGCACATCCTGCGTGGTCGGCTTCTGCACGTTGAACAGCATGCCTTCGGCTTCATCCGGCTCGTGGGTATCCGCCCAGTTCGTGTGGCGGAACACCAGCGTGCCATCCACCACGGTGCCTTCGAACTGCTTGGCGCCGATGGTCATCTGCAGCACATGGCTCTGGTAATACGTCCAGCTGCTGTCGATGTACGCGTCGAAGTAATGCTCCTGCGGCTTGCCGGCATCGAACTGATCCTTGCCCGGGGCGAGGATACGGATCGGGTCGGCACTGGCCAGCTGGAACTCGGCCGGTACTTCCTGGTTGTACGCCGCGAAGATCTCGGCGCGGGTCTGGGTGATACCCGAGTTCACATGGCGCGTCTTGTTGCCGCCATACACATCCAGCGAGAGCGGGATGGAGAACTGATCGACCTGCGTGGTGTTGATGAACAGGGCGTCGTTGTTCCAGGTGAACTCATACCAGTCGTAATACACACCGATGTTCGGATCGGTCACGTTCAACGGGTTGGGGCCCGCAAAACCGATCGTGTCATCGGCCGCCTTCAGGATCTTGATGTACATCGGTTCACCGACGGACACGAAGATGCGGCCCGAATCCATCTTCGGCAGCTTCAGCAACTTGGCCTGGGCCAGGGTGAAGAAGTAGTTCGGATAGTTCTGGCCATTCTTGGTCAGGTGGCCCGCACCGTCGTTGTCTTCCACCTTCGCGGCGGTGATCGTGCCATCCGGCTTCACCCACGAGAACACCTGGGTGGTCGGATCGCGGCCGATGACAGCGACGTAAACCTGATCGTCGCGCCACTTGCCGTTGGTGGCATTGCGCAGCTGGGTGCCGATGAAGCCCGGGTAGGTGTCGTAATCGAAACCTTCCGAGGGATCGTTACCCACCGGCTGCTGCGGCTGGGTCGGGTCGGTGCCATCCGTGGTGCCGTACACCTCCATTTCCCACAGCGAGTAGCCGTACTGCGTGTTGCGGGTCTGGCCGTGCATGCGCACGTAGCGAGCGGACACCGGGGTGAACGTCAGCGTTTCCACGCCGCCGTCGCTGCCGATCTTCGCATCCGCCACCTGCCAGGACTGCCCGTCGAGCGACACCTCGATCAGGTAGTTCACGGCATGGGCGTTCTCCCACGTCAGCACCACCTTGTTCACCGTCTTCACGGCACCAAGGTCGACACGCACCCACTCGTCATCGTTGAACTGCGACGACCAACGCGTACCGGTGTCACCATCGGTCAGGTTGGCGGCCTTGAACGCCACCGGGTTCTCCTCCGAAGAGGCGAGCACCGGCTGGTGCAGGGCGAGGTTGGTGCTGGACGACACCGGCGGCGGCGTCTGCTGCACCGGCTGCTGCACGGCGAGCGTCGCCGCCTGACTGACTGCCTTCTGGCCGGCGGCATCGGTCACCACCACGTCGTAGCTGCCAGCGTTGGCCAGCGAGGCGGTGAACGTGTAGCTGGCCTGGTTGGCACCACTGACGGCAGCACCGTCGCGACGCCACTGGTAGCCGGGCGTGCCGTTGGCCTTGACGCTGACCGCGAACGTCACCGCCTGGCCGGCCGTCACCGACTGCGCCTGCGGCTGGCTCACGAAGGTCGGCGCGGTGGCCGCATACACCTCGAACTCATACAGCGACACACCGTAGTCCGTGTTCTTCGCCGAGCTGGTCATGCGCACGTACTGTGCGGTGACCGCGGAGAAGTCCACGCGCTCCACGCCACCCTTGCCAGCCACCGGCTGCGGGGTCACGGGGGTGTAGTTCACATCGTCGTTCGACACTTCGACCACGTACGACGTCGAGTGCGCGCGCTCCCAGCGAAGGATCACGTGGTCGAACGTCTTCTGCGCACCCAGGTCGAGGCGGATCCACGCGGTCGGCGTGAAAGACGAGCCCCAGCGCGTGGTGAAATCGCCGTCCGTCGCACCCTTCGGGCCGAGGTAGCCGTCGTTTTCGTTACCACTGGAGGTCGCGCCTGCACCCACGGCAATGTTCACACCGCCCTGGCCATCGCCCGGCGTGCCCGGGCCATCCGGGTTATCCGGCTGGTTCGGATCGGTGCCACCGTTGCCCGGCTGGGTCGCGGTGCCCTGCTGCCATGCCGGCGGATCGAAGCCGTCGGTGGAGGTATCCACCGTGATGGCTGCGAACGCGCTCTGGGTCGTGAGGCCCTTCGCACTCACCACGCGCACCATGTACTGCGTGCCGTTATCCGCGGCGGCGAGCGCCGGGGTGGCGTAGGTGCCATCGGTGGTCGAGGCGGCCAGCTCGTCCGTGAACGTGCCATCGGCCTGCGCAAGGTGGCGGTACCAGTTGTAGGCCAGCGGGCCATCACCGGTCGCGGTCACGGCAAGATGCGCCGAACGGCCCACGCCCGCCTTCTGTGCCTGCGGATCCACCGTGATCGCCGGAGCGACCGCCGTGGGGCCGGTCACGCACAGTGCGTGCGACGGGTTGTTCTCCGCCACGAGGCGGAAGGTCGAACCATCCGAGGCCACCTGGTACGCGTACTGCGGATCCGAGGGATCGTTCGTCGCGGTCCAGATCGTCCACGCCTGCGGGAACGCATTCGTCGACAGGTTCTGGCCGGCCACGGCCAGCGCTTCATCCAGCGTCGGCAGGCGAGCGCTCGCGGCCTTGCAATCCGTGTTCGCATTGGACTGCTTGTACTGCGCACCCTGGTCCGCCAGCCCGCGCTGAGCACGCTCCCAGGTCAGGCCACTGAAGTGGTCCACGACGTGGTTGGTGTCCTGCACGGTGTAGCGGTCGCCATCCTGGCAGCAGGTGGGCGAGTCATAGACTTCGAACTCGTAGAACGAGTAACCGTAGTCGGTGGCGCGCTTGATGCCCTGCATGCGCACGTAGCGTGCCGACACGCGCTTGTCCGTCGTGTCTTCGGTACCGCCGAGGCTGGTGTCGTTCTCGAACCAATCCTGGTAGCCCGTGTCCTTGTCGTTCGAGTACTGGATCTTGTACCGCGCGGCGTGGGCATTCTCCCACTTGATCACCACGCGGTTGAACGAGCGCACGGCACCCAGGTCGACGGTGAACCATGCCGCATCGTTGCCCTGCTCCGACGCCCAGCGCGTGCCCTTGTCATCGCCATCCACGGCACCCGCCGACGGCGTGCCCTGCACGTTCTCCACGCCACTGGCGTAGGTCACCTTCTGACGGGCGAGGTTGGCACCGGGGGGCGCCAGCGTGAGCGCAGCGTTCGTACTCGTCGCGGCCGAGGCATCACCGAGGATATTGGTGATCACGACCTGGTAGTTACCGACATCGCTGAGGCTGACGTTGGAAACGGTCAGCGTGGCGTTGTCGTCACCCACCGGCTGGCCATCGTGCGTCCACTTGTAGTGGAACGGCGAGGAACCGGCGACGGACACGGTGAACTGGGCGCTCTGGCCCGGGTTCGCACGCACGTTGCCCGGCTGGCCGGTGATCACCGGCGGACGAGCCGCATTCACGGTGAGGTGGGCCGGCGTGGAAGGCGTATCGCCCAGCGGGTTGGAGACCACCACGGCGAAATCGACGTTGCCATCGGCCGCGGTGAGCACCGGCGTGTCGTACGTCGGGCCATTCGCACCCGCGATCGCCGTATTGCCGCGCATCCACTGGTAGGTCACCTTCGGCGAACCGGTAGCCACGACAGCGAAGTGCGCCTGCTGGCCCACGTCGACGCTCTGGGCGGCCGGCTGCTGGCTGATCACCACGTTCTGCGGCTTGAACACGTGGAGGACGGCAGGCGTGGATTCCTGGTCACCCTTCGCGTTGTGCACGACGACGGTATAGGTCGCGCCGTCATCACCCGCCACCGTGGCATCGGTGGTGTAGCTCGCCGCATTCGCACCCGGGATCGCCTGGCCACCACGCTTCCAGGTGAACGACAACGGCGCTTCGCCGGTCGCGGTCACCGAGAAATGGCCGGGGAAGCCCTGGGTCACGTCGTCTTCGACGGGGTTGGCGATGATGGCCGGCGGACCGGACGCACCCTGCGACGCCTTCGGCACCGCGACGACGTTGAACGACGCGCTGCCCGGCAGCAGGCCATTGGCTGTCGCCGTGACGGTGACCGTACCGGTATCGAACTTCGTACGCAGTGCGATCTTCTGCAGGCCGCCTTCGAACTTCAGCTCATGCGAGCCCGGTGCGTGGTAACCGTGGATCGGCTCTTCCGAGCCATCGTTGTTCAACGTGTGGCCACCGGCCCAGTCGACCAGCTGCTGCGTGCCGCCCTGGTAGGTCACCAGCGAGGCACCGCCCGTCACTTCGAAATCGACGTTGACATCGGCGCCCGTCGGGACGGTGACGCCGTTCTTGTCGACAACGCGGGCCACGATGAAGGCAGCGTCCGAACCGTTGGCCGTGATACCGAACGAGGTGCCATCCGGCTTCACCAGCTCCGGAACGACGCTCAGTTCGATGTGGTCGGCGGTACCTGCGGTCGTCAGCGTGTCCTGCACCGGCGAGCCGTTGGCGTCATCCACCACGGCACCCAGCGCATCGATGCACTGCGCGGTGGCGGTACCGGCCTGCCAGGTCAGGTTCCAGTGGACCTGGCCCGGGAGGCCGGTGGTCTTCTGGGCCTGCGCCGAACCCTTGATATGGCCCGTGTCCGGATCCTTACCCGAGTTTTCGACGTCGTAGCTGGCCTGGTCGATCGAATCCCAGTTGTTGGGCTTCTGGTCGCTACCCTGCGGCACGCCGTTCACCAGCAGGCGCACGGCCGGGCAGTTACTGAACGCGTTCACCTGGATCGGTGCATCGGAAGCACGGTTCCAGTGATGCGCCAGCTTGACCACCGGCTTCACTTCGAACGGCGTCCACACCGACTGGTAGATGTAATACATCATGCGCGGGAAGCGGTTCTGGTCGACCATGGAGCTGCCGATCGAGCGCACGTTGTGCGCAAACTGCTTCTCGCCCGTATCCGCGGCGATCGTGTAGTGCGTCGCGTCCTCGGTGCCTTCATCGAACTCGATGGTTTCACCCGGCGTATCGGCGAAGTACCACTGCGCCATGCCGAAGGTGCCCGCCTTGCGGCCCTTCGAATATGGCACGAGGTAGTTCAGCGCATACGAGAGCTCGTAATCGAACGCGTGACGCTGCGAACCAATGCCCCAGTACTCCGCGCCCCAGGCGGGCTTGTTCGGGTACTGCTGGTGCACGCCTTCTTCGCACCCTGCCTTGCTGCAGCTCAGGATGTCGCCGTTGGCCGGGTCCGGCGAACGGTCGGCGGCGGCACGCGGCGCGATGCTGTCCCAGTTACGGGCCATCGTGCGCAGTTCCACCGCGAAGTTGGTGTCCATCTTGCCGTTGTTGGATTCCCAGGCAAGGATCGACGGATGGTTGCGATCGCGGATCACCAGGTCGCGATGCAGCTCGCGCTTGATGTTCCACATGTTCACGCAGGCATCGTCACCGGCCGCGCAACGGTTGGAGAAACCGTTCTCGCCATCGCCGCTGGGCTGCACGATGAACACGCCAAGCGCGTCCGCGGCCTCGACGAACTCGGGGCTGGACGGCGAATGACCCGGGCGCCACAGGTTACCGCCGGCCGCGGCCAGCTGCTGCAGATCGCGCCACTGCTGCTCTTCCGGCACGGACGAGCCGAGCGCCGGGTAGTCATAGCGACCCGAAGCGCCCCACGTGTACTGCTTCTTGCCGTTGACGTACGGGAAATCCTTATCCCAGGTGATCATGCGAATGCCGAGCGGGCTCTGCTTCGCATCGACCACGGTGCCATCGATGCTGACCGTATGCAGCACTTTGTACATGTACGGCTTGCCGTAGATGCTGTTGTTCGGATACCACAGCGTCGGCGTGTTCACCGTCAGCTTTTCGTCGAACACCGGCGTGACATCCGACGGGGCGACGTGCGGCGAGAGCTGCTTTTCCTGCTGATCGGTGGCGACCACCTTGCCGGTGGCATCGACGATCTGCGTGGTGAGCGTCACCGTCACCGGCGTATCGCGATCGTTGACCACGTTGGTCTGCACGCGGACGACGGCGCTGGAGTGATCATCGCTGAGCGACTCGGTACCTACATAGGTACCCCACGTGTTCTGGCCGGCGTAGACGTTTTCCGGGATGTGCACGAGGTTGGTGACGTGCAGTTTTACCGGGCGGAACAGGCCTGCTTCGGCCTGGCCGAAACGGAACGAACCCGAGAAACCCGGGTCCTGGAAGAAACCACCGCCGCTACGGCTGACCTTGACGGCGATGACGTCCTTGCCGTCGTAGTGCAGGTAGGGCGTCAGGTCGACGATATGCGGGATGAAGCCAATCACGTGCGTCGCGTTGGCATCGACCTGGCCGGCCTGGTTCAGTGCGCCCGTGCCGGGGATGAACTGGCCGTTGACGTACACGCGGTCGCCCGTGTGCGCGCCTTCGAATTCGACCATGACCTTGCGGCCCTGGTAGCTCGCGCTGTCTTTCAGCGTGGTGCGGTACCAGCTGGTTTCACCATCCAGGCTGCCCTGGCCACCACCCGATTCCTGGTTGATGAAGGTGGTGAAGTCGTTCGCGGCATGCGGGATACCGACGGTTTCCCATTGCGAATCGTCGAACGCGACAGCCGCGCCATCATCGCCGTTGGGGACGGGAGCGTGGCCGGTCTGGTTCTGGTATTGCTTGATGTACTTCCACGGCTGTGCGCCGAGGTTCACATCCACGCGATCGGAAGGCGCGAGTGTCACGGCATGTGCCGTCACCGTCGCGCCAAGGCAGAGCACCGCGAGCACGGCGGATAACCGTGTTCGCCTTGCCTGCCCCGGGGGTGCTGCGGGGTGCATTGTCATGGAGGAAATCCCCTGTGGGTTGGCCCGTTTGCAGCGGCGTTCCGCGCACGCACGACGGCGCCGGCCGGCGCATGCGCCAGCCGTCTTTCATCGTTCGTGTTTCAGAGGGAAGTCAAATTCCCGCCACGCGCCAAAGGCTTGTGACATAAAGGGATTTGGCCGTCCATACGCCAACTGCGGGCGGATCATCGCGCCGCAGCAATGACGATCACAATACTAAAGTGCACTCTAAGCGCAGCTTTTCGCACCATACGCGCGCGTTCCGTGACGCAGGTCGCGCTAGTCCTACGAAAGCTGGTTTCGTGCAAGAACGGGGGAATCGTATGCGGAACGTGCCTGTGCGCAATGGAACGTGACGTACGTCGCATCGCGCGCAAGCGCGCTCCTACCATGGCTTAGGCGGCGGTGCCGCCAACGGTCATGGCATCGACGCGCAGCGTGGGCTGGCCGACGCCGACGGGTACGCTCTGGCCGTCCTTACCGCAGACACCTACGCCTTCGTCAAGCGCCAGGTCGTTACCGATCATCGATACGCGCGTAAGAACTTCCGGGCCCGCGCCGACGAGCGTGGCGCCCTTCACCGGGCGCGTGACCTTGCCATCTTCGATGAGGTACGCCTCGCTGGCGGAGAACACGAACTTGCCGTTGGTGATGTCCACCTGGCCGCCACCGAAATTCACCGCGTATAGGCCCTTCTTGACCGAACGGATGATTTCTTCGGGCTCGCGGTTACCGGCAAGCATGTAGGTATTGGTCATGCGCGGCATCGGGAGCTGCGCGAACGACTCGCGGCGGCCGTTGCCCGTGGACTTAACGCCCATGAGGCGTGCGTTGAGCTTGTCCTGCATGTAGCCCTTGAGGATGCCGTTCTCGATGAGCGTGGTGCACTCGGTCGGCGTGCCCTCGTCATCGATGCTGAGCGAGCCGCGGCGGCCCGGCAGCGTGCCGTCATCGACCACGGTGACGCCTTCGGCGGCCACGCGCTGGCCAATCCGGCCGGCGAACGCGGAACTGCCCTTGCGGTTGAAGTCGCCTTCCAGGCCGTGGCCGATGGCCTCGTGCAGCAGCACGCCCGGCCAGCCGGGGCCGAGCACCACGGTCATCGTGCCGGCGGGGGCATCTACCGCTTCGAGGTTCACCAGCGCCTGGCGCACGGCTTCCTCCGCGAATGCGTGGGCGCGGCCGTTTTCCAGCAGCTCGCGATAGCCGTAACGGCCACCACCACCGGAATGACCCGACTCGCGGCGGCTACCCTGCTCGGCGATCACCTGCACGTTCAGGCGCACCAGCGGGCGCACATCGGCCGCCAGGGTGCCGTCGGAACCGGCCACCAGGATCGTATCCATCGTGGCCGCGAGGCTCACCACCACCTGCTTGACGCGCGGATCGCGCGAGCGGGCGTAGGCATCCACCTCGCGCAGCAGCGCGATCTTTTCCTCGTTGGGCAGGCTCTCGACCGGGTCGATGGCCGGGTACAGGCCTCGGCCCGTGGCGATGGCCAGCGGCTTGCCGGCGCCGTTACCGCCCTGGGCGATGGCGCGCGCGGCACGGGAGGCCTCGAGCAACTGCGGCAGCACGATTTCGTCCGAGTAGGAGAAGCCGGTTTTCTCGCCGGAAATGGCGCGAACGCCCACGCCCTGCTCGATCGAGTGACTGCCATCCTTCACGATGCCCTCTTCCAGCACCCAGGATTCGCTGCGCGAATGCTGGAAATACAGGTCCGCCGCGTCGATGGAGGGGCCCATCAGCTGCGCAAAGACCCGGTCGAGGTCGGTGGAGGCAAGGCCGCCCGGGGTAAGCAGGCGCCGTTCGGCGAGGGTGATCAGGGAGTCCATCAAGGCTGCCGGTAGGTAAACGGGTAGACCCCTCAAATGGGGCCGCTGGGGACCAGCTTAAACCCCGGCGCCCCGGCTGGCGAATGCTAGGATGCGCGCTGCATACCATTGGGAAGGAGAACCGATGAGCCAGGGGAAGAAGCGGGCATTTGCCCGGCGTGTCGCCACCGCGCCCGCGCGGCGGGCTGAAGTGGTGGTCGATGAGACCGTGGGGCTGCTCCATCGCAGCGGCGAGCTGAAGCCAGGCAAGGCCATGGTCAGCACGGCGATCACGCTGTCGCTGGGCATTCTCTCATTGCTGGCGGTCATCGCCTTCCATTTCCCGGAATACCTGACCACGCCCGACCTGCGCCACAAATACTCGGTGGACGTGCTGCGCCAGCTCCTGCTGGGCGCCCTGCTCATCGCCGGCGGCCTGTCGCTCGCCAATATCATCCTGAACCGCCAGCGCAACCTGAACATCGGCGCGTTCGTGCTGGTACTCGCGGCGGTGGCGCTGGGCGGCAACCGCGTGCCGGTCGGCAGCTTCCCCGACCATACGCCGTACATCGGCCTGGACTGGTTCATCCTCGATCTGCTCGGTTCGACCCTGATCTTCGTGGTGCTGGAGAAAATCTTCCCGCTCTACAAGGGCCAGTCGCTGTTCCGCTTCGAGTGGCAGACCGACATGAAGCACTTCGCGGTCAACCACTTCATCGTGGGTCTCGCGCTGCTTATCGTGAACTTCCTGATCCACCACGCCTTCGGCTGGCTGGTGAACAGCGATTTCCAGCGCATGGTCGCGTCCATCTGGTTCGTGCCCCAGCTGCTCCTATGCATCCTGGTCGCCGACATGGCGCAGTACTGGACCCACCGCGCGTACCACGAGGTGCCGTTCCTGTGGCGCTTCCACGCTGTGCACCACAGCGTGAAAACCATGGACTGGCTCGCCGGCTCGCGCCAGCACATGCTCGAGCTGATCTTCACCCGCGTCGCCGTGCTCGCCCCGTTGTACGTGCTGGGCTTCAGCGAAGCGGTGATGAACGCCTACATCATCGTCGTGGGCTTCCAGGCCGTGTTCAACCACGCCAACGTGCACCTGCCCTGGGGTCCGTTGCGCTACCTGATCGTCACGCCCGATTTCCACCACTGGCACCACGCGTCGGATGACGAGGCCATCGATAAGAACTACGCCGCGCACTACGCCTTTCTCGACTATCTGTTCGGCACCGCAGTGAGGTCGAAGAAGGTGTTCCCGGAGAAGTACGGCGTGGTCGGTGATTACATGCCGGACGGGTTCGTGAAGCAGCAGATGTTCCCGTTCCGCAAGGAAGAAAAGTCGTAACGGGGCCGGCAGCGCCGGATCGCGCGCAAGCACACTCCTGCAAGGGCACCGCGAATCCGCGATCCGGCACGGCCACGGCAGCTCTGCTGTAGGAGCGCGCTTGCGCGCGAGGCGGCGCGCCCGTTACGCGCGCGCTGACTTGCCGCGCCGTTTGGATGTGACGCTCGACGGCGTCTGAAGCTCTGCCCACGGAACGATGGCAGCCAATGCCTCAGCCATCCGAGGGCGGACCATCGCGCGATCGTAGCCATCCTGCAGACCCAGCCAGAAGTCCTCGGACTGGCCAAAGAAACGCGAAAGGCGCAAACCCGTATCGACCGTCACGGCACGACGGCCGGCAATGATCTCGCCGATGCGCATCGCCGGGACGCCAATGGCCTTGGCCAACCGATACTTCGTGATGCCCATCGGCGTCAGGAACTCTTCCTGGAGAATTTCACCAGGATGCGGGTAAGGGACGTCGCGTGCCATGGGTAGACCTCTCAGTGGTAATCGACGATGCGAACATGGTGGGCGTGCCCATCGCGCCAGATGAACATCACGCGAAACTGATCGTTGATACGGATGCTGTGATATCCGGCGAGATCCCCTTTCAAAGGCTTCAACCGGTTAGAAGGCGGAATGCGAAGATCCGCCAGATCTTTTGCGTGATCGAGCATCACCAGCTTTCGCATCGCCGAAGGCTCTATGTTCATCCAACGACGGCACGAGATGCCGGCATACAGATCTCTCGTATCGCGATCGCCGAACGACTGGATCATGACTAGTATCGCCACTCGATAATAACGAATAGCGATATTATTTTCAATCAACCCCAGGCACAGGCAGCGGACGCCACCGCAGACCGTAGGCGCTAGCCCAATGTGACGTAGGAGCCGGCGCATGATGCTCTCCGTCAGACGCAGGTGACGCACGGTGTCGTGACCGGCAAGGCCCTTGGGTCGATATGAGCAGAGCGCCGCGTGGGCGTGCTACGGAGCGCGGAGCGACTACGGCGCGCTCCGAAGGACTGCGCCTATCGGCCCAAGGGCCTTGCCGGTCACGGCGCTCAGAACGCCCGAGCGCAAGGCGGCGGTAGCCGCACAAAACATGCATTCGCGGCAGCGAATGATCCGTTTAGCGATCGGGCGGGTTGGCCGTGGAAGGGAGGCCCTTGTCGATCGGGGTGAATACCGGCTTATCCCAGCTGCCCGTCACGTGGTAGCGCTTGCGCGCCGCCTGGTTCAGGCCATGTCCCAGCAAGCCCTGCACGGCAAAGCCCGCCGCCGCGCCCACCGGGCCACCCGCAAGCGCACCCACCACCGGCAAGCTATTGCCGACATGCGGCACCACCAGCACTTCCTGGTCGTAATCACGCGCCTTCAGCCCCGCCCGGCCCGAGATCGAAATCTCCGCCGCGGGCGCCTTGATCTTCAGATCCTGCGTGCTGGCATTGCCGTTCGAGAAACGGAAGTTGCCCGTGATCGAATCGAAGCCGAAGCCCTTGCCCAGCACGTCACCGAAATCGAGCGCCATGCGCCGCGGAAGTTCAGTGATGGAGACGAGGCCGAACAGGCGGCCGACGCCTGGCTGTACTTCCAGGATACGGCCGTTGGCTACGTCGATCTTCAGCGTGCCATCCATGTTCACCAGCGCCAGCGCCGACGGGCCGCCCGGCCACGTCGCATTCAGGCGCGCCTCGGTGCGGCCGCCCGACATGATGCCTGCGAAGCCCAGCGCGTCGAGCATGCGCGCGACATCCTCGGAGGCGAAATCCATGGCGAGGTGCGTGTGGCTGTTCTGCTCGTCGCCGTTCCAGTCGCCGGTCGCGGTGATCTGCACGTTCTTCGACTGCGCACGCAGCTGATCCACATGGAGGCCTTCATCCGTGGGCCACGTTTCCAGGCGTGCTTCGCCCAGGCGTGCCTTGCCCAGGCGCATATCGCTGACTTGCAGATGCAGCGGGGGCAGGCTCGACGGTGCCACGCCCGCCTCATTCGTATCGGCGGGCTTCTTGCCAGCGTTGTCCTTCGCCTCTTCCGCATGGGCGACGGTCACCGCGGCGGTCGCGACCTGCCCTGCCGCCGTGCGCCCCTTCTTCGCCGCGTCGGCTGCGTCGTCCGCCGACGGCCAGTACAAGCGATCCATGCGCGCGGTAATGCCGCGGCGGCGCAGGTCGTCGTTCGGCACGGTCATGGCACCGGCCATGCCATCGCTATCCACGCGCAGGCTCAGTTCCTTTGGACCCGGCCGCGCGACGATATGCATGTTGCTGAAGTGCTGGCCGAAGACCTCGGCATCATCGGTGGTCAGGTCGAGCCCCGTCAGGCCCGGGCCAGTCGAACCGGTGGAAAGGCCGACGACGTATTGGACCCAGCCCGACACGTCCAGCTTCGCCGCGTGCCCACTGAAGAGATACCCCTGCGCCGGCATCACCTCGGGCGGCGTGGTGCCCAGGTTGAATGCCGCCGCGATGGGCGCGTTGTTCCGGCTATCCGGAAGGCGCAGGCGAGCACGGACGAAATCGCCCATGGCGAGGTCGAGCCGCGCGCCATCGATCGGCAAGGCAAGGCGCACGGACAGCGGCAGCGCCTGCGCCGCCGGCTTCTTCACCGGCGTCGGCATCAGCATCTCCACGCCACGCAGGTCGGAATCCACGCTGAGCTGCTGGGCAAGATCACCTTTGTCACCGGTACGGGTCAGGTCGAAGCCCACGCGGAAGTTGCCGCGGCCCTTGGCGATGTCGGCCAGCCATTTCAGGTCGGGATAGTCGGCCACCATCTCGCCGACCGTGAACGCACCCGTGACGCTCGCGCTCAACGCCTTGGCCGGATCTTCCGTGCCGCTGGCGATGGCCAGGTCGAGACTCGCCGGCTGGCCGTGGAACTGCGTCGCCAGGCCCTTCGCCGTGAACCCGGTGCCGCTGAAACTCATGGGGCCCGTGATCTTGTCGAGCCGCAGCTTCCACGCGTCGGCCACCAGGTCGGCATCCTTGATCGTGGCCTTGCCGTCGAGGGTGAAGTCCTTCGCTTCCTTAAGCGGCAGGAGCAGGTTGAAGCCGAACTCGCCCGTGCCACCAAGCTTCATCTGATCCAGGGCTTCGCGGCTGCTGCTCGCGACCGGGCTGTTCTTCACGAAATCGAGGAAGCTCTGCCCGGTGCCCGCGCCACTGATCCGCAGATCCAGCATGCCGTCGCCGAAATCGGCGATCGTGGCGGTAGCCGCACTCACGGCCGTACCCAGCGAATGGCCTTCGCTGGCTTCGATGAACATGCCGTTGTCGATGAAGTTGGCGACCGCGGTAATCCCTTCCGCCTTCGGCCAGCCCGTACCGTAATCGAGCACCGTATCGTCGATGAGCGCACGCGCTTCGAAACGGCCTTCCTGGTTCTTGAACGGGAAATCACGCAGGTTGCCGCGGATCATCGCCGAGCCGCCGGCGATGTGGCCGGAAACCAGGCCGCGGTTGAGCCAGTTCTGCGATCCCTCGGACATCGAGTGGATCGGCCAGAACAGCTTCGCGGCCGGCACCTCGCCCTCGCCCAGCGCCACGTACATATCGATGAACGGGCCCGTGTCGCCCGGCGGCAGCACCAGCTCGCCGCGTGCCTGGCCGCCGTAGCCTTCGCCGCGGAAATCGAGAGCGTCGACACCAATGTGCCAGCCATCTTCGTCATTGAAGACCGCGACATCCCCGCCGAGCGCGGACATCACGAACGGCTTGCGGAAGACGCCGGTCGCATCGATGGTCGTCGCCTGCTTCGGCAACGAAAGCACCAGCGCTTCGTGGTCGCCGAATACCTGGCCGGAAAGTGACGAGAGACCCGGCAGCTTGCCGCTGGCATCGATGCCCAGGCCGGAGAACGCGGCATGCGCGAACTTCAGGCCATCCGTTGAATTCCAGTCGGCGCGCACATCGTCGAAACGGCCGCGCGGCTTGCCTTCGCCCAGCCAGCGCGCCAGCGCCGGCGAGACTTGCGGCAATAAACCCGCCCACGGCAGCAGCGGTGCCAGCTCAAGCTTGCGCGCGACGACCGTTCCATCGCTGGCATCGCCGTTCGCGTGCAGCACGATCGCGGCATCGCTGCCATCGCGGCCAGCCCAGTCGATGCGCTGCCCTCCGTTGAAGCGGTGCAGATCGACGATGCCGTGCAGGCCCGCCGTTTTCACCGTACGCGCGGGACCGCGGAAGGCCAGGTTGTCCAGGTCGATGCTCGATGTGGCGCGGACCACGTGGGCATCGCGCCAGTCCAGCCACGTCTCGAAGCGGCCGGTGCCGCCTGCCAGCGCGTAGCCACCCGCTTCGAAATCGCCGGTGAGCGCGGCGAAATCGACGTTCGCGCCCTTGACGTATACCTTGCCGCTCGAGCCGTCGGCGGCGAAGCGGCCCGCTGCCGAGAGCAGCCCGCTCGCGTTTTCACGGCGCAGGTTGCCACCGACGCGGACGACCTGGCCCTGCAAGCTCAGCCGCAACTGATCGGCCACGAGGCCAAAGTCGTGGTGAGTGGTCTCGTCGGCGATATCGATGTGCGTATTGGTGAGCCAGAGGTCCACCGATATGTTGCCGAACGACACCTTCTGGGTCGTGCCGCCCGAGGCAAAGCCATCGATGCTCCAGCGCCCGTCCGGTGCGCGGCGAAGGCCCAGCCGCAGATCCTGCAGGCGCAGGTTGATCAGATGCCGCGAGGGCAGCACCAGGCCGCCGAAGTCCAGCTTCACGGCCGCCTGCGGCAGCCGCAGCGGCTGCCCACCCGAATTGCTGCCGATGGTGACATCGCGCATGACGAACAGCGGACCGCTCGGCCGCCAAAACCCCTCGAGCGAGGCGAACTGCACCGGCGTGCGGACCTTTTCGCTGAGCAGCGCGGCGACGCGCGCCGGGTAACGCGCCGCCAGCGGCAGCAACAGCTGGCCAAACGCCATGACGATCGCCAATGCGACCAGTACGCTCGCCACCAGGCCCAACAGGAAGAACCGCAGGCGCCGTGCGCGATGGCGCCAGGACGGCGTCATCGGCTCATCCGGCGGCATCGCCCGCGTTTAAAGCAAGACCACATCAAACTGTTCCTGCGAGTAGTGCTCTTCCGCCTGGAAGCGAATGCTCTTGGCGATGAATTCCTCGAGCTCAGCCACGGCGGCGGATTCTTCTTCAAGGATGCGGCCGACCACCTTGGGGCTGGCCATCACCAACAGCTTCTGCGCATTGAACTGACGCACGGCGCGGGTGATCTCGCGGAAGATTTCGTAGATGACCGTTTCCGCCGTCTTGAGCGTGCCGCGGCCGCTGCACGCGGGGCACGGTTCGCACAGCTGGCGTTCGAGGCTTTCGGTCGTGCGCTTGCGGGTCATTTCGACCAGGCCCAGCGCCGACATCGGATAGACGGTGGTCTTGGCATGGTCGCGCGCAAGGCCCTTTTCCAGCGTACGGATCACCTGGCGCTTGTGCTCGTCATCCACCATGTCGATGAAATCGATGATGACGATGCCGCCCAGGTTACGCAGGCGCAGCTGGCGGGCGGCCGCCTGCGCCGCCTCCAGGTTGGTGCGGTATACCGTCTCTTCGAGGTTGCGGCTGCCGAGGTAGCCGCCGGTATTCACATCGACAGTGGTCATCGCTTCGGTCTGGTCCACGATCAGGTAGCCGCCCGATTTCAGCGGCACCTCCTTGCGCAGCGCGCGCTGGATTTCATCCTCCACGCCGTACAGGTCGAAGATCGGCCGCTCGCCCGAGTAGTGTTCCACGCGGTCCGACAATACGGGCATGAACTTCTGCACGAATTTGACGGTTTTCTCGTAGGTCTCGCGTGAATCCACGCGGACCTTCTCAATGCCGTCGTTCAGCGAATCGCGCAGCGAGCGTAGCGGCAGCGAGAGTTCTTCGTACACGCGCTCGCCGAGTTTCGCCTTGGCGATGTTTTCCTGGACGACGCGCCAGACCTTGCTGAGGTAGGTGACGTCGAAGGCCAGCGATTCCTCCGACTGCCCTTCCGCATTGGTGCGGACGATGTAGCCGAGATGGTTGTCGCCGATGAGCGGCGTGATGATGTCCTTCAGGCGCTGCCGCTCGGCCTCTTCCTCGATGCGTACGGAAACACCGAGCGTGCGCGAATGCGGGAGCAGCACGAGGTAGCGCGAAGGGATGGAGAGGTGGGTGGAAAGCCGGGCGCCCTTGCTGCCGATCGGGTCCTTCACCACCTGCACGACGATTTCCTGGCCTTCGTGGACCAGTTCGCTGATGGGCGGCACGGGGCCGTGGCCGTTCGACTTGCCGCCCTCTGGCGCATCCGTGGCGGGCAGCGACGGGCGCACGATATCCGAGGCGTGCAGGAACGCGGCACGCTCGAGACCGATCTCGACGAAGACCGCCTGCATGCCAGGCATGACGCGCTGGACGCGCCCTTTGTAGACATTGCCCACGTAGCCGCGCTTGGACGCGCGCTCGACGTGCACTTCCTGGAGCATGCCGTTTTCGACGATCGCCACACGCGTCTCACGCGGCGTGACATTGATCAGGATTTCCTCACTCACCGGCGCCCCTTTTCCTTAAGCCATCGTGCTTTATAGCTGCGCGGCGTCAACATGTCACTGACCGCTCAACAGCTGCGAAGTTTCGTAAAGCGGCAGTCCCATGACGCCTGAATAGCTGCCGGAAAGATGCTCGATAAAGGCCGCGGCGCGGCCCTGGATGGCGTAGGCGCCCGCCTTGCCCATGCACTCGCCCGTGGCCACGTACGCAGCGATAGCCGCCGCATCGAGGGCGGCAAAACGCACGATGGAGACCGAAACGACGCGCCGCTCCACGCCCTGCGCCACCAGCCATGCCACGGAGACGACACGGTGTTCACGCCCGGCGAGGCGGCCCAGCATCGCGGCGGCATCCGCCGCATCGCGTGGCTTGCCGAACACTTCGTCACCCAGGATGACCTCGGTATCCGCGCCCAGCACACGGGCACCGGCTTCCGCACCGACGAGCGCGAAGCCTGCGCGCGCCTTGTCGCGGGCGACCCGGCTGACGTAATCCTCCGGCGCCTCGCCTGGCCCGCGGATCTCCTCCACCTCGACGTCCAGTGTCCGGTGGGCTTCACCTAGCTGATCCAGCAGTTCACGACGGCGCGGGGATTGCGAAGCCAGGTAAAGCACGGGGCGTTCCTTCAGGCTCGGTGGTAGGGATGGCCGGCGACCAGCGTCGTGGCGCGGTAGAGCTGCTCGGCCAGAACGAGGCGCACCAGCATGTGCGGCAAGGTAAGTGGGCCAAGTGACCAGCGTTGGTCAGCCCGGGCCAGCACGTCGGGGGCGTGGCCGTCGGGGCCACCGATGAGGAACGCGAGATCGCGGCCGCCCATGCGCCACTGCTCAAGCTGCACGCCCAGCTCCTCGCTGGACCACAGCTTGCCGCGGCCATCGAGGGCCACCACGTGGATATCGCGCGGCAGCGCGGCCAGGATGGCCGCGCCTTCATCCACGATGGCTCGTGCGTCGTCGCGGCCCTTGCCGCGGACACCGGGTTTGATCTCGATGAGTTCGAGCGGCAGCTCATGGGAGAGCCGCTTACGGTATTCGGCGAAGCCTTCCGCCACCCAGGCGGGCATGCGTTCGCCGACCGCGATGAGGCGCGCCTTCACGGCGCGCTCAGTCGTTGGCGGCGGCGTCGGGGGCGTCGTCGCCCACCGTCCACAAACGCTCGAGGCCGTAGAACTCGCGGATACGCGGCAGCATGACGTGGACGATGATGTCGCCCAGGTCGACCAGCACCCATTCGGCCTCGGTCTGGCCTTCGACGCCAAGCGGCATCACACCCGCTTCCTTCGCGAACTTCACCACCTCGTCGGCGATGGATTTCACGTGGCGCGCGGAGGTGCCTGAGGCAACGAACAGGATATCGGCGATGGAGGTCTTACCGCGGACGTCGATTTCGCGGACGTCCTTGGCCTTGAGGTCTTCCAGGGCCGCGACCACGCGCTTACGGAGATGCTCATTGCTGGCGGCGGGCTTGGCCTTGCGGGATGCGGGCGAACTCAAGATACGAAAACCTCATGCGGCGGAATGCCGACGTTGGGCGAAGTATACCCCCCGCCGGGCCAGACTGCGTCAACCCGCCCCGGTTGTGAATCGCGCGCAAGCGCGCTCCTACAGGTCGGGCGACCGGTAGGGAGCCAGCAGGGCCGGGTCGGCGAAGCAGGTTTCCGGCATCAGGAACCGGGGCTCATACCCCGCGGCGAACGCCTCGCGGATCGCCGTGGCGGCGATATCCAGGGGGGTGATCGAGATATCGATGACCTGCCCCGCCGGGCCATGCAGGCGAGGCGTGCGGCGGCCTTCGACGAAGGCAGCGAGTTCTGCCGGAAGTGCGTGGTGTCCACCCGGCCGGGTGAGCACGCCGATATGGGCCAGGCCGAACAGATCCTGCCAAAGATGCCACGAGGCCAGGCCGGCGAAGGCATCGGCCCCCACAAGCAGCACCAGGGGACGATCCGGGCCTATCTCGGCACGCAGGGAGGCCAGGGTGTCGACGGTGTAGGACGGGCCATCACGGTCGAGTTCACGGGTATCCAGGACCAGGCGATCCTGCCCGGCCAGCGCCGCGCGCAGCAACGCCACACGCCCCGCCACGTCAGCCATGGGCGGCGGCCGGTGCGGCGGTGTACGCGCCGGCACCATGCGCACCTCGGCGTCGAGCGCCTCGGCCGCCTCCCAGGCACCGCGAAGGTGTCCGTTATGGATGGGGTCGAAGGTCCCGCCCAGGATGGCGAGGGGGCGAGGCGCGTTCATGCAAAAGCCGCCGCCGCGCGCGGCTCGGCGATCGCGGCAATCAGCCGTTCGGCTTCCAGCCACGGATTACCCTGCTCGCGGCCCTTGGCCATGCGATCGATACGGGCGGCACGGGCCAGGCAAGCCAGCCAATGCTCGCGCGGCGCGCGGCGCAGGGCTTTGCGGAACAACTGCTCACGTGCGGGCCAGAGGCGCTCCGCTTTGGCCTGCGCCGCGAAATCCCGTGCGTTGGCCAGGCGCAGCGCAAGCTGTAGCTGGTTCACCAGCCAGCCCATGAGCGCAATCAGCTCATCGCCTTCGGCACGCAGGCCGGCGAGGATACGCAAAGCGCGCCCACCGTCACCGGCGAACGCGGCATCCGTGAGCTTGAAGGCATCAAAACGGGCGCTATCGGCCACCAGGCTTTCAAGCGTGGCGGCGTCCAGTCGGCGGTCGCCGGCAAGCACTACCAGCTTGTCGATCTCCTGGGCCGCTGCCAGCAGATTGCCCTCTACCCGCTCGGCGAGCATGGCAACGGCGTCCGGCGTGGCCTGCAAGCCACGCGAAGCAAGGCGCTGGCCGATCCACTGGCCCCACTCGTTGGGCCGCGGCGCGTTGAAAACGACCTGGATCCCGCCCTGGTCCACCGCCTTGGTCCAGGCGGCCTCATGCTTGCTGCTCCACTCGGTCGCGGAGATCAGCAGCGTGGTATCGGGTGGCGGGTCGTTGACGAAGGCCGTGATGGCTGCCCCGCCTTCCTTGCCCGCGCGGCCGCCGGCCAGGCGCAGGTCGAGCAGGCGCTGGGTGGCGAACAGCGACAGCCCTGCGGATGACCGGGCGAGGTCATCCCAATCAAACCGGCTATCGGCCTCGAGCACCTCGCGCTCGGTGTACCCGAGGCGGCGTGCCATGGCGCGCAGGGCATCGGCCGCCTCCAGCACCAGCAATTCCTCGCCAGCCAGGAGGTAAACCGGTGCCATCCGGTCACCGGCGAGGTGTTTCGGCCACTGGGCGGGCTGCATGGGCAATGCGGTTGGGCCGTTTACTGCACGGACGACGCTGGCGCAGGTGCCGCATCCGCCGCCGGCGGATGGGTGCGGGCGGCCTGCAGGCGGAACAGGATCGACTGCACCATGTCGCCGATGAGGCTGCGCTGCAGCTCTTCGGTCTGCGATGCGGTACCGATCGCATTGGTCGCGTCGTAGCTGAATTCACGCGACATATCGACGGACTGCGGCGCCACGAGCAGCGTGCCATCCGGTGCCTTCGCGTTGAAATCGACGTGGTAGCGCACCGCGTATTCCGTCACGCGTGCCGTGCCGCTGACGGTAAGCGAATCCGTACGGAACGAGTTACTGGTGATCGCCAGTTCGGCAATACCCGCGCCAGGCTTATCCACCACGGTGGCGTTCGAGTTCTCGAGCGCACGGGAGAGCTCGCGTTCAAGACGGCCACCCCCAACCACGGTGAGGTGGATCTTTTCCATGCCCGCAGGCAGCGCTGCCGACTGGCGCAGGTGGAAGCCGCAAGCACCCAGCAACGAGGTGGCGGCAACGACCAGGGCGACACGGAGAACGTTCGGGCTCATGGTTATCCTGCGACGATGTTGACGATCTTACCGGGCACGACAATCACCTTGCGCACGGTCAGGCCTTCCAGCTGGGCGGCCACCGCAGGCAGTGCACGGGCCTGGGCTTCGGCTTCTTCCTTCGAGGCGCTGGCCGGCAGCTCGATGGTAGCGCGAAGCTTACCGTTTACCTGCACCGCGTAGGTCAGCGAATCGCGGACCAGGGCCGCCGGGTCCACGGCCGGCCAGCCAGCGTCTTCCACCAGCGCCTCGCCATGGCCCAGCGCCTGCCACAGGGCATGCGACACGTGCGGGGTGAACGGGTTGATCAGCTGCACCACGGCCGTGAAGGCCTCCTGGCGCAGGGCCACCCCTTCCTCGCTGGCGTCATCGAACTTGTTGAGCGCGTTGAGCAGTTCCATCAGCGCCGCGATAGCCGTGTTGAACGACTGGCGGCGACCGATATCGTCGGTGACCTTCTGGATGGTCTCGTGCAGCTGGCGGCGCAGCGTCTTGCGCGCGCCCTCGCCCGCCGGGTTCCCACCCTGCCCCTTGCCGCCTTCGGCATGGGTGGTGACATCGCGCCACAGGCGGCGCAGGAAACGCGCCATGCCTTCCACACCCGCCTCGTTCCACTCCAGCGACTGGTCGGGCGGCGCGGCGAACATGGAGAACAGGCGGACGGTGTCGGCGCCGTACTTGCCGATCATCGCCTGCGGATCCACGCCGTTGTTCTTCGACTTGGCCATCTTCTCGATGCCGCCGATTTCCACCGGCTGGCCATCGGCGCGCAACGTGGCACCCGTGATGCGTGCACGCTCATCGCGCTGCACATCCACATCGGCCGGATTGAACCAGGTAAACGAACCGTCGCTTTCCTTCCGGAAGTACGTTTCGGCGATGACCATGCCCTGGCACAGCAGGTTGGTCGCAGGCTCATCGCTGCTCACCAGGCCTTCGTCGCGCATGAGCTTGTGATAGAAGCGGAAATACAGCAGATGCAGGATCGCGTGCTCGATACCACCGATGTACTGGTCCACCGGCGTCCAGTACTTCGCACGCTCATCCACCTGCGCCTTCGCGCCAGGGCTGGTGTAGCGGGCGTAGTACCAGCTCGATTCCATGAAGGTATCGAACGTATCCGTTTCGCGCTCAGCCGGGCCGCCGCAGTTCGGGCAGGTGGTCTTGCGCCATTCCGGATCGGCCTTGATCGGGCTCTGCACGCCGGAGAACTCGACATCTTCGGGCAGCACGACCGGCAACTGGTCTTCCGGCACCGGTACGGCATCGCACTGCGGGCAGTAGATGACCGGGATGGGGCAACCCCAATAACGCTGGCGGCTGACGCCCCAGTCGCGGATACGCCAGTTCACCCGGCGCTCGCCGCGACCGGCGGCCTCGAGCTTCGCCGCGATGGCGTCGAACGCCGCGTCGAAATCCAGGCCATCGAATTCACCCGAGTTCACGAGGTAACCGTGCTCGGTGTACGCACCCGCTTCCTGGATGCCGGTCTCGAACGACTTCACGGTTTCCACGGCCGCGGAGGTCGTATAGGCATCGGTGCTACCGCCCTCCAGCGCGTGCTGGGTAGCGTCCGTGCCATCGCCCTTGGCGAGGTCGCGCTTGATCTCGGCCAGCGCATCGACCACGCCCTGGTCGACCACCACCATCTTGATCGGCAGCGAATACTTCTGGGCAAACTCCCAGTCACGCTCGTCGTGGCCGGGCACGGCCATGACAGCGCCAGTGCCGTAACCCATCAGCACGAAGTTGGCGACCCATACAGGTACCTTTTCACCGGTGATCGGGTGGATGGCATCGACGCCGGTGTAATAGCCGCGCTTTTCCTGGGTTTCCAGCTCAGCCTCGGACACGCCGCCGGCCTTGCAGCTTTCGATGAATTCAGCGAGGCCCGGGTTGCCGACGGCAGCCTGGGTGGCGATCGGGTGCTCCGCGGCAACGGCCACGTAGGACACGCCCAGCAAGGTGTCGGGGCGCGTGGTGAAGACCTTCAGCGGCTCGGCCTGGCCTTCGACGTCGAAGGTGATTTCCAGGCCCTGCGAGCGGCCCAGCCAGTTGCGCTGCATGGTCTTCACTGCGTCCGGCCAGCCCGGCAGGGTGTCCAGGCCGTCGAGCAGTTCCTGCGCGTAGGCAGTGATCTTGAGGAACCACTGCGGGATTTCGCGCTTCTCGACGATGGCGCCCGAGCGCCAGCCGCGACCGTCGATGACCTGCTCGTTGGCGAGCACGGTCTGGTCGACCGGGTCCCAGTTGACGACGCTGTTCTTGCGATAGACCAGGCCCTTTTTCATGAGCCGGGTGAACATCTGCTGCTCCCACTGGTAGTACTCGGGGCGGCAGGTGGTGACTTCGCGGGTCCAGTCGTAGGCAAAGCCCATGCGCTTGAGCTGTTCGCGCATGTGCTCGATATTTTTGTAGGTCCACTTGGCCGGCGCGGTCTTGTTCTTGATCGCGGCGTTTTCGGCGGGCAGGCCGAAGGCGTCCCAGCCCATGGGCTGGAGGACGTTCTTGCCCTGTTGGCGCTGGAAACGGCTGATGACGTCGCCGATGGTGTAGTTCCGGACGTGGCCCATGTGGAGGGCGCCGGAGGGGTACGGGAGCATCGATAGGCAGTAGTACTTGGGCTTGCCGGTGTCTTCGGTGACTTCGAAGGCACGGGTGTCGCTCCAGTAGCGCTGGGCGGCGGTTTCTACGGCGTCGGGGGCGTATCCGCCCTGCTCGCGCGTGGCCTGGTCGTTGCTGTCCTGCATGGTGTCTGGTACCGGATGGGTGCTCGGGTGGCCGCCGTTGGAAATCGCGGCGCTCAATCGCGGGAGACTATCCCACGGGGGTATGGCGGGCAACCTCGCTGGCTGTGGCGCTTTGATTTTGCTGGGTTTCGAGACGGCTCGCCTTCGGCTTCGCGTTGCTCGGCTTCGCCATCGCGTTTGCGCTCGGACGTCTCCGGAAAGAGCCCTTGGCGCCCACCCTCGCTGCTCAGACAAGTCTCCAACGTTCGAAAGGGATGCCCCTCCGGGGCCATGTACTTATTGCCCTACGGGCGCGAACCGGCGTGCGGACGGGGGTTTGAAACTCGCCTTCCTGGCTCGGTTTCAAACGAGCGGCCATCCGTGGCCGCTCCCGCCTGCGGCGGCTGTTCCCGTCCGCCCGCCTCGTCTCCGACAACTCGCCTCGAGGGTGGGCGCCAAGGCCTCTCGGACACACTGAGGCAGATCGGTGGGAAAACCACCGCCTGCAACACGACTGACTTGGCGACGTCTCGCATCTCACAAACGGCCGAAACACCCGGCCGTAGGAGCCCACCCTGTGGGCGACATCTTTCGCCTCAACGCTCAGGCCCTCTCGTACGGCACGATCGATTAAGGGCCAGACGCCGCAAGATCCGCAGTCTGCCGCGAACGGCGTCGCCCACAGGGTGGGCTCCTACGGGAACGTCGCGGGCACGTCGGTGGGTTTGCACCTCGGGCGACAAGGCCGGCCGCCACAACCGCGTTGCCGGCTCTCCCATCACGCGCCCTCAGTGCCTCTGAGAGCCCTCGGCGCCCACCCTCGAGGCGAGTTTCGCAGGCGAGGGCGACGGGCGGGAACAGCCGCCACAGGCGGGAGCGGCCATGGAGGGCCGCTCGTTTGAAACCGAGCCAGGATGGCGAGTTTCAAACCCCCGCCCGGCGACCGGTTCGCGGCCGTAGGCCAAATAAGTACATGGCCCCGGAGGGGCATCCCTTTCGAACGACGAGGACCTGTCTGAGCAGCGAGGGTGGGCGCCGAGGGCTCTTTCCGGAGACGTCCGAGCGCTAACGCGATGGCCAACGGCCGAGCCCCGCGAAGCCGAAGGCGAGCCTGTTCGTCAGTGGCAGGCAGCCGCCTGGCCGTTGGCGACCGAACGGCTCGCTACAGCAATCTGGTCAGCAAGCTGGCCCAGAGCGCGCTGATGCGCATCCACCAGAGAGTCATAGCTGCCACCCGCCGGCTCGACCACGCGCGACGCACAGTTCGCTGACTGCGACTCCGTGCGCACCGACCACGCCGCCTCCAGCGTCGCATTGCCATTCAGCTCCGAATCGAAGCGGCGCACATCCACCTGCACCCGCACCACGTTCGCATCCTTCGCCCGCGGCAAACCGTGGATATCGTGCGTGCCCAGGCGGCTCGACAGATCCGCCGCCAGCGCCGAACGAATCTCATCACCCAGCGGCGACGCCCAGCGCTCGCCATCCAGCACGCTCATCGACGAACTACCCGAACGCAACACCATCGACGGCTGATCCACCTGCGGCGGCACGCCCACCGCCTGCACATCGATCGCAAACGGCGCCATGGTCGCCGACGGCGCTGCGGCCGGCGGCACCAGGGTATGGAAATGCACCGGCGCCGAAGAGCACGCGGCAAGCGATGCCACGCACAGGGCCGAAGCGGCGTAGCGGGAAAACTTCATCATGGCTGACCTTCCTTGCCCTGCTTCGGGGACGACGGCGCGGTGGCCGGGGGCGGTGCATCGGCGCCGCGGCCGCGCAACAGTGCCTCCGGGTGACGGCCCAGGTAATCGGTAAATGCCCGCACCGAACGCACGGTGCGCTGCAATTCTTCCAGCGTATTCGCGATGTTCTGCTGCAGCGGCGAGTTCTCGCTCAGCGCATCGTTGGCCGTGCCCACGGTGCGATTCACGCCCTGCAAGGTCTTCTTCGCCTCAGGCATCAGTTCGGTGTTCACCTGGTGCAAGGTGCCATGCAGCTCATGCAGGCTGCCATCGAGGTTCTTGCCGATCGAATCGAACGGGATCTTCGAGATCTTGTCGACGATGCCCGAGAGCTGCTCCTGCAGGTGATCGAAATCGCCCGGCACCGTCGGAACCTCAAGCGGCTTGCCGTTCGGGTTGAACTCGACCTTTGCTGCCTTCGGATCCACATCCATGGCGATGTAAAGCTGGCCGGTCAGCAGGTTGCCCGTGCGCGCCTGCGCACGCAGGCCGTGATCGACCAGACCCTTCATGATGCGCGGGAACAGGGTTTCCGGATCGCCACCGAGCACCTGGGCGAGCTTGTCATGCGCCTTGCCCAGGCGCTGCGGGTACACCAGCACGCCGACCACCACCGGGAAGCTGTGCTTCTCCGGGTCGTAATCGAGGTTCACCGAAACGACCTTGCCCACCTTCACGCCGAGCAGTTCCACCGGGGCATCCACGTTCAGCCCACGCAGGGAATGCTCGAAACGCATGCGCATATAGCGCGGGTTGCCATCGGGCGGTGCCAGCGCCGTGGCCTGGTCGCCGAACAACGTGTACGAGCTCATTTCCGGCGCGGGCGACTCATCGTGCGGGCCCAGCGGATCGGAGAAGGCAACGCCGCCGGCAACCACCGTCGCCAGGGACTGGGTATTGAGCTTGAGGCCATCGGCGCCCAGGGAGACATCGACGCCGCTGGCATTCCAGAAGCGCGAGTCCTTGGTGACGAAGCGATCATTCGGGCCATCGACAAACAGCTGCAGGGACACGCCCTTGCCATCCTTGTCGAGCTCGTACGAGACGATGCGGCCCACCTGGATGCGCCGGAAATACACCGGCGAGCCGATATCCAGCGAGCCAAGGTCGCCGGTATGCAGCTCGAAGCGGCGGCCCGGCGCACCGTGGGTCACGGCCGGCGGCGTTTCCAGACCGGTGAAATCGCTCTGGTCCTCCTCGGACGTGCCGGTATCCGCGCCGATGAAGGCACCCGAAAGCAGCGTATCGAAACCGGAAACGCCACCCGCACCGATGCGCGGACGCACCACCCAGTAGCGGGTGCCCTTGGTCGCGAACTCCGAAGCGTTCTTCTCCAGGTCGATCACCACGCGGACGTGGGTACGGTCCTTGGAAAGGCGCATGCTGGTGACCTTGCCGATCACCACGTTCTTGTATTTGACCTGGGTCTTGCCGATCTCGATGCCTTCGCCAGTCTGGAAGGTCACCTCGATCTGCGGGCCCGCCGAGATGTAGTGATTGACCAGCAGCGAGATACCGACCAGCGCGGCGATGATCGGCACCAACCAGATGAGCGAGACGCCCATCTTCGAACGGCGCACCTCCGGCTGCGGCAGGTCGTCGCCTTCCGGCGTGTTTCCTTGTTGGGTGTCGCTCATCGCGCTTTCCTTTTGTCCCAGATCAGGCGGGGATCGAAGCTCATCGCCGCCAGCATCGTCAGCACCACGACGATGCCGAAATAAATCACGCCCGGTAGCGGCTCAACGCGCGAGAGCACCTTGAAGTGCACCAGCGCGGAAAGAATCGCCACCACGAACACATCGAGCATGGACCAGTAACCCACCAGCTCCACGAAGCGGTACAGCTTGGCGCGTTGCCGCGGCCCGTAATCGCTGGCCCGCTGCACCGACGTCAGCAGGAACCCCATGATGCAGAACTTCAGCACGGGCACCACGATAGAAGCCGTGAAGACGATGATGGCCAGGTCGGGCGACCCGTTGCGCCATAGCTCGAACACACCACTGAGGATCGTATTGTCGTCCTTCGATAGCAGGCTCTGCGTCCGCATGATCGGAAACAGGTTGGCCGGCACGTAGAAGATCGCCGCCGAGATAAGGAACGCCCAGGCGCGGGTGATGCTGCCGGCCTTCCGCGGGTGTAGCGGGTTATGGCAGCGCGGGCAACGCGCGTGCGGATCCTCGGTGTACGCGGTGATCAGGCGGCACACGTGGCAGCCCATCATGCCCAGGTCCTGGGCGCGTGGCAGGTCGGTCACCGGCGCACCTCCTTCGTCACGTCCCACAGGTTCCGCGGGTCGTGGCTGGCGAACACGGTGATCAGTATGGTGAGGAAACCAAATGCCCATACGCCGGTACCCGGAATCACATCGAAATACGTATGTGCCTTCACCACCGCCACCAGGACACCCAGCATGAACACCTCGATCATGCTCCACGGCTTGATCCGCACCAGGGTGGACATGGCCAGGCCGAAACCCGGCGCACGCACGCCGTGCCGCGCGTACATCAGCACCCAGCCGAACAGGACGATCTGCACCAGCGGGAAGAAGAACAGCGTGAGTGCGGTCAGGGCCGCCACGATCTGGGCACCATCGTTCCACATGGCGATGGCCGCGCCCCACAGGGTGGTATCGGCCATCATCCCGGAGAAGCCCAGGGTGACGATGGGTGAGACGTTGGCGATGACGAAGACGATGAACGCCGCCACGATCAGGGCGAACTGCGCATCGATGCCCAGCCACTGATGGCGCTCGAGCACGGCCCCGCAGTTCACGCACTGCGCGACTTCGCCACGGGCAAGGTGGCGCCGCCGGTAAACGGTGTCACAGTGCTCGCAGATGATGAGGTCAGGGGCTTTTTGCATGCACGCCGGCGGTGGAGGCCGGTATGGCCCTTGGCGATATGATCGCAAATCCGGGTAAACGGCGCATGACGAAACATTGCGCCTGCGCCGAAATGGCCACCCGGGCTTGATATGCTGCCGAACTTCCCCGATTTAGGGGGCATCTTCTTCTATCCCCAGGAGCTCCCGTGACCAGCGCCCAGACCCCCAGTGCCCATGTCTTCGACGCCACCACGGCCGGGTTCGAGCAGGATGTCATCCAGGCTTCGCTGCAGACCCCCATCCTGGTCGACCTGTGGGCGGAATGGTGCGGCCCGTGCAAAACCCTGGGTCCCCTGCTGGAAAAGCTGGCCGTCGAGTACAACGGCGCGTTCCGCCTGGCCAAGATCGACGTGGAAGCCGAGCAGCAGCTGGCCGCCATGTTTGGGGTCCGCAGCATCCCCACCGTCATCCTGATCAAGGATGGCCAGATGGCGGATGGTTTCGCCGGTGCCCTGCCGGAAGGCCAGTTGCGCGAGTTCCTCACCCGCAACGGCATCGAGCCCGGCGACGGCTCGGCGAACGACGCCGAGGTGATCGAAGCCGAGCCGGAAAGCCCCGAGGAGGCCATCAACCGCCTCCAGCAGGCGATCGCTGCCGCCCCGGACCATGCCGAACTGAAGCTCGACCTTGCACTGGCCCTGCTCCGTGCCGGCCAGGTCGAACCGGCCCAGGCCGAGCTGGACGCGCTGCCGGCCAACCTGGCCACCGACAGCCGCGCCGTGCGCCTGCGCAACCAGCTCGACCTTGCCCGCGCCCTCGCTGGCGCACCGTCGCTCGCCGAGCTGCGCCAGCGCGTGGCTGCCAACGGCGACGATTGGGAAGCCCGTGACCTGCTCGGCGTGCGCCTGCTCATCGAAGGCGATGCCGCGGCCGGCCTCGACCAGTTCCTTGATGTGCTGAAGCGCCAGCGCGACTGGAACGACGGCCAGGCGAAGAAGCGCCTGCTTGCCGCCTTCGCCACGCTGGACGATGCCGAAGTGGTCGGTACGTACCGCCGGAAGATGGCTTCACTGGTCTTCTGACCGCGCGGGGACGGCGTGGCAACGCGCCGCCCCGCCGTGATCCATCGTAGTTTTACCGGCCTTCGTTGCGCGTAGTTTCGATACCGACGCGCTGCGAAGGCACGCATGCTGGGGGCCTGCTCACGACGATGGGCCACCCGGTTGAAGACCTTCGCAACCGCCGTCCTGGCGCTCGCCCTCAGCGCGGGAGCCGCTGCGGATGGTGCGCAGGCCCCATCGTACGATTGGCGTACCCACTGGCCGACACACTACGTGTTCGCGGATGGCACCGACGTCGGCCTTTCGCTGAAGTACCAGTACGACCTGGATCGCTTCAGCAACGACCAGGGTGCCTACGAGGACGCCCAGACGAATCGTCGCAAGGAGTTCGGCTTCGTTATCCGGAAGCCAGGCGTCTACGACGCCACCGCCGTGTTCGATGTCCAGGCAAAGACCTGGCTGGACGTGTACTTCCGCCTGCAGAGCAAGGCCGTGCTGGGCGCCGACGCTGGCGCCGTGCGGATCGGCTTCATGAAAACGCCGGTGGGCTTCGAAGGAAACACCAGCACCGGCACCACCTCGTTCCTCGAGCCATCGCTGCCCATGCAGGCGATCTACGCGAACCGTCGCATCGGCGTGGACTGGGCACTCACGCGCAAGGCCTGGCTGATCCAGTTGGGTTACTACCACGGCGGCAACCTGCAGGGCGATCTCGATGGCCGCATGGTGGCCGCACGCGTTGCGTGGACACCGCTGAACTCGCCGCGAGAGGTCCTGCACCTGGGCGGTTCGATCTCGCGGGAAGAACCCCGGGGCACCTGGGATGGCCGCGGCCAGTACACCCCACCCTCCGCGCGCCTGAGCGCCCTGCCCGAAGCCAGTCTGGCCGACCAGAGACTGGTCGATTCGGGCCTGCTTGTACCGGCACGTCACATCGACCGGCGTGGGTTGGAAGGCCTGTGGATCCATGGCCCGTGGTCAGTGCAAGGTGAATACCTGGACGCTAAGGTGAAGCTGCGCGACGCGCTCGCTTACAAGGCGCGAGGCTGGTACACCTTCGGCAGTTGGGTGCTGACGGGCGAATCACGCACCTATCGCAGCGGTAACGTTTCCGACGTGCAGCCAGCGGGCCCGTGGGGAGCGATGGAAGTCCTTGTCCGCTACAGCACACTGAATCTCGACGACGGCCCGACGCAAGGTGGCAACGAACACGACTGGACGCTCGGTGCCAACTGGTACATCACCCCGTACGTGAAGCTGCAGGCAAACCATGTGCGTGCCTTTAGCGATCATGGCGACCGCCGCATCGATCCGCATATCTTCGAAATGCGCGTGCAGGTCATGTTCTGACAACGTAGTTTTACCAGCCAGCACCGCGGGCCCTTTCGGTTACCGCGCGCACGGCAAGGCGGCAAGCTGAAGGCCCCGTCACGTAGGGGCTCCTACCATGCCCAGGCCTCCTCGCCCTGCCGCCGCGCTCTCACTCCTCATTCCCTGCGTTTGCCAGCTCGCCCATGCACAGTCGGCAGACGACATGAACAAGGCGAATAACCCGCTTGCCCCGACCATCGGCCTGAACCTGCAGGATCAATACGTCGGCAGCTACTACGGCCTCGACGACGCCGATTCCAATGCGTTCCTGTTGCGCGGCACGCTGCCACACAAAGCGTTCGGCCTGCCGCAGATCTTTCGCTACACCTTGCCCGTGGTGACGTCGCCAAACATCGCGCCCAACGGCCGCACGACCAACATCGGCGACCTCAATGTCTTCGACGTCGCCGTGTTCAAGGCCGGCGGCGTGGAGATCGGCATCGGCCCGCAACTCACCGTACCGAGCGCAGGGAGCGATCGCACGGGTACGGGCAAGTGGCAAGCCGGTGTGGCCACGCTCGTCATCTCGCCCAAACCCTGGGGGCTCGTCGGCGGACTCGTGACCTGGCAACGGTCGTTCGCCGGTTCAGGGCAGCGCAGTACGCAGAACAACCTGCAGGCACAGCCACTCGTCATCTACAACCTTCCGCGTGGCTGGTACCTGCGCACGACGGCCACATGGACGTGGGATCTCGAGGCGGGCACGCACTACATCCCCATTGGCGTAGGCACCGGCAAGGTGTGGCGTGGCCATGGCGGCGTCACCTACAACCTGTTCGCCGAGCCGCAGTTCACCGTGGCGCGGCACGGCGACGGCGTGCCGCAATTCCAGGTGTTCCTCGGCCTGAACATGCAGTTCCCCATGTAGGTAGTTTTGCGGAAAGCCGGTACGCACATCTGCGCTTCCGGGCATGCGGCCACGCGCCGGATGCTGCGTGTGACATTCACCGTGGAGACGCCTCGTGGACACTCGCCGGACCGGAGCCTGGCTCCGTCACGTCGCCGCATGGTTGCTCGCCCTCGCCGCCACATCGCTCGCGGCGCAAGGCGCAGCCCCTGCGGGAAAGACCTTTACGAAAGAACAGGTCGACCAATACATGGCACCCATCGCGCTGTATCCCGATGCGTTGCTTTCGCAGATCCTGATGGCTGCAACCTACCCTGCCGATGTCGCGGACGCAGCCGCCTGGTCGAAGCAGAATCCCAAGGCGACGGGAGATGCCGCCGTGAAGCAGGTGTCCTCGAAACCCTGGGATCCCAGCGTGCAGTCGCTCGTGGCCTTCCCGCAGGTACTCGCGCAGATGGGCGCGCATCCGGATTGGGTCCGCAACATCGGCGATGCCTTCCTCGCACAGCCCGACGATGTCATGGCTTCCGCGCAACGCCTGCGCGCGCAGGCACAGAAAGCGGGCAACCTGAAATCGAACGCGCAGCAGAAGGTGGTGGTGCAAGAAACCGCCCCACAGACTACGGTGATCCAGATCGAACCAGCGGACCCGCAGGTCGTGTATGTGCCGGCCTACAACCCCACGGTGGTCTACGGCACGTGGGCGTACCCCGCTTACCCACCGCCGGCGTGGCCGCCACCGCCAGGCTACCAGTACCCCGTCGCCACAGGCCTGGCCGCCGGCCTGGCCTTCGGCACCGGCGTGGCGATCGCCAACTCGCTCTGGGGTGGCTTCGACTGGGGCCATAACGACGTCAACATCAACGTCAACCGCTACAACAACATCAACGTCAATAACCACATCAGCGGCAACGGCAACGTCAACTGGAACCACAACCCGGCGAACCGCCGCGGCACGCCGTATCGCGATCCAGCGACGCAGGCGCGTTTTAACCAGGGCATAGGCGGAGCGCAGCAACGCCAGGCGTTCCGCGGCCAGGATCCCGCGCGCGAAGCGAGTCGTCAGCAGGCGCTACAAAGCTTCAACCGCTCCACCGGTGGTGGCGCTTCACCTGCGCTGCAACGTGGTAGTGCGGGTAACGCGAATACGCCAGGCAACCGCGCAAACGCCGGCAACTTCGCGAACCGGACGGAGCAGCGTCCAGGCGCGAATGCCAGCGGTGCGCAGCGCCCCGGTGCCAACGGCGGTGGCGTGCAACGCCAGCCCCTGGGCAACGGCAATGAAGCGCGCGCGAATGCCTTCTCCGGCGTGCGCTCGCCAGGTGACGCCGGTGCCGCGCGCCAGCGAGGCGAATCCAGCCTGCAGCAGCGGGGCGGCGGCAACCGCCCGAACGTGGGCGCCGCCCATCCCGTCAACCGCCCGGTGCCCATGCATGCTGGCGGATTCCACCGCCGCTAGGAGCTTGCGATGAATGTCCCGACCGCCAAGCGCGTTGCGCGCACGCTCCTTGCCGCCTGCCTCATGGCCAGCTTCGCCGCATGGCCAGCCGCAGCCACCTACCCCACCCCGGATGCGGCGGCGGATGCCCTCGTCGCCGCGTTGAAAGCCCATGACGATACGGCCATCGGCAAGGTCCTCGGCAGCGACTGGCGCACCTATATCCCCACTGAAGGCGTCCAACGCGAAGACGTCGATGCGTTTGTCGACGACTACGCTGGCAACCACCGCATCGTGACCGATGGTAGCGGCACCCACCTCACCGTGGGCCGCGCGGGCTGGCAACTACCCATTCCCCTGGCGAAAGACGCCACGGGCTGGCACTTCGACGTGGCAGCGGGCCACGATGAAATCATCGCGCGCCAGATCGGCCACAACGAAATGGACGTGGTGCAGGTGCTGCTGGCCTATTACGACGCGCAGCGCGAATACGCCGCCAGCACGCACGACAAGGACAGCGTGCCGCATTACGCGTCGAAGCTGCGCAGCACGCCGGGCCAGCACGACGGCCTCTACTGGGCGCCGGAAGAAGGCCAGCCGGAAAGCCCGCTCGGGCCGCGCCTCGCCGCGGAGAAAGTCCACGGCGATACGTACTTTGGCTACCACTACCGGATCCTCACCGCACAAGGCGCCTCGGCACCCGGGGGCGCCTACGACTACGTCGCCGGCGGCGTCATGGCCAATGGCTTCGCCCTCATCGCTTGGCCCGCACGCTACGGCGAAAGCGGCGTCATGACCTTCGAGATCAGCCACGACGGCCAGGTCTTCCAAAAAGATCTCGGCAAGGACACCTCCACCGCCATCACGCATATCGAGCGTTTCGACCCGGACTCGAGCTGGACCGAGGTACCGGTTTCCCCCTGAAGCCCACGGAGTACCCGACATGAACCTGCGTCCACTCGCCCTGCCCCTGCTCGTCGCCGCCCTTTGCGCCCCGACGGCAAGCCGCGCCGCTGATGCCTTCGACTGCACGATGCGTTTTGATCTCTCCTCGTGGGCCGTGCTGTACAAACATTCCGCCGGGCACGGCACGATCACCTGCACCGATGGTTCCACCCTGAAGGTGAAGCTCACCGCCAACGGTGGTGGCCTGGCCCTTAGCAAATCCGCGATCAAGGATGGCAAGGCCGATTTCTCCGGCCTTGCCCGCATCGAGGACACGCTCGGCACCTACGCCTCGGCCGACGCCGACACAGGCATCGTGAAACACGGTGATGCCCAGGTCCTCACCAAGGGCCCGGTCAGCATGACCCTCGCCGGCGCGGGCAAGGGCATGGGCCTTGGCGTCACCGTCGGCGGCTTCACGATCGCCCGTGAACCGTAAGGGCGGTTACACCATGCACCCCCGGCCACTCGACTACTCCTTCGAAATCACCACGATCCGCCACGTGGGCGATAACGATGCCACGTGCTTCACAGCGGATGCCGTGGTGCGTGATGCCGCTGGCAACGAAGTGGCCCGCGTGGCCGGTAAGCGCATGCACAGCTATGTGGAAGCCGCCGAGGACGACGCTGTCGCCGCGGCACGCAAAGCGATCCGTGGCCTGCGCAACGGTGATCCGCCCGGCCGCACGTAAATGGTCCCATGAAAAACGGCGCCCTGCGGCGCCGTTTTCTTTCGCACGACAGATGCCTCAATCGCTACGCGTCGATTCACTTAGCATCTTCAACGCCTCGTCGATCGTGAAGCTGTTCGGGTGCTGCACCGGCGGGAACTCCTTGAAGGTAGATGCCCACTTATCCATGATGCGCCACGCGCCAAAAATGATGAATGCGTGGTAGCAGAACCACTCCCAGTATGAGTTCGACGTGGTCTCCGCAAACTCGTACGGGTCGGTCCGCAGGTTGTAGAGCTTAGGCAGGCGCAGGCGCGTGAACGGCTCGCCCCATACCGCCATCGTCCCTTTGCAGCGCTGCTCCATGAACGAGATCTTCCAGTTGTCGAAGCGCAGGCCCAATACGTCGCAATCATCGCTCAGGTAAACGAAGATCTTGCGCGGGCTGACGGCCTCGGCGTCCGTAAGATGCTTGAGCAGGCTGCCGCCGTCGATATGGTTGTGGTAAGTCCGGCCAATCGCTTGATAGCCTTTCTTCAACTGCTCGACGGCATCGCCGGCGCCCGCCATGTCGGCGAAGGTCGGCAGCCAGTCGTGGTGCTGCACGATATCGTTCGAGACACGGCCTGCCTTGATATGGCCAGGCCAGCGCACCACCATCGGCACGCGGAAGGCGCCTTCCCAGTTCGTGTTTTTCTCGCTGCGGAACGGTGTCGTACCGGCGTCGGGCCAGCTGTTCCGGTGCGGGCCGTTGTCGGTGGAATACATGACGAACGTGTTGTCGGCAATCCCGAGCTTGTCCAGGTAATCGAGCACCTCGCCAACGTTCCTGTCGTGATCCACCATGGTGTCGTGGTAAGGCGACTGCCACCGCCCTGCCTGCCCCTGGCTCTCCGGCTTGGGATGAGTGAACAGATGCATATGGGTGAAGTTCAACCAGATGAAGAACGGCGTGTCGTCATCCACCTGGCGCTTGATGAAATCCTTGGTCGCGGCGACGAACTCGTCATCGCAGGTCTCCATGCGCTTCTTGTTCAACGGACCGGTGTCCTTGATCTTCTGCTTGCCCACCCGGCCGAAGCGCGGGTCTTCGGTCGCGTCGTCCTTGTCGGTCGCCCAGCTGTGCAACACGCCACGGGGACGCACTGCCTTCACGAAGGTGGGAAAGTCCTTCTCCGGCCAGTAGTCGTCCATTTCGGGCTCTTCCTCGGCATTCAGGTGGTAGAGGTTGCCAAAGAATTCATCGAAACCGTGGTTGGTCGGCAGATGCTCGTTGCGATCGCCCAAATGGTTTTTTCCGAACTGACCGGTCGCATAGCCCTGGTTCTTCAGCACGGCCGCGATGGTGATGATCTTGTCGGACATGCCCACGGGCGCGGCGGGCACACCGACTTTCGACAGGCCGGTACGGTAGACGCTCTGGCCGGTGATGAACGAGGAACGTCCCGCCGTGCACGACTGCTCGCCGTATGAATCGGTGAACAGCATGCCTTCGTTGGCGAGACGGTCGATGTTGGGCGTCTGGTAGCCCATCAACCCACGCGTATAGCAACTGAGGTTGGAGATACCGATATCGTCGCCCCAGATCACCAGGATGTTGGGCCGCTTACCGGCCTTCCCGGTCTTGCCTGAGGCAGGTTCTTTTGCCTTTTTCTGCGTAGCCATGCTGTCTCCTGCAACGTGCCGGGCGCGTCAGGGCGTCGGTGGACGCGCGTTCACCGAGGGATCGAACACGGTGTTCCAGTCGCCGCGGATGCTGGCGATATGGAAGTGGTAGCGAACGGCTGCAGCCAGCGATTCGCCGCCCTTCTCCGCATAGGCGAATTCGCGGGCCGCGTCATCGTGGTTCACAAGCAGGGCGAACGCGGGGCCACCGCGGTCCATGGCGTACCGCATCATCGAGACGTCGCCCACGCCGCCGACGTTGCCGCCAACGAACGCCGGACGCCTGCCGATGGCGCGGTAGATGGCTGGCGGCTTGCCTTCGCGATCCACCACCTGATCGACCTTGCCCGTATACACCAGCACCACACGGCCCTCGCGTTCCTGCACGCGTGTCGCCAGGGCGCTGCCGATCACGCGATCCGGCGGTATGCCGAAGGCGTCGCGCGCGATCCCGCGGGTATAGGCGATGGGTGAGCCGCTGCAGATCCATGTCTCGAAGCCATTCGCCTCGAGATAACGCAGCAGCTCCAGCATGGGGCGGTACGCAAGCCGTGGGTAGGGTGTGCCCCAGCGTGCATTCACGGCCGCGTGCGCCTCACGCGCCATGCCATCAGCCACCTCGTCCGTCGTGCGTCCATCGATGGCCGCGGCCGTCACCTGGGCCAGCCCGGCTTGCCCAAGCGCGACGAGTGCCGGGATATCGCCCTTGAGGAAGGCGGCCACGCCCGGCTCGTTCGCGAGGGCGGGCCGCTTCGCAACGGCGCCCTTCACATCCGCAGCGAGAGGCAGTACCGCGCCTGGCAGGGGCTTCTCGGGCATCAACGTGCCATCCATGTCAAATACTGCGACGCGGTCCACCGGTGCGATGTACCCCGCGTCACCTTCCGACGCCGCCCCGGCGACAAACGCCACGATCGCCGTCTTCGTCGCGCCGTCGTTCCACGACGGCAAGGGGTCGGACGATGGATCGACATGCGCCCGGCCCGCATTGACAAGCATGACCAGCGCAACAAAAGTCGCGATGGTATGTCGTGGTTCCCATCGATACGTAAGCACGGCCCGATCCTTCAGCGACGGCGCAGGAGATGATCTTGTGCATGCACGGTCGCGAGCCCAAGCGTAGTCCCGCGCACGCGGCCATAGGTAAATCTACGACTCGCACTCGCCTAGGTAGATCTACCCAGCCTGCACGCGGGCAATTGCGCTTTGCACCCTCGCCATGGATGGTCACGATGACGGCTGGTCCACGACCCGTGCCCTCCCTATGCGACATGCCGCGATTTGCCTGCTGTTGGGTTGTGCAGCCGCGCTGGCTACGGGTGCCGCGTCGGCGGACGATACGCCGCCACCCGAAAAAAAAGAGAGCTTCTGGCAACTCATCCACGACCCGGATGACCATGCCATCGACATGTCACGCTGGCTCCTGCAACACAAGGGCGCGCTCATCGTCCCGATCATCATCACTGAACCCGCCGTCGGTAACGGCGGCGGCGCGTCCGCCGTGTTCTTCCAGCCGGCGAAACAATCGCAGGCGTCGAAGGACAGTGGCGAGCACATACCACCAAACATCTATGGCTTCGGCGCTGCGAAGACGCAGAACGGTACCTACGGCGCCGTCGCAGCCGGTGAGTTCCACTTCCGCGACGATCAGTGGCGGTACAAGGGTGCTGTCGGCAAGGCGTCGGCCAACCTCGATTTCTATACCAAGGGCCTGTTCCTCGGGCCGCGCAAGATTGGCTATAACCTCGACGGCTGGTTCTCCTTCCAGCAGGTGTCCCGGCGGCTGGGCTCGCTCCCGCTGTACATCGGGGCGCGCTGGATCTACATCGACCTCGACAGCAGCCTCAACGTCGAAGGCAACCACCAGTTCTTCAAGCCGCGCGATTTCGCCAGCCGGGCCTCCGGCCTCGGCCCGGTCATCGAATGGGATACGCGGGACAACACACTGACGCCCTCGCGCGGCGTGCTGGCCACCGCGGAAAGCACCTTCTACGCCCCGGGCCTGGGTAGCGACAACACCTTCCAGTCCTATCGCGCGCATGTCCTGGGCTACATACCCATGGGCCCGCGCTTCGTCCTCGGCCTGCGTGCGGACTACCGCACCGCGCCGGGCAGTACGCCGTTCTACCAGCTGCCGTCGATCGACCTGCGTGGCATCTCCTATGGTCGTTACCAGGACCGCTCGGTCGGCATGGTGGAAGCCGAGCTGCGCTGGAACATGACGCGCCGCTGGGCGGCTCTCGCGTTCGGCGGCGCCGGACGTGCCTGGGGCCGGCGCAACAGCTTTGACGACGCCAGCACCGAAACCACGAAGGGCGTGGGCTTTCGCTATCTCATCGCCAGCGCCCTCGGCTTGTATGCCGGCGTCGACTGGGCATGGGCGCGCGACGACCACGCCTGGTACCTGCAGGTCGGCAGCGCGTGGCGTTGAACCCGGAGGATCCCATGGCTCACGATAAGACCCGCTACGACTACGTGCCCGCCGCGCTCGAAGGCGAGCACCCGGACCTTTCCGTCGAACTCTCCGCACGCCGCACCGGCATGTCGTTCCAGCGCACGCGAATGAGCACCGACCGTACACTGATGTCGATCATGCGCACGTCGATATCCCTGATCAGCTTCGGCTTCACCATCGCCCAGTTCTTCGAACGCCTCCGCAGTGCGAAGATGCTTCCCGAGACCAGCGCGGCGCCCAGACAACTGGGCCTCGCGATGGTGGGCCTTGGTGTCGTCATGCTGCTGCTCGGCATCGTTTACCACGTGCACTACATGCGTACGCTTCGTGACGAACGCGCCGAGATGACCCATGCCGGACTGATCCATGGCGAAACACCTTATCCGCTCTCGCTTACCTTGCTGGTGTCGCTGATCCTGCTGGCGATTGGCATCCTTGCTATCGTCAGCCTCGTGAGCAATGCGGGGCAAAGCGGCTAACGGAGTATCCCGTCGGCTTTAAGCTTCGGGATCAGCGTTTTCGCCAGCTCATCCGTTGCTTTGGGGATATCGCTATTAGCCACGCCACGCGTCGTCACCGTCCACACAAGGCGGTCGCTGCGCGCGTCCCATACGCTGGTCTCCAATGTCACCAGCGTGGTCTGGGTCACCTCAGGCGCAGCCGCCCACGCCCCGCCATACCACCCGTAGAAACCACCGGCATACGGTCCGGGCGATACGTTGATGCGATCTTCCACGCGTTGCACACGGGTCGCCAGCACTGCCTCGCTACCCGTTGACTTCACCAGGTCACCGAGCCTGGCCGAACCGTCTTCGCCAGGTGGGATGCTGCTGTAGCTTGGCGTCGCGCGAATGCCCGCGGCACCGAGTTCGCGCGAGAAGGCATCCTCGAACAAGCGGCGCATGGTGTCGCTGCGTGCGACGCCGACCACCAGCACTGACGACGCCGGCTGGCCGTGCCAGGTGGGGTCTTTCCACTGGTTGGTCACGCTAATCGTGGAGCAGGCGGCCAGCAAGGCCATGCCGGTGAGCGCGAAGGTGAGGCGTTTCATCAAGTCTGCTCCTGCGGCAAGGAAAGGTCAGGGCCGGTTGCCGTGATCGCGGATAAGGCCCATGCGAATGGCGTCACGTACGAGGGCGACGCCGCTATGAACGTGGAACAGGTCGAGCAGTGCCTGGCGGTGGCTCTCCACCGTGCGCACGGAGATACCAAGCTCGACGGCGATCTCCGTGGCCCGCAGCCCCCGCGCCATGCGCTCGAGCACCTCCCGCTGACGGCGGGTAAGCCGGTGCACCGGCGGTGGTGCGTTGACGAGGGCGGCCATCAGGCCCGGACTCAGGTAGCGCCGCCCCTCCACCACATCCTGCAACGCGTCCAGCAGTTCGCCGCGCGGCGATTGCTTCAACACATAAGCCCACGCACCCGCTTGCATGGCGTCCTGAACCACCAGCGGCTCGTCATGCCCGGAGAGCACGATGAAGCGGATATCATCGCGCCGGCCCGCAAGGCGGCGAAGCGGATCCAGGCCCGGCATGTCGGGCAGATCGATATCACCGACCACGATCACGCCGGGCGCCACGCGCTCAAACAGCGCCGCCGCCGAATGCACCAGTGCCGTCGAACGCACGCACGGCCCCAGCAGCGCGGCCACGCCTTCGGCCACGACGCGGTGGTGGTCGGCCACCACCACGTCGATCGGCAGCACCGCATCGCCCGGCACACGCATGGGCGGTTACAGCGCGAACGATACGTTGAGCACGAGGGGCTCGCCCTTGAGTCGGTTCGTCACGTCGAACTCCTTGACCCAGCGCAGGGTGAAATCAATGCTGCTGTCCTTGCTGAAGGACTTCTTGAAATCGACAGCGGGACCCACGCCGAACGCATGGCCCTTGAAGCCGCCAAGACGATCAGCCGTAGGACCCTTGTCGTCGGAGAGCTGCTGGACCCAACCTGCCACTGCGCCAAATCCCCAGCCACTGGCCGTCCGCTTCATCGCGAGCAGATCGATATGCGCGACGGGTGCGTTCTTGTAGTCGGTGGCATTGTTCTTCGTGTAGAAGTCCACGCCAGCCAGCGCGCTGAACTCGAACGAGCCACGATCAAACAGATGCGTGTAGCCCACGGCCGGCGTGAACGTCCAGTTGTTGAGTCCAAGATTCGCCAGGCGGCCCTTGTCGTAGCGCGCCGTCGGCGCATATACATAGACACCCATCGACCAGTGCTCCACCTCGCTGACGTGGTAGCTGGCGATGACCGGCGCGAAGTACAGATCGAACAACCCCGAAGCCTTGTCACTCAACTCGCCGCTGCGCTGTCCGATCGTGACCGCCGCGCTCACGTCAGGGCGGATATACGGCACGGTGATCATGCTGGCGAAGTTCCAGCGGCCCTTGCCAGTATCCCAGATGTAGGCAAACGTGCCGGCGAAGAGGTCTACGTTGGCACGTACGTCGAGCGCGGCAAGGCCACCGATCGGTACTTCGCGCTGCCCGCCGATCGAGCCGGAATAATTGATGAAACTCACCGATACGTGAAGCCCGGGGTCCGGCGGAATGATCGCCGCGTACGGCGTCACCTGGGCCCCGGTGATCGTACGGCCCATCGCTCCCTCGGTCGCCATGCCGGTGGCGGGAAGACTGGCAGCTAGCAAGGCGAACGCGATGCGACGGTTCATGCTGGCATCCGCTATCGTGGTGGGCCCTGCCTAGAGTGCTTGTACGGCGGCCTGCGCTTAAGCGAAAGACCACTCATGCCGGGTACGTAAATCTACCGCTCACAACCTCGGGCGTAGCAGCGATCCGAAGGTGAGGTAGACGGCGGTGTGGCCACCGGCAGCGTGGCCGACGCCGAGGAAGACAGGGCCTAGTGGTGACTGCACGCCAGCGAAGATGCTTCCCGCGTAGATGAGCGAGTCCAGCCGCACATCGTTCTTCGTTCGCCACGTATTGCCGGCTTCGAGACTCATGCCTATAAAGATCGGCGTCGAGAACAAGGCATCGATATTGCCAGTGCGTCGGTACAACACCGCGCGGCCAAGGGCCGATTGCGTACCGTAGAGCGAGCGTTCGCCGTAGCCGGAGAGGTTGAGGAACCCGCCGAGGAAGCTCTGCGATTCGAAGAAGTTGGTGTTATCGAGCGCGCTGGAAGCACGCAGCCCCAACAACAGGTGGTAGCGGCCCGTGCTCAGCCCCCAATCCGGGACCCAGTCGGCGACGAGCCGTGCAACGTCGCCGCTCACCTTGCCGCCCATGAACGTGCGGTAGCTCGTGTAGTCGAAATTGATGTGGCTGCCACGGGTCGGGAACTGTGCGTTGTCGAGGCTATCCCAGCCGAGGCTGAGGCCAAGCGCCGCGTAATCGGACGTGCCGTTCGGGAATGACGAGGGCGAGCCCACGCGTAGGTCACCTGTGTCCGTGCCACGCGTGAGCGAGGTGGAGATCCGCCAGTATGACGCTGGGGTCCAACCCACCTCGACGCCCGCGCTACGCCGGCGGATCCGGTACTCGGCCAGCTCCTGCTCGCCCTTGCCATCAAACACCGGTACGTCTTCATTCCGCGCGATCACCACGGGCATCGCATACACCGTGGAGCCCTGGCCGAAGGGCTGGTAGAACTCGGAGCGAATACCCCCGATGCGGCCGCTCCACAGCGTATTTCGCCACTCGCCGCCGCTTTCGTTGAGATTGGTGGCGGTGATCTCCGCCGAGAGCAGGTATTCGCTACGGCCGTTGAAATCATCATCCAGCTGGAAGCCCATCTTCCCGTAAATGGGACCCCAGCTCTTGTCGACCGGCGTCAGCCTTATGCCACGGTCGCCGTCGCGTTCGACCAGGTGGTAGTCGACCTGCTGGTAACTGCCCTGCCCGTAGATCGTGCCGATCCGTGCCTCGACATCCTTGGGATCGAACGGCTTGCCCACCTCAGGCTCCATCTGGCGCCCGGCAAACGTCGCGGTATGCGTGTGCTTCGCATCCACGTCGATGAAGGCCACCAGCTTCGGATCGAAGTCGCGCTGACGGTGGCGCGCCATGTACGCCTGCCACGCCTCGGGCGAAGCGGAGAGTGCACGCAGGCGCGGCAACGCAGCCTCCGCGGCCTGGCGGCCAATCGCGATAGCCTCTTCGGCGCGGTTGAATTCCCCGGCGCCGAGCTTGCCAAGCTGGGGCTTGATCAGGATGTCCTGATCGGAAAGCGCCTTGAGCTGGCGATCGGTTTTCTCCGCCATCAGCGCGCTCACCATCTGGTTGAGCAACGCGACCGGGTTGCTCAGCTGTGACTCCTCCGCCAGCGGCGAACCCACGTCGACGACGATGAGCCGGTCGGCCCCCATGTCACGGACCACGTCGATGGGCACGTTATCCATGAGCCCGCCATCGACCAGTAGCTTGCCATCCACGTTCGTGGGAGCGAACGCGCCCGGCACCGACATGCTGGAGCGGATCGCCAACGGCAGGTCACCCGACGAGAACACCACGGGCTTGCCGACCACGATATCGGTGGCCACCGCGCGGAACGGAATGACCAGGTCGTTGAAGTCATGCACATCCCACGTGGAGACCAGCAGCCTGCGCAGCAGCAGGAGCAGCTTCTGGCCTTGCACCACGCCGGCGGGCGTCACGATATGGCCGTTCTTGTAACCCACCTCGAAGTTGAGGAGATAGCGGTAGTCGGCATCCTTGCGCCGCATCGGCTCTTCGGCACGGTCCGGGTCATCGGAGAACAGGTCTTTCCAGTCCAGGTCGCCGATCACGTGTTCCATTTCATCGGCGGTGTATCCCGAGGCGTAAAGGCCACCAACGATCGAACCCATGCTGGTACCGGCCACCTTGCACACGGGGATATGTTCCCGCTCGAGCACCTGGATGACGCCGATATGCGCGGCACCACGTGCCCCGCCGCCGCCGAGCACCAGGCCGATACAGGGCGAGGGTTGAGTCGGCGCGGCGTGCGCCATCACGGACGTGAAGGCGACGACGGCCATGACAGCTTTCCACCGCTTGCGCATGCCCGTGATCTCCGCCCTCGTGTTCGCGGAAGTCTCCGCCGATGGACACGTGCATGGCAGCGAAGAACAAGCCACCCGAACTACGCATATTTACTTAGAGAAAACTGAGAGATTGAGCGGTATTGTTCCACCTCGAACACGGTGCAATGGCCGTAACGATGTTTACGGCGACGCAGGGGCCGCCGGCCAACAGACCACCGGAGGGTGCATGCCGCGAGGCATGCCGGGAGCAACGGTGATGGGAACGGAGGCGAACGACCCGCGTCGGGCCGCCACCTGGTGTGCAGCTACCTGCGCCGGGGTCGTTGCCGCGCAACTCGTTTCCAGCACTTTGTGGAGCCATCAGAACGGATCGCATGTGATCTGGTTCCCTGGCGCCGTGTTGCTTGGTGTGCTGTTGGCCAACCCGCGTCACCGTTGGCCCGCCCTGGTGGCGTGCGGTTACGTCGGCTTAGTGGCCACATTGTGTGCGCTCGGCCTGCCGCTGCCCGATGTGGCGCTGGTCACCCTGCCGACGATGTTCCTTGTCCCGGGCGCTGCGTGGGCGATGCGCAAAGTGCCGCGACAGATGCCTGCGCTGCAGGATTTCCGCATGCTCGTAGCCTTCGTCGTCATCGGCGTGATCGCCCTGCCCTTGTGCTCGGTCGCCCTGACCGCAGCGTTGAGCGTACCGACACGGCTGCGCGAGAGCGTTTTGTCCGATTGGGTGAACCTGACGATGGCCAACGCACTGGGGCACGCGTTGTTCCTGCCAGCGTGGTGCAGCCTGCGCGCACGCGATTCCGCGCTGCGCAGGGCGGGCGGTGTCGATACCGGCTTCGTGATCCTCATGACCCTGGCACTCGTGCTGCTCACCATCGCCTGGTACGCCTTCGGCGGCCTGATGGAATACCGCCCGCTGTTGTGCCTGGCGCCCGCGCCCATTGCGATCGCCGCCGTGCTGGCCGCGCAGATGACAGGCAGCTCCATCACGGTTTTTGCGGTCGCCGTGATGGCGGCGCATCTCACCTCGCATGGGTATGGCCCATTCACCGCGGCCACACCGCAGGATACGACGCTTGCGCTACAGGTATGGACGCTGCTGGCGGCGGTCTCTGCGCTGGTGGTTGCCGTGGTCGTCGAGCAACGCGCTGCGGCGGCTCGGTCCCTCGTTGCCGCCCATGTAGAACTGCGCGAACTGGCCGGGCGCCTGATCGCGACGCAGGAGCAGGAGCGCGGGCGCCTGGCGCGCGACCTCCATGACGACATCAACCAGCGCCTGGCTGCCGCGTCGATCGATTTATCCACGCTGCGCAAGCGACTACCGCCCGAATACCGTGAGGACGTCACGGGACTGCAGGACCGCATCGTCGCGCTCTCGGATGATGTGCGCCAGCTTTCGCACCAGCTGCATCCCACCTGCCTGCAGCATGCCGGGCTACGTGGCGCGCTGGAAAACCTGTGCCGTCACCCGCCTGGGCACGCGTGGCCGCGCGTGCGCCTGCTTGCCGACCGGGAGGTGGATGAGCTGAGCCCGGAGATCGCGCTCTGTTTCTATCGCGTAGCTCAGGAGGCGCTGGCCAATGCCGTCCGCCACGCGAACGCCAGCGAGATTGCTTTGCGCGCCATGGTCGATGACGACGTGGCCACGCTACGCATTACCGATGATGGCAAGGGCATGGATACGCCAACGTGCCCCGCGGCACGTGCCGGCATAGGCATCACCAGCATGCACGAACGCGCGAAGCTGTTGGGGGGCAGCTTCGCAATCCGTAGTACCCCAGGCAAGGGAGTGGACGTATGTATCCGGATACCGACGACACCGACCTGATGTGTGCCACGCGGCCACGCGTGGTCTTCGCCGACGACCATCGCATGGTGGCCGAAGGCATTACGCGGCTGCTCGACCAGCGCTTCGAACTGGCCGCGCTGGCCCAGGATGGACAGGCCCTGCTAGCCCACGTGCGCGCGCATGACCCCGATCTCGTGCTCTCCGATATCAACATGCCCGGCTGCAACGGGCTCGATGTCCTGAAGATCCTGCGTGCGGAAGGCAACCGGGTTCCCTTTGTCTTCCTTACCATGCATGCCGAACCGGCCCTCGCCGCCACGGCCATGCGCTCGGGGGCCAATGGCTATGTACTGAAGCTCTCCGCGGGCGAGGAGTTGCTCTCCGCGCTGGAACAGGTGCTCGAAGGGCGCAGCTACGTGACGCCATCGCTGGGTGCACGCTACCTGCGTGGCCACCTGGGCGATCTGCACGAGCTGACGCCGAAACAACGTGAAGTGCTGCGCCTCGTCGGCACGGGCCTGCGCTCCAAACAGATCGCCGCCCAGCTCGGCCTCTCCGTACGCACGGTGGAAGCCCACAAATACACGATCATGCAGATCCTCGATGTGCACAGCACGCTGGAGCTGGTGCGCCGCTCGGAAGAGCTCGGCCTGTTCTTCTGAGCGCGTGCAGGCGTAGATATACGCAAAAGCTTGCGCGTGCGTTTACGCTGTCTATCGCGCACACGGAAGGTGAAAGTGCAGGCATGGACGCCCCGCAGCCCACCGCGCGCCGGCCCACGCTGGTGCTCGCCGAAGACCATCCGCAGATGGCGCGTGAGATCACGCGGCTTCTGGCTGCGGATTTCGATGTGCTGGCCGCGGTGACCGATGGCGAATCGCTGCTGACGCTGGCCGTGCGGCTACGGCCCGATGCGGTCGTTACCGATATCGGCATGCCCGGCATGGATGGCATCAACGCCGCGGAGCATCTCGTGCGTGCCCTGCCCGGCCTGCCCGTGATCTTCCTCAGCATCCACGATGATCCGGAAATCATCCGCCGCGCCTTGCGGGTCGGCCGTGCGTTCGTCGCCAAGACCGCCGCAGGCGACGACCTCGTCGACGCGGTACACGCCGCTCTCCGCGGCGACGCCTACCTTCCCCCCGTAAAACTACCGCCCCCACCCCCGTAATTCCCCCGACGCAGCCCGACGGGCCCGCAACGACCCTGTAGGAGCGCGCTCGCGCCAAGCTCTCCCACCGAGACCCACCATGCCCCCCGAAGACACGGTGCTCCAATGGATACGCTACGCCGCGCTGGGCATCGAGGCCCTGGCCACCCTGCTCATCCTCGTCGCCATCATCGCCGCCACCGCGAAGTACCTGCTCGGCATCGCCACGGCCCTGAACGAACAACCGGTGCACTACCTGCGCTACAAACGCAGCCTCGGCCGCGCACTGCTGCTCTGCCTCGAGATCCTGGTGGCCGCAGACATCGTCCGCACCATCGCGCTCGACACCACCCTCGCCAGCGTCATTTCCCTCGGCCTGCTCGTGGTGATCCGCACCTTCCTGAGCTGGTCGCTCGTCCTGGAAGTCGAAGGCCGCTGGCCATGGCGCGACGCGCCGTCTACCGATACCGCACCCAGCGGAGACCCCTGATGGCCTGCGTCTCGCCACCGATCATCGAACACCCAGGCATGGTGCGCTTGCCGGGAGGCCTGTTCCGGATGGGCTCGGCCCACTTCTATCCGGAAGAACAGCCGGTGCACCGCGTGCGCGTGGATGCGTTCTGGATCGACCGCACGCCAGTCACCAACGCGGACTTTGCCCGCTTCGTCGCCGCCACCGGACACGTCACGGTGGCCGAGCTCGCGCCGCGCGCCGAGGACTATCCCGGCGCCCTGCCCGAGATGCTGCAACCCGGCTCCCTCGTGTTCATGCAGCCGCCGGGCCCGGTACCGATGGAACTGGGCTACTGGTGGAATTTCGTCTTCGGCGCCGACTGGCGGCACCCCATCGGCCCCGGCAGCGATCTCGCCGGCCTGGAGGATCACCCGGTCGTCCACGTGGCGGCAGCCGATGCGGAAGCGTACGCCGTATGGGCAGGCAAACGCTTGCCGACCGAAGCCGAATGGGAATACGCCGCGCGCGGCGGGCTGGAAGGCGCGGAGTACGCCTGGGGTGACTTCCTCGCGCCGATGGGCCACCTGATGGCCAACTATTGGCAAGGGCGTTTCCCCTACGAGAACACGCTGGACGATGGCTTCGCCCGCACCTCGCCCGTAGGCCACTACGCCCCGAACGGTTACGGGCTCGTCGATATGATCGGCAACACCTGGGAGTGGACCAGCGACTGGTACCGCGCCGAACACACCGCCGACACCGCGAAAGCCTGCTGCGTCCCCACCAACCCGCGCGGCGGCGATCGTGCCGCCAGCGCCGACATCCACGACCTGGCACGCGTACCGCGCCGCGTGCTGAAAGGCGGTTCGCACCTGTGCGCGCCGAACTACTGCCAACGCTACCGCCCCGCCGCTCGCTACCCCCACGCGGTCGACACCTCCACCAGCCACATAGGCTTCCGTTGCGTCACCAACGACACCCAATCCCCCCAACCCACGTAACCCCCGTAGGAGCCCACCCTGTGGGCGACATCTTTACGCGACCACGCAACAGGCCCTGTAGCAGTGTCGCGAACGGCGTCGCCCACAGGGTGGGCTCCTACGGGGCCTGGGTATGCAGGAGGCTTACCGAGGTAAATACGCCAGCGATAATCTGCAACGCCAACGCCACCTGCAAGATCCCCAACACCGCCCCCAACACCTGCAGCGGCAGCGGCGTCACCCAACGCATGATCGGATGGGCAAACAGCATCGCCAGCAGGTTCAACACCATGACCAGCAGCACCATCGCGACGATCCCAGAGGTCCGCGATACATCGGCACTCACCGCCATCAGGGTAATGAACGTCGCCACGCCGTAGGGCGTAACCACCACCGGGAACACCAACCGCATGACGGGCGTCGTATGCCCCTGCGCAGGTGCGGGCGCCATGGGTTCCGCATACTGCGCAAGCACCATCCGCAAGGCCACGAGCAGGAACACCACCGCCCCCGCGAGTTCCATCACCCCGGGCGTGATATTCCACTTCCGCATGAGCCGCTCGCCGATCAACCCGCCGACCAAGACGGCAACCGTGGCGATCCCCGCCACTTTCCAGGGAATGGATCGCCGCTCGGCATCCGGTATCGCGTGCGTAATCGCCACATACGGTCCGATGATCTTCAGGGGCCCCAGCATGATGAAGAAGAACAGGAAAACCTTCGCCAGATCGAGCGTATAGGTGTGTTCGGCAGGCATGGCTGGCTCCGCGGCCGGATCGCATGGTGCCGAGCATGGGCGGGGCGAGTGGTGCCGGCCACCGAAGGAACGTGCAGTTTCGGGACAGTAGTTCTGCTTAGGGCAACCGGGCGCCGCCGTCCTGGCGACCAAACTTCTGGCAGAATCCGGGGCAATCAGGTGTACCCAGCCCGCTCCATTGAAAAGGACTTTCATATGAAGCCGATCGCCACAAAGCGCGTCACGGATGTAATCGATCAGATTAACGCGGCGTTCGGCGAAGCCGAGCCTCCTGCCATTGTCGTCGACACATCGCGCCCGCCGATCACCGACCGCCAGGACGCCGAGGCGATTTCACAGCGCCCACGCGCGGAACTTGACTGGGCCTTTCTACAAGGCCATGCCGATGCGCTCTACGCCATGACACCCGCCGGCTTCAAGTATTACCTGCCTCGATACCTGGTGCTTGCCGTAGCGCCCGGTGCGGTCACCCCGTTATTCGTCTCGCCCATCATCCAGATGCTGAGCCCGGGCCCAGACGAATCGTATTGGGACCAACGATTCAGAGACTTCTGGAGTGGTCTTCGCAAGCTTGAGTACGACGCCATCAAGGCGTGGATTGTCTACATGGCGGAATCCGGCATCACCGGGTGCGATTCGTTTGAACTCGGACGTGCCTTCGATACCGTCGCCCTTTTAAGCGACAACGCGGAGCGTGGGCCTTGAAATACACCGACGGGCAAATCATCCACCTGGGCGACATCGTCGCGCTGGCGGGTCAGCAGGGCGTTGTCGTCTGCGACATCGATGGTGGCCAATTTAGCGACGATCCGAATTACTCCGCCGATGTGTGGTCGTATCTCGGAGAGGGCATCATGGCCAGGTACACGGCATACGGCCTCATTCACCACACCGTGCCGGATCCGGATCTCGAATTGATCCGGCGTGGAGACCAGATGCCATCAATCGACCGCTAAGCAGTCCCTGCAGGAGCGCGCTTGCGCGCGATCGCGCGCAAGCGCGCTCCTGCAGGGTCAGGCGGGTAATGCAGGGAAGGCGGTGATGCGAAGCTTGGCGCCAGCGTACGGGACAAGCTTGAGCGTGGTTTCCGGTTCAGTCGTAAGGGCAACCTTCTCCGGCACCGGATCGGCGGCGCCCTCTTCCGCTTTCCATGCGACCGGCCGGCCGCGGATGGTGAGCGTGACGGCGGGCGATGCGCCTGCGAACGGCCGCGGGCCGATCGGGTGTTCTTCCGCTTTCGCTTCCAGACCGACGCCGTAATTCCACGGTGTGGTCGGGTAGACCTGCCAGTCGTTGGTGAGGCCGCGCGGACGCCACTTCACCCACGCTTCGCCGATGGGCAGCGAGAAGACCAGCGGCCCACGAAGGAAGGTCACGGCGTTGTTGTAGCCACGCTCGGTGACGACCTCGGCCGGGAACGACAGGCCGATGCGATCACCCGGCTTCCAGGTGCGTTCGATCGTGTGGAAGCCGGCTTCGGCTTTCACTGCCACCGCTGCCCCATTCACCGTGACCACGGGCTTCTTGCACCATGCGGGGATACGCACGCGCAGCGGGAAAGCCACGGCCTGCGCCGGCTTCACCGTGATGGCGATATCGCCACGGAACGGATAGTCCGTCGCCTGCTCGAGTGCGACGGGTACATCGCGCACCACCGTCGATACGTTACACGGCGCGTACACCGTCGCAGCAAGGCCGCGGTCGCTCGTCGCCATCCACAGCGAAGCGGTGAGCTTGGGCCAGCCCTGGTGGAAGTTGGCCGTGCAGCAACCGAAGTGTGGATCGAGGCCGAAGATATTGGCTTCCGGGCCGTTCGTGGTCCACGGCCGCCGGTGCAGGCTCACCTCCACCTGGTTCGGTTGCTGATCGTACTGGTGCGCCCACATGTCGTCGGTGAACGTGCCCGGCAACGCGTTGTAAGCGATACGTTCGATGCGATCGCCGAGCGCCGCATCGCCGGTAATGGCCAGCGACATTTCCAGCGAGTACATCGCTTCGACCACGGTGCAGAGTTCAACGCCTTGCGACGGGCTACGCCCGGCGAGGTGTTCGTCGCACGAGAACATGCCGTTCGGCAGGCCGTGATAGGTATCGAGCATCGCGAGCTGATGATGGATCGCGGCGCGATCGTCCGCGCTGCGCGACACCAGCGACCAGACCGGCGAAGCCTTCAGGGCCTGGCCATTGTTCACGCCATGCACCTGCAGGCCGTCATCGACCATGAAGACATCGCCGCCGTTCTTCATCTTCGCTTCGAGCGCCTTCACGTCCACCTTCTCCTTGAACGAGAAGTTGGCGAACATGCCTTGCCAGTCGTAGCCCTGCTTGTGCAGCAGGTGGGCTAGCTCGATCAGCTTCGGATCCTGCGTGCGGGTGTACAGCCACAGCACCACGGCCACTTCGTCCTGCCAACGCATGCGGCCCCAGTCGCGCAACGGCCGCTCGGGCATGGCCTGGAGCTGGTAGTGGAAATAGTTCGTCATGAACGGGATGACGCGCGCATCGCCGCTGAGCTCCTGGTACTGCGCCAGCACCTTGAGCATCACCATGCGCGGCCACCAGTCGTCGTTGCTGAGCGGGCCGAACATGCCATTGGGCTGGGCGCTGCCGAGCGTCCAGTCGATGAAGCGCTGCGCCTTCGCTTTCAGTGGCGCGGAATCCAGCTGCCAGGCGAGCGGCAAGAGGCCGTCGAGGAAATACGGGCCACGCTCCCAGGATTCACCCTTGCCACCCAGCCAGCCACTCTCGGGGCCAAGGTCGGGCCAGGTCTCATCGACGTGGCCGCCCAGGCCATCGGCCTGGATCTGCAACTGGCGGCGAAGCCAGCCCGCAGGGGTGATGGAGCCGGCGGGCAGGAGCTGCAGCGGCTGGGGGGCGAGCGGCGCAGGCGGAAACAGCGGTGCGGCGGGGGCCGCCTTGCCCGAGGCCGAAGCGGGGGAAGCGGCGGCGCCGGAAGCGGCTGCGGCGCCCGCGGCGGCCAGTGGCACGAAGCCGGCCAGCGTGCCCATGGCGGAAGCGCGCAGGAAGGCGCGGCGGCTGGTAACGGTGTCACCCATCGATCGACGTCCCCGTGGTAGTCCGGCCATCGATACTGGCAGGCTACGCCGCGCGCGTCACCCCTTGGGCTTCTTCTTCCGCACGTAGAGCTGCTTGCGCACGGTGGCGATCAGCTCGCCGGAAGCCGTGCGGATATCGGTATCGAACCAGCGCAGGTGCTTCTGGCCATCGGCGCATTCAGCGCGAATGTCGTCCAACACGGTGTCTTCGACGCGGAACTCCGCATAGACGTCTTCACGGCCAGGCGCCACGAAGCGGATCTCGCCGGCCTGATCCCAGACGATGTAGTCATTACCGAGGCTCTTCAGCACCATGATCATCCAGAACGGGTCGGTCATGGAGAACAGGTTGCCGCCGAACTGGGTGCGCACGTAGTTGCGGTTGTACCAGGCCAGCTTGAGCCTGACCCGCGCGTAGCGGTAGTCATCGAACTGGACGACGCGGATGCCCGCGAACAGGAACGGCGGCCAGGCGTTGAGGATGCGCCGGAGGGTAGGTGCTTTCATGCCGCCATCGTAGCCGCCGGGCGCGGCGTGCCGTAGTCCCCCGTTTGAAACACCCGTGACCTCTGGCATATACGTCGCCGGGGCGGCCCGTTCCAACATCGGGGCTTCTTCCGCCGCCGGGAACCGCCCCATGCGCTTCGCCCTTCGCCGTGCCTCGCTCGCCACCGCCATCGCGCTGGCCGTTACCGCTCCCGCCGCCTTCGCGCAGGACCTCCCCGCCCCGGTCGACCAGCCCTACAAGGGCACGCTCTCGGTGACGGTGGACCTGACCGACCAGGCGCGCCACCTGCTCCACGTCCGCGAGAGCATCCCGGTCTCGGCGGGCCATACCATCCTCTATTACCCGAAGTGGATCCCCGGCGAACACGGCCCGAGCGGCCCGCTTTCGAATGTCGCCAGCCTGATCATCACGGCCAACGGCAAGAAGATCCCCTGGCGCCGCGACCTGAAGGAAATGTTCGCGTTCCACGTGGATGTGCCCGAGGGCGTCGACAAGCTCGACCTGAGCTTCGATTACCTCGACTCCGCCACGCCGCGCTACATCCCGCTCGAGTTCAACGAGGTGTCGTTCTACCCGGCCGGCTACTACACCAGCCGCATCATGATCGAGCCGACGGTGAAGCTGCCCGCGGGCTGGAAGTTCGCCACAGCACTCGAAACCGCATCGCAGAACGGCGATACCGTCACCTTCAAGCCGGTGAGCTACGAGAATTTCGTCGATTCGCCGCTGATCGCCGGCCAGTACTTCAACCGTGTCGATCTTGCGCCGGGCCAGTCGACGCCGGTGCACCTGGATATCGTCGGCGAGACCGCCGAGAGCGTGAAGATCAGCGACAAGCAGATCGCCCCGCAGCGTAACCTCGTGGTGCAGGCGAACAAGCTGTTCGGCGCGCACCACTACGGCCACTACGACTTCCTGCTGGTGGTCTCCGACCACACCGGTCACTTCGGCCTCGAACACCACCAGTCCAGCGACGACCGCCTGTTCGCCAACTTCCTCACCGATCCGAAGGTGCATGCCGCCGCCGGCACCCTGCTGCCGCACGAATACATCCACTCGTGGAACGGCAAGTTCCGCCGCCCGGCCGATCTGTGGACGCCGACCTTCACCGAGCCGATGCAGGACGACCTGCTGTGGGTGTACGAAGGCCTCACCGACTACTGGGCCGGCGTGCTCACCGCTCGCTCGGGCATCTGGACCACCGAGCAGTGGCGCGACAACCTCGCTTCCATCGCCGCCGACATGGGCGCGCGCACCGGTCGCGAGTGGCGCTCGCTGCAGGATACGGCCGATGGCATCCCGCTTTCCTCGCGCGGTAGCGCCGGCTGGGTGAATCTGCGCCGCAGCTCCGATTACTACCCCGAAGGCCAGATGCTGTGGCTGGATGTGGATACCAAGATCCGCGACCTCTCCGGCGGGAAGCACACCCTGGATGAGTTCGCGAAGGCGTTCTACGGCATGGACAACGGCAGCTACGTGCCGAAGACCTATACGTTCGAAGACGTCGTGAAGACCCTAAACGACGTGCAACCGTACGACTGGGCCAAGTTCCTGCGCGAGCGCCTCGATTACACCGGCGACACGATGCCCGAGAAGGGTATTGAAGGCGGCGGCTGGAAGCTGGCCTTCGACGACAAGCCGACCGATTTCCAGAAGACCGGTGAAACGCTGCGCAAGACGATCAACCTGGCGTATTCGCTGGGCGTCACGGTCTCCGACAAGGGCGAAATCCGCGATGCGCAGTGGGAAGGCGCGGCGGCGAAGGCCGGCCTCGTTCCGGGCGTGACGATCGTGGCGGTGAACGGCAAGGATTTCTCGCCGCAGGTACTGAAGGATGCGGTGGCCGATGCGAAGAACACCACCACGCCGATCGAGTTCCTGCTGAAGAACGTGGATGACTACCAGACCGTGAAGGTCGATTACCACGGCGGCCTGAAGTACCCGCACCTCGTACGCGGCGAAGGCAAGGACCTGATCGGCGCCATCGCCACACCGAAGAAGTAAACCACCACCGTAGGAGCCCACCCTGTGGGCGACATCTTTCGCGAAAAGCCACAAGTCCTGTGGCGGTTGTACGAAAGATGTCGCCCACAGGGTGGGCTCCTACAGCTGTGCGGTTCGCTTAGCTCTCCCGCGCGGTCTCGAACAGGAACCACGCGCGACGCTCGGCCTCATCCACCCAGTTCTCGATCAGGCTGGCCGTCGCCACATCGCCATATTCATCGCACACACCGTGCGTCTCGCGCAGGAACGCGATGTAGCGCAGCGTGTCGTCACGCAGTTCCGCCAGCATGTCCTGCGGCGTCACGAAATCCGCATCGTTATCAGCCAGGCGCTGCAGGCGGCTGATATGCCCGATGGAATGCAGCGTGGTACCGCCCACCTTGCGCACGCGCTCGGCGATGTCGTCGGTAATCGCGAAGATCTGCGTCGCCTGCTCATCCAGCAGCAGGTGCAGGTCGCGGAAGCGCGGGCCCGACATGTGCCAATGGAAGTTCTTCGTCTTCAGATAGAGCGCGAACGTATCGGCCAGCAGCGCGTTGAGTTCGGCCGTGATATCGCGGGTCGCGTCGGCGCCGAGGCCGGTCGGCGTATTCAGGTCGGCCTTGCGGCGGGTCTTGGCGGCTTCGGTGTTCTTCATCGCGGGCGCTCCTGTGGGTTTGGGCTCCCGAGGATGCGCCGCCCCGCATGACAAAAGCTTGCACGAACGCGTCCGCCGCGGGTCAGGCCTGCAGAGGCAGGATCACCACGACGCGCAGGCCACGCCCGCCCTCGCTATCGAGCAGCTCCACCGAAGCGCCATGCAGTTCGGCGGCCCGCTGCACGATCGACAGGCCCAGCCCATAGCCATCGCCATGGGTATCCACCCCGCGCTGGAAACGGCCGAACATGCCGGCGCGACGCTCGGCAGGAATGCCCGGGCCGTCATCCACCACCTCGATCTCGGCGTGGGGTCCACGCCGGTCGATAAGAAGCGCCACGTGGCCGCCGGGCGGCACGTGACGGAACGCGTTATCGAGCAGGTTGCGCAGCAGCACGCCCAGGGCCACCGGATAGCCCTCGACGACCACTTCGCCCTCGGGGCGGTCGATCGAAAGCTCGACGTTGCCGCGCGCGATGACCGGGGCAAGCTCTTCGACCACGTCCAGCGCCAGCGAGGCCAGGTTCACGCGTGCCCGCGGCCCCGAGGCCGCGCCCGCTTCCAGGCGGGCCAGCGCCAGCAATTGCTCGGTGCGCCTTGCCAGCGACACGAGGCAATCGCGGGCGGCGTTGAGCGCGGCATGCGCTTCATCGGGACGCGCCGAGGCCAGCGCGTTTTCGAGGTTGATCATGGTCGAGGCAAGCGGGGTACGCAGCTCGTGCGCCACATCGGCGCTGAAGCGGCGCTCGCGCTCCAGCGCGCTTTCCAGGCGGAAGATCTGGTCGTTCAGCGCCGACATCACCGGCTTCAGTTCCTCCGGCGCGTCGCCGCCCAGGTGCACCGACGCCCGGCTGCCCGGTTCACGCCGGGCCAGCGCCCGGGCCAGGTCCTCGAGCGGCCCTAGCCCGCGACGGATCGCCCAGCCCACCAGCAATGCAAGCAGCGGCAAACCGAGCAGCGTGGGCAGGCCGTGTTCGAGCCACAGCGCATGGGTGATCTCGTGCCGACTGTCGTAACGCTCACCCGCGCGGATCGTGATGCCCTGCTCCTCCATGATCAGCGTGAAGACACGCCACGTGTAACGCCCCTGGGTCACGTCCTCATAGCGGCCATCGGGCACGTGCGTGCGCGGCACCGCCGCGAGGTTCTCCGTGGCCATGAGCAAGGTGCCGTCGCGGTCGAACACCTGGAAACCCACTTCGGATTCATAGGTGCGGCCTTGCACGGTCAGTTCGTCGGGGTGGTTCGTGGAGCTGGGCACGAGCAACCGTGCCGTGCGCTGCTCGCGCAATTGCTCCACGCCAATGCGGTTGACCAGCACTTCGAGCGTCCGCGCCGACTGGGCCAGGCGGCCATCGGAGAGCTCGTCGACCTCCTCCAGCGTGCGCTGTGCACTCAGGATGCCCAGCGGCAAGAGCACGGCCGCGAGCACGCCGATGATAAGCAGCAGAAGGCGGGAACGAAGGCTGAGCGACCTCACACGGGCTCCCGCGGCACCATGTAGCCGAAGCCGCGCACGGTCTGAATCGCCTCCGGGCTCAGCTTGCGGCGCAAGGCGTGCACCAGCACTTCGAGCGCGCTGGTGCTCACGGCGTTCTCCGGCCCGTACAACGTGCTTTCGAGGGTCTCGCGGCGGACGATGCGGCCCGCGCGCTCCATCAGTGCCTGGAGCAGTGCAAACTCGCGACGGGTGAGGTCCACCTTGGCGCCGCGCCAGGCGACGTCGAAGGTCCCCAGGTCCATGCTCAGCGCACCGGCTTCGAGGCGGTTCACCGCGTCGCCCCGGGCGCGGCGCGACAACGAGCGGATACGCGCCGCCAGTTCCTCCAGATGGAACGGCTTCACCAGGTAATCGTCCGCGCCGGCGTCCAGCACCTGGATGCGGCCATCGAGCTGGTCACGCGCCGACATGACGATGACCGGCGTCGTGACCCGCAGGCGGCGCGCTTCCGTCAGCACATCCAGCCCGTCACGCCCGGGCAGGCCCAGGTCGAGCAGCACCAGGTCGGCATCGTGTTCGCGCAGCGCTTTCAGGGCCTCATCGCCATCGCGTAGCCACGTGATGGTGTGCGCCAGCCGCTCCAGCGCCCGGCGGATCGCGTCGCCGAGCTGGGCATCGTCTTCGATGAGGAGGATATGCACGAACGCAGGGCCGGAAGTGAGTCAGGGCAGATTATCGGGACGGCCACCTTAGCGCCTCCTTACATCGGGCCGCTGCCGGTGAAGCGGGCGATCTCGTCCAGACGCTCCCTTGCACGACGGACGGACGCGCCCTCGGGCGTTTTCAGCACCCGCGACACCACCAGAAAGACCCCAAGGCACACCACCGCCACCAGGACGTTCAACGCGATGAAACCGGGCCGCGCCGCCACGATATCCACGCCGAGCCAGGCGAAGGCCCAGATCATCATGGGCACCCACATGAAGCAGCCGACCACGCCGAACCAGCGGCCCTCGCGGATCCGCCATGCCCGCAACGCCGCCACGCGCTGCTGCAGCACCAGGACCGGGGCATCCGTGGTGGCCAGGGCCGCCAGCGCGAGGTTACGGGCCGCGGCAATGATCATGGCGATGCCGTAAGCGTGCAGGAGCAGGCCGGCCACGAGGGGGCCCGTAGCGTCCCGATGATCGAACCAGAACGAACCGGCAGCCATCGCCAGCAGCAGGCCGCCTACGATCTGCGCCGACTGCCCCCAGCGAAGCGGCCGCAATTCGGTGCGCACCGCGGCCACCGCCCCGCCCCTCGGGATCGCCACTTCCAGCGCAGTGACACGCCTGTCGAGTTCGGCCCAGGCCACCTTCAGTTCATCGAGTTCCATGCAGAGCCTCCTCGTCCGGTACCGCGGCGGCCATCTGCCGGCGCAGGCGTTGCTTCAGGCGCGCGATGCGCGTGCCCACGTTGGTTTCCGAAAGGCCGAGCACGCCAGCGATCTCCGCGTAGGGAAGCTCGTCCAGATACAGCAAGGCCAGGGCGCGCTCGAGCGGCTCCAGCGACTCGATCGTCCGCGCCAGGAGCGCCAGCCGCTCGTCAGGTTCCGCGACGGCCATGCCGCCTTCCATCGCTTCGAGCACCTCCGCGCCAACCATGGAAGGCCTCTCCCGCTCACGCCGGGCGTGGGAAAGCCCCACGTTCAGCGCCACCCGGTACAGCCACGTCGTGAACGGACGGGTGGCGTCATAGCGCCCGAACGAACGCCACACCTGCAGCGCGATGTCCTGCGCCAGGTCGCGCCGGTCCTCGGCGTGGCGCGCGTAGACCGCCGCCACCTTGAACACGATGCGGCGGTGTTCGTGCAGCAAGGCGTCGCAGCGTCGTCGGCGTTCCTCGTTGGCCATGGCCCCTCCTCTTTCCCCCATGATTCGCCGGGCGGGGAAAAAAATCACACAATGGCCGGATTCGTCTCGCCGGAAGCCCCCATGCGCGCCACCCGCCTGTTCCTCGCCCTGCTCGCCACCGCCCCGTTCGCCGCCCATGCGAAGGATGCCTGGATCACCCCGGCCGAGGCCGCCGGCTTCCGCACGACGCCGTCGTATGCCGACACGCTGGCCTATCTCGAGAAGGTGGCAGCGGCCTCGCATGGCGAGGTGAGCGTGCAGACCTTCGGCACCACGCCCGAGGGCCGACCCATGACCGTCGTCGTCGCGGCGAAAGATGGCGACATGACCCCGGAGAAGGCTCGCGCGGCCGGCAAGCCCATCGTGCTGCTGCAGGCGGGCATCCACCCGGGCGAGATCGAGGGCAAGGATGCAGGGCTGATGCTCCTGCGCGATTTCGCCGTGACCGGCAAGCTGGCCCACCTGCTCGACCACGCCGTGCTCGTGTTCATCCCGGTGTACAGCGTAGACGGCCACGAGAACTCGGGTCCGTACTACCGCATCAACCAGAACGGCCCGGAAAAGATGGGCTTTCGTGGCCAGGCGCAGTACCTGAACCTCAACCGCGACTACGTGAAGGCCGACGCGCCCGAAACGCGCGCGTGGCTGCAGCTGTGGAACCAGTGGTCGCCCGATCTGCTGATCGACATCCACACCACGGATGGCGCCGACTATCAGTACGACCTGACCTACTACCTCGAAGACGCACACAAGCTGCCGCCGTCGATCGCCGCGTGGCAGAAGCGCGTGATTGAAGGCGAAGCCATTCCCGCTTACGAAAAAATGGGCCACCTCGCTTCGCCGTACCTCGAATTCAAGGATGGCCGCGACCCGACCAAGGGTATCGAGAACTTCGGTTCCGGCCCGCGTTTTTCCACGGGCTACGCAGCGATCCGCAACCGCGCCGGCCTGTTGATCGAAACGCACATGCTCAAGCCTTACGCCGTGCGCGTGCAGGGCACGTATGACGTGGTGCGCGCCGTGCTCGCCGGCATCAACAAGGATCCCGCCGCGCTGCTCAAGGCATCGAAGGATGGCGACGCCTGGGCGGCCTCGCTCGCGGCCGCACCTGACGCAGCCGTGCCGGTCACGTTCAAGGCCGACCCCACGCCGAAGCCGTTCACCCTGAAGGGCTACGCGTTCACGCAGACGAAGAGCGATATCTCGGGCGACACGTGGATCCAGTACGACCCGACCAGGAAGAAGAGCTATGCGATCCAGAGCTGGCTCGATCTCCAGCCCGATGCGTCAGCGCCCCTACCCGCGGCATGGGCAATCCCGCGCCAGTGGACCGCGATCATCAGCAAGCTCGATGCGCACCACATCCCTTACACCACTACGCAGGCGGCGGTGACGGTGACTGCCACGCAGGACATGCTGACGAATCCGAAGTGGGCGGAGAAGCCCTTCGAGGGCCGGCACCTGCTGCGCGACGTGACGATCACCCCGACGCAGGAAACCGTGACCCTGCCCGCAGGTACGGTCATTGTTCGTGCCGATGATGCCGAAGCCGTGCTGGCCGCGAACCTGCTGGACGCACACGCCCCGGATTCGCTGCTGACCTGGGGCTACCTGGATGCGATCTTCGAGCCGAAGGAATACGGCGAACCGCGCGTGATGGAAGCACTGGCCCGGAAGATGATCGCGGAGAACCCAGCGCTAAAGGCTGAGTTCGACGCGAAGGTCGCCGCCGACCCGGCCTTCGCCGCCAGCCCGCGCGCACGCCTGTCGTTCTTCTTCGAAAAGAGCCCGTGGTACACGGCACAGAAGGTCGGCGCGTACCCGGTCCTGCGGCTGGACAAACCCGCACTCCAACAAGTGCACTAACCCGCTCGTGTAGGAGCCCACCCTGTGGGCGACATCTTTCGTGTAGGAGCCCACCCTGTGGGCGACGCCGTTCGTACAGCCGCCACAGGGTCTTGCGAGGTTTTCGCGAAAGATGTCGCCCACAGGGTGGGCTCCTACGCAACTACCTCGAACGGACGCATCATTTCGTTGGCTTCGTGTTCGGCGAGGTGGCAATGCCACGCATACCGCCCGGCGTAGCCTTCGAACGTGGCCACGATGCGCGTCACCATCCCGGGATAGGCCTGCACCACATCCTTCCAACCCCGTTCGTGCGGCGGCGGTGGCTGGGCGGGGCCTACGTAGCGGATGGTTTTCTTCTCCAGATACTCATCCACGTCATAGGGCCGGCGATCGAGGATCTGGAAACGCACCAGATGCAGGTGAATCGGGTGGGTGTCTTCGGTCAGGTTCACGAGGCTCCATGCCTCGGTCGTACCGAGCTTGATCGATTCCGTCACCGGCTCGTGCCAGCGCTTGCCGTTAAGCAGCATCAGCATGGGCGTCGCCACGCAGTCGCTGTATTCGTCCAGCGTCAGCTCACGCGTCTTCGACGCACTGGCCTCGGTGAAACGCGGGATATCGCGCAGCACGTCAGGCACGCGGCTGTCGTCCTTGACCTCACCCTGCCCCACCGCGAACTGCATCAGCGGCAACGCATCGTTCATCAGTTCAATGGCGCTACCACGCGACGCGGCAAAGTCGACGACGATATCGGCACGCTCGCCCGGCGCGAGGAAGATGGCCCGCATGGTGGCCGGCGCCGCAAGCAAGCCCTGGTCCGATCCGATCACCTGGAACGGACGGCCATCCTTGAAGCGCAGGTGGTAGAAGCGGCCGTTCGCCGAGTTCACCACGCGCAAGCGATAGCGCCGCGGCTGTACATCGGCGCGCGGCAGGATCGCACCATTCACCAGCGTGAGATTACCGAACACCTCGGGTACCCACGGCGCCTTCGCATCACCCGAATCCGGGTAATACAGGCGGCCATCCTGGCGCACCCAGCGATCCGCGATGATCAGCGGCAGCTCGAACTCACCGGACGGCAAGCCCAGCGAAAGCTCGTGCTCATCGCGCAGGAGATACAGCCCCATCAAACCGGCGTACATGTTGAGCCGGTTAATCCCCATCGCGTGGTCGTGATACCACAGCGTCGCGGCATCCTGTGCATTCGGGTAGTGGTGTTTGCGCGACTTACCCGGCACATACCAGTCTTCCGGATAGCCATCGTCCTTGCGTGGCACCTTCGCACCATGCAGGTGGGTGATCGCGCGCACCAGCGGTTTATCGGCTTCCGCCCCACAGATGTTGTGGTCGACGGGCAGCATGTGTTTCGTCGGCAACGCGTTGTCCCAGACCACGTCGATCGCCTGGCCACTACGGGCCTCGATCGTCGGGCCGGGGTAGCTGCCGTTATACGTCCACAACTCGGTGGGCGGCAGGTCGCGGTGCAGTTTGTGCGTGCTCGGCGCCATGCGCACGCTGAGGACCTTCCCGGTCTCAGGACGCAGCACCGGAGGGATCGGTAGCGGATCGACGTAGGCGGCCAGCTTCGACGGATCGACCAGGCCTGGCATGTGCGTGTTGTCGCCCATCGCATGCATGCAGAGCTTGTTGCCCACCTGGCCGGTGGGCGCCGCCTGCATATGGCTCATGTCGTGCGCAAAAAGCCGCGACGGGATCCATCCCGCCGCGGCCATGCAACCCGCCGCCTTCAAAAAGCGGCGGCGATCACCCATGCCCGTTACCGAACGGCCACGAGGCGGCGTTCTTCGGCTGGCCGGTCTTTTCGTCGAGAATCAGCTTGCGATCGAACAGGCGCGGCAGGAAGAAGTCGAACATGCTGTCGAGACGGCCGGAGGTCGCGTCGGCCGAACCGCCACCGAGGCGCTTGCCGTCGAGCCAGTTGTCTTCGATGAAACGGGTGACCGAGCTCTGGTCGGTGACGCTGTGGTCCACGAAGTTATCGCGAGCCCACGGCGAGACGACGAGCAGCGGCAGGCGCGGGCCAAAGCCGCAACGGCCCATCGCCGGCGTCTTGCCGTCGATGCCCGGCAGCGTGGTGCGGCCCTTGCAGACGCCATCGCCATCCAGCGCATCGGTGGTACCCGTCGAGGCATGCACGTGCGGCGGATCCTGGTGATCGTACCAACCGTCGGAGTCGTCGTACGCGATGACCACGGCCGTATCCTTCCACTCGCCACTCTGCTGCAGCGCGTTGAGCACCTTCACGACGAACGCCTGTTCATCGAGCGGATCGGAGTAACCGGCGTGGCCATCCTGGTAAGCCGGCGCCTTCAGGAAGCTCACCGACGGCAGGTTGCCGGCATCCAGCGCATCGTAGAAATCCTCGATGTCGTACTGGTGGTTGGCCTGGTCGGTCTTGCCGATCGCCGCCACCGAACCCGGCCGCGCATGCGTCGGGTTAGCCGTGCTCGGGTAGTACTGGAACGGCTGGTGATGCGGGCTGTAGTCGTTGGAGGTGGTGTTGGTCACCGCCGAGAGCGTGCGCCGCGTGCAGCCCGTGCTGCCGTCCGGGTTGGTGCGGGTCAGGTCAAAGCCGCCCTCGAACCAGCCCCAGGTGACGTTGCGGTCGTTGAGCAGGTCGCCGATGTTTTTGCCACCCATCGTCGCCTGGCTCGCCGTGGGCGAGGAGCAGACGTCACCGATCGGATCGGGATCGCCGATCATGGTCAGGCCGCCGTTGCCATCGTCGGTTTCCGCGCCGGTGCCGTTGAGCGTATCGATCACGCCCGCGGTCTGGCCGGAGACCAGGTTGATCGCACCCGGCGACGACGGACCAAACACAGTGCCGTAGCTGTTGTCGCTCATCGCGAAGTGCTGGGCGTAGTTCCAGAAGGCCGTGACCGTGTTGCCGTCGTAATAGCCCATGACCTGGCCGGCGCCCTCTTCCGAGCTATCGCCGCCCGGCAGGGCTTCGCCGTGGCCGGTATACAACGGGAACAAATCCATCTTGCCGCCGTGGAAGGCGCGCTGTTCAGACGTATAGCCGTGGTCCTGGTCGGCCGTGGCGGCCTGCGCCCGGGTCAGGCGGAACGGGTTGATCGCCGCATCGCCGTTGGCGCTGTTCTTCGCGTTCGGGTTGTTGGTGAGCAAGCGGCGGTCCAGGCCGTTCACGTTCGGCGTGAACGGGCGCGGGTAGAAGGCCGGCTCGCCACGGCTGTTGGCCGCGAACGGGTAGGTGCCGAAGTAGTGATCGAAGGAGACGTTCTCCTGGAAGATCACCACGATGTGCTTGATGGGGGTGGCGGTACGCGGGTCGTTACCGTGTCCGCCATGGCCCCAGCCGAAGCCCAGGGCAGTCGTGGCGGCTTCCGCCGGGGAATTCTGCTGGGCGACGACCAGGGTCGCGGCCGAAAGGGAAAGCACGCAGGCAATGCCCGCGGCCAGGATCTTGCGCATGACAGTGGCTCCTCGGTGATCTTCGGTGATGCGCCGGTGGCTATGGGCCGCATCCCCTGTCATGCGGTGGCTAGGAGCGTAGGAACCTGTTGTGACAGTCGCAGGACAAAACGGGCCGATTTTGAGCTTTTTCTCAAACCATGACTTTCGTCACGGTCTGCCCCTTCCCGGGTCCGCAAGCACTATGCTCGGGCGGGGCGGCGCCGGGGAGTGCCGACTTGAAGACCATCCACAGAGGGATATCCATGACCAAGCAGTACCTGAAGCCGCTCGCGCTGGCCCTGAGCGTCGCACTCGCAGGCACGGCCTGCAGCAAGCAGGACGACGCCGGTGCCGCCGCGCCGGCCGCCAATGCGCCGGCTGCCGCCAGCACCGCCCCCGCCACCGCCGCTGCGCCGGCCAAGCCCAGCTTCGACGTTTCCGAACTCGATAGCGGGATCAACGCCTGCGACGACTTCAACGGCTTCGTCAACAGCAAGTGGGTTGCCGCCAACCCGATCCCGGAAGACCGCACCCGCTGGGGCGCCTTCGACCAGCTGGCCGAAAACAGCCTGAACACCCAGCACGACATCGTCGATGGCGCCGACAAGGGCGCCGACGCGGCCAAGGCCGGCTCGATCGAGCAGAAGATCGGCCTGCTGTACCGCTCGGGCATGAACGAAGACGCGATCGAGAAGGCCGGCGTCGACCCGCTCAAGCCGGAACTGGCCAAGATCGATGCGCTGAAGTCCCCGCAGGACATCGTCGACTTCCTCGATGCCAGCTTCAACGACGGCAACAGCTACGTGTTCGGTTTCGGCTCGGGCGCCGATTTCCAGAACGCCAAGGTCCAGATCGGCTACGCGCAGCAGGATGGCCTGGGCCTGCCGACCAAGGATTACTACACCGACCCGAAGCAGGCGGATAACCGCAAGGCTTACGTCGACTACATCGCCAAGACCCTGACCCTCGCCGGCGTCGCCGACGCCGATGCGAAGAAGCAGGCTGACGACATCATGAAGTTCGAAACGCAGCTGGCCGCCGCCTCGCTGGCGCCGGTCGAACTGCGTGCGCCGGAGAACCAGTACCACTTCGTCTCGGTGAAGGACGCGGACAAGATCACCCCGCACTTCAGCTGGGAGAAGTTCTTCGCCGCCCAGGGCGTCACCGTCGACAAGGGCTTCTCGCTCTCGCAGCCGAAGTTCTTTGCCCAGTTCGACAAGATGCTGGCCAGCACCCCGGTCAGCACCTGGCAGGCCTACCTGCGCTTCCACGCCATCGACGGTGCGTCGCCGTACCTCTCGAAGGCGTTCCAGGACAACAAGTTCGACTTCTACGGCAAGACCCTCGCCGGCCAGCCGCAGCAGAAGCCGCGCTGGAAGCGCGTGCTTGGCGCGGTGAACTCGGAAATGGGCGAAGCCCTGGGCCAGCTGTACGTCGCCAAGGTGTTCAAGCCGGAAGCGAAGCAGCGCGCCAACGAGCTGGTCGACAACGTGCGCAACGCCCTCAAGGCGCGCATCGAAAAGCTCGACTGGATGAGCGACGAGACCAAGCAGAAGGCCATCGCCAAGTGGAACACCTTCCTGCCGAAGATCGGCTACCCGGACAAGTGGCGTGACTGGTCGGGCCTGGAAGTGACGGGCACGAACTACTACGGCAACGCTGAAGCCGCCAGCAAGTTCAACTACCACTACGACATCGCCAAGATCGGCAAGCCGACCGACCGCCTGGATTGGGGCATGACCCCGCAGACGGTGAACGCGTATTACAACCCGACCGACAACACGATCAACTTCCCGGCCGCGATCCTGCAGCCGCCGTTCTTCGATGCGAACGGCGACGACGCGATCAACTACGGTGGTATCGGCGCGGTGATCGGCCACGAAGCCAGCCATGGTTTCGATGACGAAGGCAGCCAGTTCGATGGCGAGGGCAACAACAAGAACTGGTGGACCAAGGAAGACCGCACCAAGTTCGATGCCCGCACCGACAAGCTGGTCGCGCAGTTCAACGAGTACGCGCCGATCAAGGACAAGCCGGACCTGCACGTCAACGGCAAGCTGACCCTGGGCGAGAACATCGCCGATCTGGGTGGCCTGAACGTGGCGTACGACGCGCTGCAGGAAGCCCTGAAGAAGAACCCGCAGGAAGCGGGCGAGAAGATCGACGGTTACACGCAGGACCAGCGTTTCTTCCTGAACTGGGCGCGCGTGTGGCGTGGTAGCGTCCGCGAGAAGCAGGCGATGCTGTACCTTAACGTTGATCCGCATGCGCCGGCTTCGCTGCGTGCGATTGGCGCGCCGTCGAACATGGAGGCCTTTGCTTCGGCGTTCCAGTGCAAGCCGGGCGCGAAGATGATCCGCGAGGGCGATAAGCAGGTGAAGATCTGGTAACTCACGTTACCGTTCGTTAGCTTCACCCACGAAGACGCCGCACGATTGTGCGGCGTCTTTTTTTTGTGGGCTTTCGATACGGCTCGCCTTCGGCTTCGCGTTGCTCGGCTTCGCCATCGCGTTTGCGCTCGGACGTCTCCGGAAAGAGCCCTTGGCGCCCACCCTCGCTGCTCAGACAAGTCTCCAACGTTCGAAAGGGAGGCCCCTCCGGGGCCATGTACCTGATTGGCCTACGGCCGCGAACCGGCGTGCGGACGGGGGTTTGAAACTCGCCTTCCTGGCTCGGTTTCAAACGACCGGCCATCCATGGCCGGTCCCGCCTGCGGCGGCTGTTCCCGTCCGCCCGCCTCGTCTCCGACAACTCGCCTCGAGGGTGGGCGCCAAGGCCTCTCGGACACACTGAGGCAGATCGGTGGGAAAGCCAACGCCGCCAACACGCCTGACCTGGCGGCGTCCCGCACCTGACAAACAACCGAAACACCCGGCCGTAGGAGCCCACCCTGTGGGCGACATCTTTCGCCTCAACGCTCAGGCCCTGTCGTACGGCACGATCAATCAAGGGCCAGACGCCGCAAGACCCGCGGTCTGCCGCGAACGGCGTCGCCCACAGGGTGGGCTCCTACAGGAACGTCGCGAGCACGTCGGTGGGTTTGCACCTCGGGCGACAAGGCCGGCCGCCACGACCATGGTGCTGGCTCTCCCATCACACGCCCTCAGTGCCTCTGAGAGCCCTCGGCGCCCACCCTCGAGGCGAGTTTCGCAGGCGAGGGCGACGGGCGGGAACAGCCGCCGCAGGCGGGAGCGGCCATGGAGGGCCGCTCGTTTGAAACCGAGCCAGGATGGCGAGTTTCAAACCCCCGCCCGGCGACCGGTTCGCGCCCGTAGGGCAATAAGTACATTTGCCCCGGAGGGGCACTCCTTTTCGAACGACGAGGACCTGTCTGAGCAGCGAGGGTGGGCGCCGAGGGCTCTCCTGCGACCACGTACGAGCGCTAACGCGATGGCGCAAGCCGAGCCCCGCGAAGCCGAAGGCGAGCCCGCTCGCATGGGCAACCACAACGCCAACCAACACCCCGATGAGAATGTTCTTGTAGGGCTTTTCCGTAGAGAGACCAAGCCTACGCCTACACCGCGCGACGGCCTTCGCCGATCGGCCCAGGGGTGCATGCCCCGATAACCTGCGCAGCGTCGGCGCTCATCCACGCCGACAACCCCCACTCAACGCAAGGAGTCATGCCATGGGCCTGTACATGTGCTATTGCCACCACCTGCCGGACGACGAAGCCCTCGACCACCTCGACGCCGCTGCCAACCCGCAGCTCAGCCGCATCGAACTCGCCGAGCTCGACGAAGAGTGAACCCCAACGGGGCCCCTTGTGGGCCCCGTTCTTCATTGGACGAAAACATGATTCCCTTCGAACGTGAGTTCCCGCTCGCGCAAGCCCGTCTACGCGTCGAAAACGAACTCAGCCACCTTGGGCTCACCTGGAGTAGCGAAGGCCACGGCGCCGCGCTGCACACCACCCTTATCGAACTGCAAAGCCCTGATGGCACCGTACCCTGCACAGGCATCGGCAAAGGACGCCGCGACTTCGCACTCACCGGCGCGCTGTTCGAGGCCTGCGAGCACTACCTCAGCCTCCACCACGACTGCTCCCTCGAACACGCCCTGATACCCGCACACCAGGTACCTGCCGGCATGGGTGCCCCCGTCGACGGCATGCTCGCCGACCAATCTGAAACGCACCTCGCCTGCCGCGTCTACACCGGCTTCCTCGATGGTTCGTGCAAGGCCTATCCACTCGCGCTATCTCGGCCCACTTACGTAAGCGCTCCCGATGCCGACGACACGTTCGATTACACCGCACTCTCGCGTTACGCCAGCAACAGCGGCACCGCCATCGGCGCGACATTCGCTGAAGCGGCACTGCATGCGCTGAACGAATGCATCGAACGCGATGACGTATCGCGGTTCCTGCGTCGGCAGTTCCACGACAACGCCGATGTTCCGCTACGCGTGCTCGATGCCCGTGGCATCGGCTCGGTACTGCGCCGCGACTGGATCGACGCGGAAGCGGAGGTCGGTGCGAGCATCACGTTGCTCGACATTTCCACGCACGCCGCCGCACACACCTACCTTGCATTTGCCGCGCGTCCGGGCCGGCCACAGCATCTCTACGGCGCAGGCACCTCAGGCGATCCGGTGCATGCCGCGTCACGTGCGCTGACCGAACTCGTCCAGTTGCATACGGTGGCAGATCACGTCCCCCGCGTCGGTGACGACCTTGCCCGTGAAGAACGCCGCCTGCGCCCGTGGACGCGCCTGCACCGCGCCTGCGTCGCCGACCTCCCGGCGTTGTGTGGGAAGCGGCGGCTTGAACGCGTCACGCTCCCAGGCCGCACGCGCTCGGGGTCGGTCTCCCACGAACTCGACCGTTGCATGACGGCACTGGCCGACGAGGGTTACCGCCCGCTGGTCCACGTGCTCTACAGCCGGCGGGAGACCGTCACGCTTTGCCAGGTGCTGGTACCCGGCTTCGATCGCTACTACCTCGTCTCCCGCGGCGGCATCGTCGTGCCGGGCTTCACCCGGGACCCGCTGGCTTAGATGATGCTGACAAGGTAATTGCAACTCGTTCTCATTCTCTTTACGATGTGCAGTCTGTAGGTGTCGCACCCTGCGTTTTCTAGGGACACAACCCATCGCCTCCCACGCTGGCCCCCGGCCGGTGCGGGTCGGCGTGTGCCTGCGATAGCCCCACCCTTCCAGAAGCCCCGCATAGGAACGTCCATGGCCCACATCAAGAGCCGCAAGCACGCCGTGCCCGCCGCGCGCACCGTCGGTGCCGCTGTCCTGCTTTCCCTCGCCCACGGCGCCGCCGCTGCCGACGCCCCGCCGCAGCAGGCGAAGGTGAACGACGCCCAGGCCCTTCCGGGCATGCAGGTCGAGGCCGACCGTTCCTCGGATTACCGCGTCGATAAGGCTTCGTCGCCGAAATTCAGCCAGTCGCTGCTCGATACCACGCAGACCATCCAGGTGATCGGCAAGGAACTGATCCAGCAGCAGGGCGCCACCACGCTCACCGAGGCCCTGCGCAACAGCCCGGGCGTCGGCACCTTCTACGTGGGTGAGAACGGCGCCACCAACACCGGCGACGCGATCTACATGCGCGGCTTCGATACCTCGGGCAGCATCTTCGTCGATGGCGTCCGCGACCTCGGCACCGTCTCGCGCGATGTGTTCAACATCGAACAGGTGGAAGTGACCAAGGGCCCGGACGGCACCGAATACGGCCGTACCGCACCGACGGGCGCCGTGAATCTGGTCAGCAAGCAGCCGGTGCTGGGCAACGGCATCAGCGGCAGCGTGCAGGGCGGCAGCGGCTCGCGTGAGCGCGCCACCGCCGACCTGAACCGCCAGATGGGCGATACCGGCGCGTTCCGCCTGAACGTGCTGAAGCAGAACAGCGGCGTCGCCGGCCGTGACCAGGTCGAGCAGAACCGCTGGGGCGTGGCGCCCTCGCTGGCCTTCGGCCTGGGCACGCCGACCCGCGTCTACCTCGATTACCTGCACGTGAAGCAGCGCAACACGCCTGATGGTGGCATCCCCACCATTGGCCTGCCGGGTTACAGCTCGCCGGATAACCGCGCGTTCCTGGGCACCGCGCCGAAGGTCGATACCGATAACTTCTACGGCACGCGCCAGGATCACGACAACAACACGCAGGATCTCTTCACCGTCATCGTCGAACACGACTTCAATGACAAGGTGGCCCTGCACAACACCACGCGCTGGGGCCGCACGCAGCAGGATTACCTGCTGACCTCGTTCCTCGCCAGCGGTGCGAACATCATCACGCCCGACCCGACCGATCCGTCGACCTGGACGCTGGCCCGCAGCACGCCGACGTTCAAGCACCAGTCCAACCGCATCGCCACGAACCAGACCAACGTCACCGCGACGATCGAGTCGGGCGCGGTCACCCAGGACATCAGCGCGGGTATCGAACTGAGCCAGGAAGTGGCCAAGACGGTCGGCATCGCCGCGTTCACCGGCAGCACCTGGCCGGCGGCGAACCTGTACAAGCCGTACTCCGACGTGGGCGGCCTGCGCTACGGCGAGAACGGCGCCAGCAGCTACGGCAAGACCAACACCGCCGCCGCGTACTTCTTCGATACGCTGAAGTTCGGCGAATCCTGGCAGGTCAACGCTGGCGTACGCTTCGACCACTACAAGACGGACTTCAACAGCCTCGTCGTCTGCGGCAGCCGCGGCGGCCCCGTGTGCGGTCGCCTGCCGACCGGCAGCATCGTCCCGGGCGTGGATGCGAAGAGCAGCGATAACCTGAAGAACTACAAGCTCGGCATCCTGTACAAGCCGGCTGCCAACGGCAGCATCTACGCGAACTTCGCGCAGTCGCAGGAGCCGCCGGGCGGTAACACGCTCACGCTTTCCGCGTCGGCCAACAGCGCGGACAACCCCAACTTCGATCCGCAGAAGGCGAAGACCGCCGAAGTCGGCACGAAGTGGGACCTGCTCGGCGAGAAGCTGCTGCTGACCGCGGCGCTCTACCGCACCACCGTCACCAACGACCTGGTGCAGGATCCGACCGACCTGCTCTATTACCAGATCGGCAAGAAGCGCGTGAGCGGCGTCGAGATTTCGGCCGTGGGCAAGTTCACCGAGAACTGGGCCGTGAGCGCCGGCTTTACCACCATGAACGCCAAGGTGGAAACCGGCACCAACGTCTCGCAGGATGGCAGCTCCGATCTCGCCTACAACCCGAAGAAGGCCTTCACGGCGTGGACCACGTACCACCTGCCGTTCGACCTCACGATCGGTGGCGGCGCGCGTTACAGCGGTGAGATGAAGCGCGGCACCGACGGCGCCATCGGCACGCCGGACCACACGGAGAGCTACTGGGTGTTCGACGCGATGGCCAGCTACCCGGTGAACCGGAACTTCGACCTGCAGCTCAACGTGTACAACCTCTTCGACAAGAACTATGTCGCGGCGATCAACAAAAGCGGTTACCGCTACACTCCGGGTACCCCGCGTTCGGCCATGCTGAGCGCCAACTTCCGCTTCTGATCGCCCCGAGGGTTAGCCATCATGCTCCTGCACATTCCCGACGTGCTTACCTCGGATGAGGTCGCAGGGATGCGAAAGCAGATGGACGGCGCCGAGTGGACCGACGGCAGGGAAACCGTCGGCCCGCAAGGTGCCAGGGTCAAGCGGAACCTCCAGCTTCCGCAATCGTCGCCGTTGCGCAAAGCGCTCGGCGACCACGTGGTGGCGGCACTCAACCGCCACCCGCTTTACCACGCGGCGGTGTTGCCGCTGCGCACGCTGTCACCGCGCTTCAACCGCTACGAAGGCGGTGGTGAATACGGTTTCCACATCGATGGCGCCGTCATGCAGGTGGATGGCGAGGCGCATGTGCGCAGCGATATCTCGTGCACGCTGTTCCTGGCCGATCCGGAGGAATACGACGGCGGCGAGCTGATCATCAGCGACCTGTATGGCGAGCACGAAGTGAAGCTGGCCGCCGGCGATGCCGTGGTCTACCCATCATCCAGCCTGCACCGGGTTACACCGGTCACTCGTGGCGCACGCATCGCCTCGTTCTTTTGGGTGCAAAGCCTGGTGCGCGACGACAGCGCACGCCGCCTGTTGCTTGAAATGGATACGGCGATCCGCAAACTCACGGCCGATGGCGCCGACCAGGCCTCGATCCTCCAGCTCACCGGCGTGTACCACAACCTGCTGCGGCGCTGGGCCGAAACTTGAAGCCATCTGCCGGTTTTTGCACAGGTTTAACGAAAAGGTAGGCATGGGGCCTCCGGGGCGGGATAATCAGCGCCCCCCGCAGACGTACCCCCTACTCACGCATGTTCCAACCTGGTCAACGCTGGATTTCCACCGCCGAACCTGAACTCGGTCTCGGCACCATTCTCCGCGTCGAAGGGCGCGGCGTGCAGGTTCTGTTCGCCAAGGCGGGCGTTTTACGCCCCTACGCCGTCGATAGCGCCCCGCTCGTCCGCGCGGAATTCCGTGCCGGGCAGCGCGTATCCGGCAAAGGCATCGCCTTTCTGGTCGAACGGGTGGAAACCCGTGAAGGCTTGCTGGTGTACCGCGGCGAAGGCCGTGAGCTGGAAGAAGGCCAGCTGGATGACGAGCAGGCCATGTCCCAGGCGGATGACCGCCTGATTGGCGGCCGCACCGATACCAACGACAAGTTCGACCTGCGCGCCGAAGGCTTGCGCCGCCGCGCCGAAGCTCGCCGTGCCGCCTCGTGGGGCCTGGAATCGGCTCGCATCGGCCTGGTGCCCCACCAGCTGCGCGTCGCCGGCATCGCCGCCGCGCGCCGTCCGCCTCGCGTGCTCCTGGCCGATGAAGTGGGCCTGGGCAAGACCATCGAGGCCGGCATGATCCTTGCCCGCCAGCTGGCCGCTGGCCGCGCCAACCGCGTACTGGTCCTGCTGCCTGAAACCCTGGTGTACCAGTGGTTCGTGGAGCTGCTGCGCCGCTTCAACCTCTCGTTCTCCATCTTTGACGAGGAGCGCTGCGAGGCTATCGAGCAGGGCAATAACGGCCGCAATCCGTTTGAAGACGAACAGCTCGTCATCGCCGATTTCGCCTTCCTCGAGAGCGCGCCCAAGCGCGCTACCCAGTTGGCCGAGGCCGGCTGGGACCTGATCGTGGTCGATGAAGCGCACCACCTGGAGTGGACGCCGGAGGGCGCCAGCCCCCGCTACCGTCTGGTGGAAGAGCTCGCCACGGCCACCCCGGGCGTCATCCTGCTCACCGCCACGCCGGAACAGCTCGGCCGCGCGGGCCACTTTGCCCGCCTGCGTCTGCTCGATCCCCAGCGTTACAGCGACCTTGATGCGTACCTGGCGGAATCGGCCAACCTGGCCCCGCTCTCTGAACTGGCCAACACCCTCGCCGCCGGTACCCCGCTGGATACCGCGCAGCGCGCCCTTATCAGCGAACGCTTCACCGGCGATCGCGAGATGGCTGCCCTGCTCGACCGCCCGAACAGCAGCGCCGCACTGCTGGCCGCGCTGATCGACCGCCATGGCACCGGCCGCGCGATGTTCCGCAACCGCCGCGCCGGCATCGGTGGCTTCCCGCACCGTGTACCGGAGGTGCTCGAGATCGATCCGGGCACGCTCGCGCCGGGCCGTCGCGAAGCGCTCCTCGCCGAATTCCGCTCCGATATCCAGCAGCCGCCCGCGCCGCTGGAGTTCGATTACGCCGACGATCCGCGCATCACCGAACTGGTGGGCCTGCTCGACGCACACCCGAACGACAAATTCCTCCTGCTCTGCCGTAGCCAGGGCAAGGTGATGGCGATCGAAGACGCCCTGCGTACGCGCAGCGGCGTCGGCGTGGCGCGCTTCCACGAAGGCCTTGGCATCGTGCAGCGCGACCGCAATGCCGCGTTCTTCGCGCAGCCGGATGGCGCGCGCCTGCTGATCTGTTCCGAGATCGGTTCCGAAGGCCGCAACTTCCAGTTCGCCCACCGTCTGGTGATGTGGGACCTGCCGCTGGATCCCGACCTGCTCGAACAGCGTATCGGCCGTCTGGACCGCATCGGCCAGAAGCACGACATCGTCATCCACGTTCCCGTGGTGTCGGAAAGCGCCCAGCACATCCTCGCGCGCTGGTACGACGAAGGCCTCGACGCGTTCCGCACCAGCCCGGCCGATGGTCGCGAGCTGCTGCGCCGCTTCGGTAGCCTGCTCTCGACGCTTGCCGATGAGCACGCGCGCGAAGACGACAACCGTGACCAGGAACTGGATGCGCTCATCGCGGAAACCCGCGGCGCACACGAAGAGCTCTCGGCCCTGATCCACGCCGGCCGCGACCACCTGCTCGAACTCGCTGCCAGCCGCGATCCGCACGCAGACGCCCTCGCCAGCAGCTTCGCCCGCGACGATAACGATCCCTCGCGCGATGCCTTCATCCAGCGCCTGTTCGAGATGTACGGCGTGCATGCCGAAGAGCTGGCGAAGGACATCACCCTGCTCGATCCGCAGTACCTCTCGACGGATGGCCTGCCCGGCTTCGCCGAGGGTCCGCTGTCGGTGACCTTCTCGCGCGATACGGCGCTGGCCCGCGAAGACCTGCCGCTCCTGCGCCTGGACCACCCGATGGTGCTTGCCGCCGTGGATCTGCTGGTCTCGGGCGAGACGGGTAATGCCGCCTTCCTCGTCGACGACAACCTGCCCGTCCGCACCGCGTTGCTGCAGTCGGTGTACGTGCTGGAAGTGGTCGCCGATCGCCAGCTCGATGCCGGCCGTTTCCTGCCGACGACGCCACTGATGATCTGCGTGGATACCAAGCTCACCGAGCGCCCGAACTTCCGCCCCAGCGACGTGGCCCTGCGCCGCGCGGCCGATCGCAATATCGACGTGGCACGCTACCGCAAGTTCCTGTCGAAGCTGGTGCCGCCGATGCTCGAGCACGCGAAGGACCTCGCCGAGGGCCGCGCGGAAGTGCTGAAGATCGAAGCCTCGGAAGTGGCGAAGGCCGAACTCGATGCCGAGTTCAGCCGTCTGCTGGCGTTGCGCCAGGTGAATCCGTCGATCACCGAAGCCGAGATCCAGGCCGTGGCGGCGGAACGCAGCGCGCTGCTCGATGCCCTGCCTGAAGCACGCCTGCGCCTTGATGCGGTGCGTTTCGTGGTTAGCCCGGACTTCCTCGCGCTGCGCTGAGGCAGCCCGTCAGCTCTGGCGTGGTGGCCGAACGCCCCACGCCCAGAGCAACGCCAGGCCAGCGACAAGGCCGCCCAGATGCGCGAAATGCGCAATGCCGTTCAAGGTACCGGTGACGCCGAAGATCAGTTCGGCGGCACCGTACAGCGTGACGAACAGCCACGCAGGGATCCCCACCGGGATCGGAATCAGCATGAGCTTCTCGCGCGGGAACAACACCGCGAAAGCCGCAAGCAGACCGAAGATCGCACCCGACGCGCCGACCGTGGGGTACATCTGGTCGGGCTGGAAGAAGTACAGCACACCCAGTTGTGCGACACCGGCCGCGAGCAGGCACACGAAGTAGTAGATCGTGAAACGCCGCGCCCCCATCACGCGCTCAAGCAATCCACCGAACATGTACAGCGGGTACATGTTCAGCAGGATGTGCATGATGCTGCCGTGCAGGAACGCATAAGACACGAGCTGCCAGGGCCGGAAACCCAGCCCGGCCACATCGCCACCGCCCATGTTCACCGCGATATCGTGGCCGATCGGCCACAGCCCCAGCCAGCGCGTGATCGCCATGGTGTTGTCGTCGTTGAGCAGTACCTGCGCGACATACAGGACGAGATTGGCGATCAGCAGGTTACGCGTGACTGGCGGGAGTCGCGGGGACATGGGGGCTCCGGGTGGAAGAACAGGATCAGTCTAGCGGCGTGGGCTGCAGGATCTCGATCCAGTATTCGTCCGGGTCACGGATGAATGCAATGTGGCTCATGCGGCCATCGGCAAGACGCTTCTGGAAGGTGACACCCTGCGCCTCGAAGCGGGCACAGGCGGCCTTCACGTCCGGCACGCTGACGCACAGGTGGCCGAAGCCGCGCGGCTCCGTGTTGCCGTTGTGGTACGGGGTCTTCGCTTCTTTCTCGGTCCCGTGGTTGTGGGTGAGTTCGAGCACGCCCGGCTGGCTCAGCACCCAACGCTTGCGGGCGTCGTCTTCATCGGGAATGACCGAGGTATCGCCCACCAGGACGAGGTACACGATGGTGAACGCCGCGTCTTCGAACACGTTTTTGTAGACCGGCGTGAAGCCGAGCACGCGCGTATAGAAATCGAGCGACACATCGAGATCGCGCACGCGGATCATGGTGTGGTTGAACACATAGCGCCGGGTGGCGATATCCGGCGACGCGGTAACGCCCGGCAGGGACGTCAGATCAGAAAGTGGCATGGGGATAGGCCTCTTGGGGAAACAAGCCCCAAGGGTGACCGCGCCACCCCCGTAATTCAAGCGTGAACGGCCACCCCTACACAAAGAAGGCCGATGCCTACGTGGCCGCGCGGGCGCCGCTCTCACGAATACCCAGCAGGCACAGCACGATGGCGAGCGCGCCATAGGCCCCGACAAATTGCCACACCAGCGCACGCGACGCGGGATCGAGCAGCCAGGGCAGATACACCGCACCGATCGGCTGCACCGAATGAATCACGCCGAATGCCGTGAGCACACCGCCAAGCGCGACGATGCCCGCCGCCTTACGCACATGGCCATCGATCATGGCGACGACAAAGCTGGCCCAGACCATCGAGGTGATGATGAAGCCGTTACCGAGGATGACGATCACCGCCATATCGGAAATGCCGTGGCTGCCATCGCCGAACAGCGTGGCGAAGTGCGCGGGATCGACGACCGACGGATCACCGAGCTTGATCGCCAACATGCGTGCGATAGCCGGGAAGAAGCTGAAAACCACGGCGGCGGCGTAGCGCAGTGGTACCGCTTCGAATGCCTGCACGGTGATGCCGATGGCAACGAACACCAGGATCGGCGCCAGCACCGCGACCGGCAACAGCTCCACCAGGTTCGAGAGGTAGCCGAACACGCCACCCAGCCCGATGATCAGGCCGGTGACCAGCGTGTAGCCGGTGCGCGCGCCCATCGCCTTGTACGCCGGCTGGCCGATGTAGGGCGTGGTCTGCGCGACACCACCGCAAATACCTGCGACCAGCGTAGCCAGCGCCTCCACCAGCAAGATGTCGCGGGTCGAGTAGTCGTCGCCTGCCGCGCGGGCACTCTCGGTCACGTTGATGCCACCGACCACCATGAGCAGGCCGAACGGCAGGATCAGCGGCAGGTAGGGCACGGTCGCCGGCAAGCCCGCGAGGAAGCCCAGCGACGGCCAGGGGAAGCCCAGGCGCCATTCCCATGCCGCAGGGGCGTGGTAACCCGTGCCGAGTAGCCCAAGCGGCCCCAGGCCGTAATACAGCGCCACGGCGACGACACCCGCCGCCAGGACGCCCGGCGTGCCGAACGGGAGCCGCCGCTTCGCCACCAGGGCGTACAACACGATGCCCAGCCCGGCGAAGCCCACGACCGGCACGCGCATGATCTCGACCAGCGGCAGGAAACCCATCAGCACAAGCGCGATGCCGGCGATGGAGCCCAGCAGGCCAGCGCGCGGTACCGAGCGTTGCACCCACGCACCGAAGAACGAGAGGATGAACTTCAACACGCCCATGACCACCAGCGAGGCCATGCCGAGCCGCCAGGTGGCTTCGCCCGCCGCGACGGGATCCAGTCCGGAGGCCTTGTAACCCACGAAGGCCGGGCCGAGCACCAGCAGGGCCATGGCGATGCTGGTGGGGGCATCCAGGCCGAGCGGCATGGCGGTCACGTCAGCCCTGCCCGTCCGGGCGGCCAGGCGCCGCGCCATCCAGGTGTAGGCGAGGTTGCCCAGCAATACGCCCAGCGCCGTGCCCGGGAACATGCGCCGGTACACGATATCCGACGGCATGCCGAAGATGCCGACGAGCGCCGTGGCAAGGAAGGCGAGGATCGAGAGGTTGTCGACGACGAGGCCAAGCACGCCGTTGAGGTCACCACCGCCGAAGGCCCGGCGGCGCGCGGTCACGGAAGGCGTAGCCATCAGAACGACACCTCGGCCGGCTGGGTGACGCGCAGGACCGACTGATCGCCCGTCTTCGCCTTCCACGCGGCGCGGATCGCCTCGACGTCGGCCCGGTGTGCGGGTGTATCCGGGTACATGAGCAACAGGAGCTTCGAACGCAGGCGCTCCGGCTGGGCCTGGCCCTTGCCCTGCCACTGGCCGTACACGTCGACGACGGAGAGGCCATCCGGGAAGCGCGAGGTCACTTCGCGATCCAGGAACGCACGCCAGCCGGCTTCATCGACGCCGCTGTTCGTACCTTCCAGTCCGAGACCGAAGTAGAGCTCCGTACGCACCCAGCCCGCAGTGCTCGACGGATGGGCGGCATCGCCAGCGAGCGTCGAAGACGCGGCGGTCGACGGGGCGCCATGGCCCTGCGGCGTCACGCAACCCGCGAGCAGGAGCGATGCGGCAAATACGAGGCCTGCAATGGTTTTCATGCGTTATCCGGAACGAATGGGTTATGGACGTCCATACGGCCAGACGTCCGAGCTATTGACACAGCCTACACTGCGATGCAACAAATGTCGCACATTCCGCACGATCCTGCGGACCCCAGGGCACCATGACACGCACCTCGACCAGCCAGCAAGCCATGCCGGGCCGCCACGCGGCTTGCGGGCGATGTTGCCTGGCCAGCATGGCCTGACCACCGGAACCCAGCGGTTCCCACCCTGCTTTGACGCGCCACCCGCCACGACAGCGGGAACGACGGCGCACGCCCCATACCAGGACCCCCGATGCGCCGCTCCCGCCTTGCCTTTGCTATCGCCGCCGTTGTAACCACCACCGCCGCGCAGGCCCAGCAGGCCGACAAGCCTGCCGCCACGACACTCGACCAGGTGGTCGTCACCGGCACGCACGCCCGCGACCGCACCGTGCTGGACTCGCCGGTGCCGATCGATGTCCTCACCCCGGAAGACCTCCGCGCTGCCGGCGCCGTGAATGGCGAGCTCGGCCAGGCGCTGGCGACGCTCCTGCCCTCGTTCAACTTCCCGCGGCAATCCAATTCGGGCGGCTCCGACCACGTGCGCGCGGCCCAGCTACGCGGCATGAGCCCGGACCAGGTGCTCGTCCTCGTGAACGGCAAGCGCTTCCACACCTCCGCCCTGGTCAATACCGATACCAAGATCGGCCGCGGTACGACACCGGTGGATTTCAACGCTATCCCCATCAGCGCCATCAAGCGCATCGAAGTGCTGCGCGACGGCGCGGGTGCCCAGTACGGCTCGGACGCCATTGCCGGCGTGGTGAACATCATCCTCGACGACTCTCCCTCGGGTGGCGAAGTGGACGCTACGTACGGGGCCTACCACACGCATTTCCGCCCGGGCGACCGGGATATCACGGACGGACAGAGCAGCTACGTCAGCGCGAAGGCTGGCACCAAACTCGGCAGCGATGGCTTCCTGCGCGGCGGCATCGAAGGCAACAACCGCGACGCCACGAACCGCGCCGGCCCCGACCAGATTCCTTCGTGGGAGAACCCCTCCCCCGCCAACCTGGCCCTCCAGGGCAAACGCAACTACGCGGCAGGCGATCCGCGCAACGAGAACTACAGTGGCTGGTTCAACGCCGAACTGCCTTTCAGCGACGGCGTGCGCGGGTATGCCTTCGGCACGTATACGCGGCGGCGCACGGTCGGCGACAACTACTTCCGCTACCCCGATAGCGACGCCAACGTACCGTCGATCTACCCCGACGGTTACCGCCCCGAGTCGCTGGGCTACAACCGCGACGTCAACGTGACCGCTGGCGTGCGTGGCCGTGCGGGCGAATGGGATATCGACGGCAGCCTCACCTGGGGTCGCAACACCTTCGACTACGACCTGCGCGATTCGGTAAACGTCTCGCTGGGCGACGCCAGCCCCACGCATTTCGACGTGGGCAAGTACGAGAACAGCCAGGGCACGGCAAACCTCGACCTCACCCGCACCGTCGGGCTGGGTAGCCAGCTCTTCACCCTGGCCACCGGCGCCGAGTTCCGCCGCGAAGGCTTCCAGACCTTCGCCGGCGACCCGGCGTCCTACGCAGTAGGCCCCATCATCGGCGCACCCACCGGTGCGCAGGCGGGTGGTGGCCTGACCCCGCAGGACACGGCGGATCTCCACCGCAACGTCGCTGCCACGTACATCGACTTTTCCGGCGACGTGACGGATCGCTTCTTCGCCGATGCCGCCGCGCGTTATGAGCACTACAACGATTTCGGTAGCGCATGGACCGGCAAGCTCAGCGGCCGCTACGCGTTCAACGATGCCATCGCGCTGCGTGGCGCCGTATCGAACAACCTGCGCGCGCCTTCGCTCAGCCAGGTCGGCTTTGAATCCACCACCACGGGCTACGGCGCGAACGGCGAACTCGTGCAGGGACGCGTGCTTTCCGTGAATAACCCGATCGCACGTGGCCTTGGTGCCACCGATCTCAAGGCTGAGAAATCGCGAAACATCAGTCTCGGCATTACCGCACGCGCGGGTGACCGCTTCGATGCTTCGCTGGATATCTATCGCATCGATGTCGACCACCGCGTCACGCTGTCGGAGACTATCGCCCCCGATGGCCTCGAGGACTACATCGCCGCGCGCTTCGGTGCCCAGGGTGTGCAGAGCGTGTCGTTCTTCACCAATGCGGTCGATACGCGCACGCGTGGTGCCGAGCTGGTCACGAACTACCGGCAGCCTGTCTACGGCGGCAACCTGACGCTGACGGCGACGTATAGCTACAACCGCACGTCGATCCGGAAAGTGCGCGACACGCCCGCCGCGCTGGCGGAACTTGGCGCCGATGCGGTGCTGTTCGGCGTGGAGGAGCGCAATACGTTGACCGACGCGGCGCCGCGGCAGCGTGGTTCGTTTACGGCGCGCTGGGATCATCCGCGCTGGTCGTTGCTTGGCCGGCTGACGCGCCAGGGTGCGACGACGCGTGTGTTCGATTTTGGCGATGGCTTTGTGCCGAAGCAGACGTATGGTGCGCGCTGGCAGCTGGATGCGGAGGCGGAGTGGCATGCGACCGATGGCCTGTCGCTGGCTCTCGGCGGCCAGAACATCACGGACCAGTACCCGAAGCGCTCGATTCCTGACATCGCCTATGCGGGCAATTTCCCGTACGACGTGATCTCGCCGATCGGTACGAATGGCGCGTACTGGTATGGACGGCTTCGTTATGCCTGGTGACTGGGGCTCAAGGCGATAGGGCTCGCCTTCGGCTTCGCGTTGGGCTGGCTCGGCCTTTGGCCATCGCGTTGGCGCTCGGACGTCTCCGGAAAGAGCCCTTGGCGCCCACCCTCGCTGCTCAGACAAGTCTCCAACGTTCGACAGGGATGCCCCTCCGGGGCCATGTACTTATTGCCCTACGGGCGCGAACCGGCGTGCGGACGGGGGTTTGAAACTCGCCATCCCTGGCTCGGTTTCAAACGACCGGCCATCCATGGCCGGCCCCGCCTGCGGCGGCTGTTCCCGTCCGCCCGCCTCGTCTCCGAAACTCGCCTCGAGGGTGGGCGCCAAGGCCTCTCGGACACACTGAGGTTTCATGATGGGAAAGCCACCGCCAGCAACACGGCCGACCTCGCGGCGCCCCACACCTGACAAACAACCGAAACACCCGGCCGTAGGAGCCCACCCTGTGGGCGACATCTTTCGCCTCAACGCTCAGGCCCTGTCGCACGGCACGACCGATCAGGGGCCAAGCGCCGCAAGATCCGGAATCTGTCGCGAACGGCGTCGCCCACAGGGTGGGCTCCTACAGGGGGTGGGTTTGTACCTCTGGCGAGAAGGCATGCCGCGACGGCCCCGTTGCCGGCTTTCCTCTCACGAAACCTCAGTGCCTCGGAGAGCCCTCGGCGCCCACCCTCGAGGCGAGTTTCGCAGGCGAGGGCGACGGGCGGGAACAGCCGCCGAAGGCGGGAGCGGCCATGGAGGGCCGCTCGTTTGAAACCGAGCCAGGATGGCGAGTTTCAAACCCCCGCCCGGCGACCGGTTCGCGCCCGTAGGGCAATAAGTACATTTGCCGCGTCAGCGGCACTCCTTTTCGAACGACGAGGACCTGTCTGAGCAGCGAGGGTGGGCGCCGAGGGCTCTCCTGCGACCACGTCCGAGCGCTAAAGCGATGGCCAAAGGCCGAGCCAGCCCAACGCGACGCCGAAGGCGAGCCGTATCAGGCAGGCACAAAAAAAGAGCCCGGCTTTCGCCGGGCTCTTTTGTGTTGCTACCGATCAGGAACGGATTACTGCTGAACCTGCAGTTCCGTACGACGGTTGCGAGCGCGGCCTTCGGCCGTGTCGTTCGTGTCGATCGGGTTGCTCTCGCCGTGGCCGATCGGGCCTTCCAGGCGATCGGCAGTGATGCCGTGCGAGGTCAGGTAATCGAACACGATCTTGGCGCGACGCTCGGACAGCGACTGGTTGTACGCATCCTTACCGACGCTATCCGTGTAACCAGCAACGGTGACCTTGACCTGCGGGTAACGCTGCAGGGTGTCGACAGCCTGGTCAAGGACGCCCAGCGACTCGCTGGTCGGCTCCTGCAGGGTCGGGCCGATGTTCGTCTCGCCCTTCTTCGGACGGTCGAACTTGAAGTTGACGCCGCGCAGGTCGATGACGACCTTCTGCGGGCAACCATCCGGACCAACGATGGTGCCAGCCGGGGTGGCCGGGCACTTGTCGTCGCAATCGTTCACACCGTCGCCATCGCTGTCGAGGGTGGAGCAATCCGGAGCGGCCGGGGGCGGAGCAGCGGCCGGAGCCGGAGCTGCCGGCGGCTCGCCGAAGCGCGAGACGATCGAGAAGCCGAGGAACCAGTCGCCGTAGCCGTTCTCGCCGTCGTTGGTCTTGTCGTCCCAATCGTAGCGGTAGCCAGCCTCAACGCGGAAATCCGAGCTGTCGGTGATGGTCTTCGACACGCCGACGCCGAGCTCAGCAGCCGGGGACCAGCCGTTGTCGGACGGGTTGTGGTGGTACGAACCCATCACGCCAGCGAGCAGGTACGGACGCCAGCTGTCCCACGCACCAGCGTAGAAGCGAGCGGCGACGCCGTAGCTGTTGTTCGCCCAGTGGCCGGTGCCATCGTTATCGCGCTTGGTGCGATCGGCAAAGATGTCGATCGAAGCGTTGCTCGAGATGAACTTACCGACGCCGAGGCCGTAGTAAACCTGGCGGCTGTTGGTGTTGCGGTCGGTGTCGTTGTAGTAACCGCCAACCGTCGGGGCGATGTACCAGCGGCCGTCATAGCCGTTACCCGCGGTGTCAGCGGATTCCTGCGCATGGACGGCACCCACGCCGCCCAGGGCCAAGCCGATCAGCAAAAACAAGCCCTTACGTTTCATCGGTGTCTCCTCATTATTGGTATTCGCGTCCGCGCTCCACCCCAGACGGAAATCGCGCGTCAAAACTCTTGTCGAATCCGGGGACTTAGGCTGTCCCTCGCTTTGTTACCCCTTCAACGGGCGGCGGCAGTTTAGCAAAAATCCAACATTTGAGCGAAGCCTGCCGCCAGCCGTTCATACTTGAGTCACGGCCATTATCAAGCCGTGAAGAGCGTCATGAACTCGTGAATGGGCATGGCATCAAGCTTTTCCGGCACGGAAGTGATGTTCAGGACCTTCTCAACGCGGTCCGCGGACATCTCGGCGCGCAGTGCGGATTCGAATTTCTTGAGCAAAACCGGAATGCCTTCGGCCCGGCGATTACGGTGGCCAATCGGGAAATCGATCGAGATTTTTTGCGTGCTGGTGCCGTCCTTGAAGAAAACCTGCACCGAATTACCGATGTAACGCTTTTCGGGGTCGAAATAATCCTTCGTAAACTGCGGATTCTCCACCACGGTCATTTTGTCGCGCAGGGCGTCGATACGCGGATCGGCGGCGATGTTGTCGTTGTAATCGTCGGCGGTGAGACGGCCGAAGATCAGCGGGACAGCCACCATGTACTGGATGCAGTGGTCGCGGTCCGCGTAGTTGGCCAGGGGGCCGGTCTTGTCGATGATGCGGACGCCGGCTTCCTGGGTCTGGATCTCGACGCGCTCGACCTCGTCGAGGCGGTGGCCGACCTCGGCGTGCAGCTTCATGGCGCACTCCACGGCCGTCTGGGCGTGGAATTCGGCCGGGAAGCTGATCTTGAAGAGGACGTTCTCCATCACGTAGCTGCCGAACGGACGCTCGAACTCGAACGCGTTGCCCTTGAAGGCCACGTCGTAATAGCCCCAGGTCTTGGCCGACAGGGCCGACGGGTAGCCCACCACGTTGCGGTACACGGCGTTGATGGCATGGGTGACGGCGCGGCGGCAGGCGTCGCCCGCGGCCCAGCTCTTGCGCGGGCCCGTGTTCGGGGCGTGGCGGTAGGTGCGCAGGGCGCCGTTGTCGATCCAGCTGTGCGAGACAGCCGTGGTGATCTGCTCCTTACCGCCGCCCAGCATGGCCGTGGTGACGGCCGTGGACGCCAGGCGGACGAGGATTACGTGATCCTGGCCGACGCGGTTGTAGCTGTTCTTCAGCGCGTAGCAACCCTGGATCTCGTGGGCCTTGATGGCGTAGCCGAGCACGTCGCGGACGGTGAGGGGCTTGCCGCCCTCCTTCACTGCCTTACGCGACAGGTAGTCGGCCACCGACAGGATGGCGCCGAGGTTATCGGACGGGTGGCCCCACTCGGCGGCCAGCCAGGTGTCGTTGAAGTCGAGGTAACGGACCTGGGTGCCGATGGCGAACGCGGCCTGGACCGGGTCGAGGACGTGCGAGGTGAACGGCACGCGGACGCCGTCTTCCATGGTCAGGCCCGGGACGATGGGGCCGAGGTGCTTCACGCAGTCCGGGAACTTCATGGCCAGCGCCGAGCAGGCCAGCGAGTCGAGCAGCATGTAACGCGCGGTGTCGTAAGCCTCCTTCGACTCGATCGTGTAATCGGCGACGTAGTTGGCGATGTCCACCATCGGCTGATCCGGGTCGGGACGCGTGGCGGAACGGATGTCGTGTGCGCTCATGGGCTTCACTCGCGAGGGTGTGGGTGGGAAAGCCGCACATTTTAGCCGGTGACCCCCCGGGGGTGTCTTGCCGCGCCGCAACCGAACCCGCAGAATGGGCGCACTACAACCCAAAGGGGAGTAGTTCCGCGGGGCACCCTGCCCCGTGCGCAACGATCGTCAGTACGGGCGCCACAGCGCCCCGGTCGTCGCGGCGGCTTCGCGCCGGGAACGAGACTTTTGCGGTGGAGACGGGCGCGCGTACCCGTCGCCGCCGCATTGGTCCACGAAGCGCGCGAAGGCAGCCCCATGGATTTCCTCACTCCTGAATTTTTCTCCGGCCTCGCCGCCATCATCCTGCTGGACCTGGTCCTGGCGGGTGACAACGCCATCGTCATCGCCCTCGCCGCCCGCAACCTCCCCCGCGAGCTGCAGAAGAAGGCCGTGTTCTGGGGCACGTTCGGTGCCGTCGCGCTGCGGATCCTGCTCACTTTCGCCGTGATCTGGCTGCTAAAGCTCCCGGGCCTGATGCTGGCCGGCGGCCTGCTGCTCCTGCCCATCGCCTGGAAGCTCCTCCAGCACGAGGACCACGATCCGGATATCGCCCCGGCGAAGGGCTTCTGGGCCGCGATCCGCACGATCATCGTGGCTGATGCCCTCATGGGCCTGGACAACGTGCTGGCCATCGCCGGCGCCGCCAAGGGCCACATGGGCCTCGTGGTGCTGGGCCTCGCCATCAGCGTCCCGCTGGTCGTCTGGGGCTCTACGCTCATCCTGAAGCTGATCGAGCGCTTCCCCATCGTGGTCTACGTTGGCGCGGCAGCGATCGCCTGGACGGCCGCCCGCATGATCGCCCACGACCACCTGCTTGCCCCGTGGTTCGAGGCGCGCCCGTGGGCGCCGTGGACGCTCGATGCCGTGCTGGTGGCCGGTGTGGTGGCCCTGGGCTGGTTCGGCCAGCGCAAGCGCCCCGCGACGACTTAACGCCCCTGGGCATAAAAAAGGCCGCCTTGAGGCGGCCTTGGATTCCCCCCGGCAAGGGTGGCGGGCCGGAGCCCGCCACCAACCGGCTGGTCAGAACCGGAAGCGCACGTAGGCGGCCGGTCCGTTGAGCTTCATGTCCAGGTCGAGATCGTAACGGCTCTTGTCCTGGTGGAGCTTGATCCGGGTGTAGGCGTATTCGGCACCGAAGCCGACGTTCTGCCACGGGAACCATTCAAGACCAATCGCTGTGTCGAAGATGTGGCCATTGAGCTGGCCACCATTCTTCTTCACGCCCGACGCATTGATGTACATGCGCCACTGGTCGTTAAACGCATGGCGCCAGCCAAGCTGCAGGTTGGGCGCCCAGGCATCGAGATCGGTGGACGAGCTCTGCGACTGGGTCTGGCCCAGCGCCGTCACCGACGCATCGATGCTGCCCTTCACCTTGTAGTACGCGGCACCCAGGCCGACGCCGAACACGTCGTTGCCCGTACCGAACCACCACTTGTACGCCGCGCTGCCGAAGCTGAACTTCAGGTCGCCCTTCGCGAAGGCCGAGGCCGTAATCGGTTGGCCGAGCACGTTAACGGACTCGTTGAACGTCTTCGAATGCGAGCGATCCACTTCGTACCAATCGAAGGTGAAGCCCTGGTGTTCGCCGATCAGGAAGTCGAGGCGCACGCGCGGCACCGCCTTGTGCTTCTTGAAGTCCAGATCTTTCTCGAGATTGACATCACCATTGCTGTTCAGGATTCGCGTCTGGCCACCGAGCGTGGTGTCGTTGCTGGTGTAGTAACCGCCAACCCACAGGCTGACGTTGTCGAGCGCGGGTGATTGGGATTTCTTCTCGCTGTCCTGCGCATGCGCGGCAGCACCGAAGAAGGCGAGCGATGCAAGGGCAAGTCCCGAGGCGACCTTGCCGAAACGTTTTTGACGAATGCGCATGTACGAAATTCCTGCCAAGTTTTTCGATGTGGTTGAAACCCCCGTTTGAAAGCTTAACGATCCGTTATGTGTGCATCGCGTGCACGGGAACCTCTGCGCGTTCGCATGCCGTTCATGCGCGCAGTGGTGGGAGCATGTGAACAGAGCATCGCCGACAGGGTCGCACCCGCCAGTCAAAAGGGCCGGGATACGAGGATCCCGGCCCTTTTAAAGCTCTCCCCTGGTGGGAGCGACCCTGTCGGCGATACTCTGCCTAGAGCGTGATCGGAACACGCACAGTGACGGTGGTGTCCGGTGTGTCGCGCGTCACACCGACGCCGAGTGTGATGTTCAGCGTTTCCTTTTCATTGAAGCGATACGAGCCGCCGATCAAGAGCGAGCCGAGCGTTGATCGGGCTGAACCCGCCAGTGGATGACCGTTTTGTTGCGTGCGACCCACGAAGGCCTGGTCGTAGCCAATGCTGATCGATGCCTTCTCGTTCAGCGACAAACCCATGCCGACGCTGATGTCCGCGATGTCGCCTGCCTTGATATCACCGAGGAATTGTTTGCCGGAACCGAGCACATTGCGGCTGACATCCTTGCGTTCGAAGTTGTGCAGATAGCTGAAGTTGCCGAAGAACACGACCGGGTCAGACGGATACAGCCAGGTCAGGCCGAGTTGCGCCGAGTAGAAGCCTGTGCCGGTGGGTGCCTTCAGTGGAAGGCCGGTGCCGGTGGTGTTCTGCACGCAACGCGTGACGCAATCGGTGGTGACCTCGAACGGGTCTTCACCCGTGCGCGACTTCGCGCGGAACCAGCCGATGTAATACGGCTTGTCCGCGCCACCATCGTTGATCTGATAACGCAAGGTCGCTTCAACGTCGCCGATGCCCTTGCCGCTGTTGGTAAACAGGTTGTCCTGGGCCGTGCCGGTGAATATCTCGCGACTGATCGTGTCGGTATGCGTATCCACGTACGGGACGCGCACCTCGAGTTCCATACGATTGGTCAGGCCATAACGGAAGGCCACCGCACCCGTCTGCGTCGTGGTCTTGACCTGGCGCACATCGACCAGGCCGATCAGGATCGCAGGGATCACCGTATACCCGACCAGCGACACGCGATCGCTCGACGAATAGCCGTACTGGTACGACGGCTCGATGATCAGTTTGTTGCGTGGCGTCAGCACGCCCGGCTGGTCGAAGATCGGCGCCACCTCCGGCGGCCGGTCATCCTCTGCCGGTCGCTTGCCCACCGGCTGCGTCGCCGCCACCGGCTGCGATACCGGGGCGCTGGGCGCGCCAGGCGCCGGGCTGCCCGGTACCTGGTCTTGCGGTGAAGGAGCACTCTGCGCGCCGGCCACACCCGGTGCGCCTGTTGCGCGAGCTTCTTCCAGGGCGGTCATGCCAACGGCCTTGCGCAGGTCGTTGTACGCCACCTCCTGGGAGGCCAGCTCGCGCTTCATCTGCTCCAGCTCGGCGAGCTGCTCAGCCATGCGGCTACGCATCGCGTCGATCTTTCGTCCTTGCGCTTCGATCTTTTCCTTTAGTGCGGGATCCACCGTCGCGGATTCCTGCGCGAGGCACGCGCCGATCCACATAGGTAAGACCGCGAGCGACAGTGCGCCCACGCACGTTTTTGCCTGCATCACCCTGCCATTGCGATACATGCGTTAGTTCCCCCGGAACTGGATCGTCGCATCCCTTATCGATTCGTCGATGCGCAGGTTCTGCAGCATCTGCGACGTATTCACGGAGGCGTCGATCTTGGTGGTGGCCGTGATGGCCTGGTTATCCAGTGCGTTCTGCACCACCAGGCTCGGCGACGAACCGCCCACGGGGGTGGTCATGCCAGCCAGGTTGGTCGGTACGCTGATCGCCTGGGTCGTGGAAGCGATCGCCGTCGTGGGTACCGACGCTTGCGCCGCAGCCGTCGATAGCGATTGCGACCCCGTGCTGATCGCGCTGCTCGTTACGCCAGCTACACCGTTCGTGACAAAGGTCGTCCCCATGATCGCGCGCAGGGCGTTAGCCTGGTCCACGGTGATCTTTGCCACGTCCGGGATATTGACGGACTGGCGGATGGCCTCGACACCATTGATCATCACCGTGCGTTCGAGGCCCAGTGATGCCTGCAGCTGCGAGCCCAGGTCGAAGCCGCCACGGATCGTATCCAGGCGTGCATCCGGCACCGCGTAGTTGACGGGAAAATCGGCCGCATGCAGCGATCCACATGCGCCTAGCGCGATCGCCGTGGCGATCAGGAGTCGTCGGGTGCTCATATATCCCCCGGTCCGCGCTTGGGCATCACGATGGGACCGAGGCCGTTGCGCTCTATGCCCTCGGAAATCGGTGCCGCGGGCGCGACTGCCCAGTCGCGCGGACTGTTGAAGATGGCGCGGTCGCGTTCGTTATGGATCACGAAGACAATGTGGTTTTTCCACATGTCGTCGAAGCGCCGTTTGGACATGGACCGCGTGCCACGGGCGGGGTCGCCGATGAGGACGCGATCGTTCTTGTAACCCTTAACCACCACGAAGTGGTGGTAGCCGCGCTCGTCGATCAGCACGATCGCGGGGATCCCCTCTTCGTCGAGCTTCTCCAGCGGTACGTCGAAGCCATCCGCAATGAAGCCGCGGGAGGCGAGGAACCGCTTGATATCGAGCAGCGAGAAGCCTTCGTGGGCAATCTTGTTGCGGTCGCCGCTCGCATACATCACATCGAACGCGGCCTGCTCGTCGATGGGGTATGCGTACTGGTAGGTAAGCAAGGTGGCGACAGCGGCGGAGCCGCAGCTGAAGTCGTACTTTTGGCGGATCGTGTTGCGGAAGCGCGCTTCTTTCAGGCTCGTCAGCTTCAGCGGGTAAGACACCGACGGGCTGGTCTGCACTTCAGCCTTGCCTGCCATGGCGAAAGGACTCGCCAGCAAAAGCAGTAGGGCAAGGGAGCAGGCCGCCTTCATCACTGCATCCTTACCGTCACGATGGTGTTGTTCTGGATGAGGACGTTGTTGCCGGAGTTCTGCACCGCCGTGTTGATGCCGGCCGAACTGTTGAACGCGTTGCCGCTGATGTTGTTCGCGCCGTTGCCGATACTGACGTTCGAGTTGTTATCGACGGTGCCGTTGCTTTCCTGGTTGGTGATGTTGTTCACGTGCGTATCCGTACCGCCCGTCATCGTCTGCAATTGCGCCACGGGTGTGGCCGTGCCAAACGACGCCGGTGGCTGCTCGCCCGGTGGCGACGCCTGTGCGCCCGTGGCAAACGCCGCGGCCAACACGGCGAGGGCGAGGTGCCTGTAGTGGGGTCGGAACATCGACATGGTGTGCTCCTGAGGCTGGGGATCCCCTGCGGATCACGGGGCACCCGGAGGTGCCCCGTGGTTCCATCGCTACGTACTGCCCAGTTACGGGCCGACGGACAGGTTGGCCTGGACGTTCACAGCCTGCTGGATCAGACCATTCGCACCGGAGTTCTGTGCGAGGTTGGCGATACCAGCGACGGAGGACGCCGCGCTACCCATGTCGTTTGCCATGCTGTACGTACCGGCGTTGACGTTGTTCCCACCGCCAGCACCGCCGCTACCACCGGCGCCACCCGCGTTCGAACCGCCCGAGCCATCGCCACCCGCCGCACCGGAACCGCCGGCGCCGCTCGCTGCCATGGCCGATCCGCCCGCACCGCTCGTGGCGCTACCGGCCGTCGACGTCGGCGACGAGTCACCTGCGGTGGATGCGCCACCCGTGCTGGCCGACGCACCGCCCGTATTGGTCGGCGATCCGCCCGTCGTGGTGTCGGCACCCGGGCCGCGGCCATTGGCACGTCCGCCAGCACCGCTGCCGTTGCCGCCGTCACCACTGGTACCGCCCGTCCATGCCCAGCTGCCGCCGTTGGCACTGGCACTGCCGCCGTCGGCGCTGCCGCCGGCCGCGCCGCGGGCGCGGGCGTTGCCACTGCTGGCACCGTCACCGCCGCTGCCGCCGTGGCCGCTGGCACCCCAGGCGTCGCCGCCCGCTGCGCCGCGTCCGCCATTGGCGTTACCGGTGTTCGACGCGATGTTGCCGAGGTTGTACGTGGTGTTGCCGGTCACCGTGCCGTTAAGCGTGGTGTTGGCAATGGCGTTGCTCGTGTTGAACGAGTTGGCCGTGGTGTTGGTGGTCGTGTTGGTGCTGGTATTGGTCGAGCTGTCATTGAAGCTATCGGCATAGGCTCGCGAATGACGCTGGGCCGAGGGGCCTGCGCCCCCGGTCTGGGTGTCGTCGGCCATGGCCGGCAGTGCGAATCCGATAGCGAGGCAGATCGCCGTGGCGATAAGGGTCTTACGCATGGGAGAATCTCCTGATGAGCGAGCGACGTGAACCCCTGTTTTTTCGGTATATCCGTGCGTCCTGCCAACGCGCCGGGTCACAGGAGGGAGCAAATTGCGTGCCTTGCGTCTTTCCTGCGGCGAGACCGCGCCGCAGCGCGCTTTGCGCGGTTTTCGCAAACTGAATGGATCGATGCCCGTGTAACGGGCCTGATACAGCCCGTAACGCGGGTGCGGCGACCCGAAAATGTCACTGTCGCGGCAGCCTTTGCTGCGGCCGCCCTTGCCCCGCAGGCCATCTCAGCGGATCATTCGAACGATCGTTTGAACCGGAGCCGCCGCCCGTGTCCTACCCGCACCTCCTCGCCCCGCTCGACCTGGGCTTCACCACCCTGCGCAACCGTGTGCTCATGGGCTCCATGCACACCGGGCTGGAGGACAAGGCCAAGGACTACGACAAGCTCGCGGCCTACTTCGCCGAACGCGCCGCGGGGGGCGCCGGCCTTATCGTCACCGGCGGCATCGCGCCCAACCTGCGCGGCTGGCTCAAGCCCATGTCCGGCACGATGTCGATGCCCTGGCACGTGGCCCGGCACCGCAAGGTCACCCGGGCGGTGCACGCCGAGGGCGGCAAGATCTGCATGCAGATCCTCCACGCCGGCCGCTATGGCTACCACCCGCTCTCCGTGGCCCCTTCGGCCATCAAGTCACCGATCACCCCGTTCACTCCGCGGGCGCTGAGCGCTGGTGGCGTGGAACGGACGATCAATGCCTTCGTCCGTAGCGCGAAGCTCGCCCGCGATGCCGGCTACGACGGCGTCGAGGTGATGGGTTCCGAGGGCTACCTGATCAACCAGTTCCTTACCACGCGCACCAACGCGCGCACCGACAAGTGGGGCGGCAACGCGGAAAACCGCATGCGCTTCCCCGTCGAGATCGTGCGGCGCATGCGCGAAGCCGTGGGCAAGGACTTCATCATCATCTACCGCCTGTCGATGCTCGACCTGGTCGACAACGCCCAGCCCTGGGATGACATCGTCACCCTCGGGCAGAAAATCGAAGCCGCTGGCGCCACGCTCATCAACACGGGCATCGGCTGGCACGAAGCCCGCGTCCCCACCATCGTGACCAGCGTCCCGCGTGGCGCGTTCGCCTGGGTCACGAAGCGGATGAAGGGCAACGTCGGTATCCCGCTCGTCACCACCAACCGCATCAACATGCCGGACGTCGCCGAGCGGATCCTCGCCGAAGGTGATGCCGACATGGTCTCGATGGCCCGCCCCTTGCTCGCCGATCCCCAGTGGGTGAACAAGGCAAAGGCCAACCAGGCGGCGACGATCAACACGTGCATCGCCTGCAACCAGGCCTGCCTCGACCACGTGTTCGGCAACAAGCTCGCTTCGTGCCTGGTCAATCCGCGGGCGTGCCACGAGACCGAACTAAAGATCCTGCCCACCACGGCGAAGAAGCGCGTCGCCGTCGTCGGCGCTGGCCCCGCCGGCCTCGCTGCCGCCACTACGCTCGCCGAGCGCGGCCACGCGGTAACCCTGTTCGATCGCGCCACCGAAATCGGCGGCCAGTTCAACATGGCCAAGCGGATCCCGGGCAAGGAAGAATTCCACGAGACGCTGCGTTACTTCGGGCACCGCCTCGATGCCACGGGTGTGGAACAGCGGCTCGGCACCGAGGCCTCGGTGGAATCGCTCGCCGCGGGCGGCTTCGACACCGTGCTGCTCGCGACAGGCGTGACACCGCGCGGCCTCGCCATCGAAGGCGCCTCGCATTCAAAGGTGTTGTCGTATCTCGACGTGCTGCAGGGGAACAAGCCGGTGGGCGCGAAGGTGGCAATCATCGGCGCTGGCGGCATCGGCTTCGATGTCGCCGAGTTCCTCACCGAAGCCGCGCCCTCCCCGACCACGGATGTCGCGCGCTGGTCGAAGGAATGGGGCGTGGATATGACGATGGCAACGCCGGGCGGCCTGATGAAGGCCACGCCGGAGGCACCGGAACGCCAGGTGTGGCTGCTGCAACGATCGGAGGGTCGCCCGGGTGGCCGCCTGAACAAGACATCGGGCTGGGTGCATCGCGCGACTTTGAAGAACAAGAAGGTGCAGATGTTCGGCGGTGTGTCGTACGAGCGCATTGACGACGAGGGCCTGCACGTCACGATGGATGGCAAGGCACACGTGCTGCCCGTCGATAACGTGATCGTCTGCGCGGGCCAGGAACCCAACCGCTTGCTGCACGAGGGCCTGGTGGCACGCGGTGTCGACGTACGCCTGATCGGCGGCGCTGATGTGGCGGCAGAGCTCGACGCAAAGCGCGCTATCGACAAGGCTACGCGGCTCGCTGCGGCGCTCTGACGAGCGGGCTCGCCTTCGGCTTCGCGGGGCTCGGCTTTCGCCATCGCTTTAGCGCTCGGACGTGGTCGCAGGAGAGCCCTCGGCGCCCACCCTCGCTGCTCAGACAGGTCCTCGTCGTTCGAAAGGGATGCCCCTCCGGGGCCATGTATTTGATTGGCCTACGGCCGCGAACCGGTCGCCGGGCGGGGGTTTGAAACTCGCCATCCTGGCTCGGTTTCAAACGAGCGGCCATCCATGGCCGCTCCCGCCTTCGGCGGCTGTTCCCGCCCGTCGCCCTCGCCTGCGAAACTCGCCTCGAGGGTGGGCGCCGAGGGCTCTCTGAGACACCGAGGGCGTGTGATGGGAGAGCCGGCACCACGGACGTGGCGGCTGGCCTTGTCGCTCGAGGTACAAACCCACCGACGTGCCCGCGACGTTCCCGTAGGAGCCCACCCTGTGGGCGACGCCGTTCGCGGCAGACCGCGGATCTTGCGGCGTCTGGCCCTTGATCGATCGTGCCGTGCGACAGGGCCTGAGCGTTGAGGCGAAAGATGTCGCCCACAGGGTGGGCTCCTACGGCCGGGTGTTTCGGTCGTTTGTCAGGTGCGGGACGCCGCCCGATCAGCCGTGTTGTCGGCGGTGGCTTTCCCATCATGAATCCTCAGTGTGTCCGAGAGGCCTTGGCGCCCACCCTCGAGGCGAGTTGTCGGAGACGAGGCGGGCGGACGGGAACAGCCGCCACAGGCGGGAGCGGCCATGGATGGCCGCTCGTTTGAAACCGAGCCATGGATGGCGAGTTTCAAACCCCCGTCCGCACGCCGGTTCGCGCCCGTAGGGCAATAAGTACATGGCCCCGGAGGGGCCTCCCTGTCGAACGTTGGAGACTTGTCTGAGCAGCGAGGGTGGGCGCCAAGGGCTCTTTCCAGAGACGTCTGAGCGCTACCGCGATGGCCAACGGCCGAGCCCGCCCAACGCGAAGCCGAAGGCGAGCCTTATCGAAACGCAGGCATAAAAAAAGCCCGGCTAGTGCCGGGCTTTTTTCAGACGCCAACAACCCCGATCAGCGCTTCTCGATCGGCACGTAGGTCTGGTCTTCCGGGCCCGTGTAGTTCGCGCTCGGGCGGATGATCTTGCCATCCTGACGCTGCTCGATCACATGCGCACTCCAGCCCGACGTACGCGCAATCACAAACAGCGGCGTAAACATCGCCGTCGGCACGCCCATCATGTGATACGCCGACGCCGAATACCAATCGAGATTCGGGAACATCTTCTTCTGTTCCCACATCAGCTTCTCGATCTTCTCCGACACCTCAAACAGACGCGGGTTACCGCCATCCGTGCAAAGCTTGCGCGCGATCTCCTTGATGATCTCGTTGCGCGGATCCGACACCGTGTACACCGGGTGGCCGAAACCGATGATGATCTCCTTGCGCTCGACGCGGGCGCGGATATCCGCCTCCGCCTCAGCCGCATCGCGGTAGCGCGCGATGATTTCCATCGCCACTTCGTTCGCGCCGCCATGCTTCGGGCCACGCAGCGCGCCGATGGCGCCGGTGATGCACGAATACATATCCGAGCCGGTACCCGCGATGACGCGCGCGGTGAACGTGCTGGCGTTGAACTCGTGCTCCGCGTAGAGCACCAGCGAGCGATCCAGCGAATGCGCGTGCAGTTCGCTCGGCTTCTTGCCGTGCAGCACGTGCAGGAAATGGCCGGCGATCGAATCGTCGTCCGTCTCGGTTTCGACGCGCTTGCCGTTGTGGCTGAAGTGGTACCAGTACAGCAGCATCGAGCCAAAGCTGGCCATCAGGCGGTCGGCAATATCACGTGCGCCGGTGACGTTGTGGTCATCCTTCTCCGGCAGCACGGTGCCAAGCACGGAAGCACCGGTGCGCATCACGTCCATCGGATGCGTGGCGGCGGGCAACAGTTCCAGCGCGCTCTTCACCGGGGCCGGCAGGCCGCGCAGACGCTTGAGCTTGGCGCGGTAGGCGTTCAGTTCCATCCAGTTCGGCAGCACGCCGTGGACGAGCAGGTAGGCGACCTCCTCGAACGAGCCCTTCGCGGCCAGGTCGTGGATGTCGTAGCCGCGATAGTGCAGATCGTTGCCGCTGCGGCCAACCGTGCAAAGCGCGGTATTGCCTGCCGTGACGCCCGACAGGGCAACGGACTTCTTCGGCTTCGGACCCGTGGTGGTTGCGGTGTCGCTCATGCGTGACTCTCCTTAACCCTTCTGCGAGAACAATGCGTCGAGACGACGCTCGTATTCGTGGTAGCCGATGCGGTCGTACAGCTCTTCGCGCGTCTGCATCGTATCGATGACGTTGCGCTGGTGACCGTCGCGGCGGATGGCGGTGTAGACGTTCTCGGCGGCCTTGTTCATGGCGCGGAACGCGGAAAGCGGATACAGGACGATGCCCACGCCGACGCTGCCGAGTTCTTCCGTGCTGAACAGCGGGGTCTGGCCGAACTCGGTGATGTTGGCGAGCACCGGCACGTTCAGCGCATCGGTGAAGCGCTTGTAGGTGGGCAGGTCGTAGGCGGCCTCGGCGAAGATCGCATCGGCGCCGGCCTCGGCGCAGGCGATGGCGCGCTCGATGGCGGCGTCGACGCCGTCGACGGCGATAGCGTCGGTGCGGGCGATCAGGAAGAAGTCCGGATCGGTCTTCGCATCGGCGGCGGCCTTGACGCGATCGACCATTTCGCTGGCGGTGACGATTTCCTTGCCCGGACGATGGCCGCAGCGCTTGGCGCCGACCTGGTCTTCGATGTGGCAGGCAGCGGCACCGAACTTGATCAGGCTCTTCACCGTACGCGCGATGTTGAACGCGCTGGGGCCGAAGCCGGTGTCGATATCGACCATGAGCGGCAGGTCGCAGACATCGGTGATGCGGCGGACGTCAGTGAGCACGTCGTCCAGGGTGTTGATGCCCAGGTCGGGCAGGCCCAGGGAGCCCGCGGCCACGCCGCCGCCCGACAGGTAGATGGCGCGGAAACCAGCGCGCTTGGCCAGCAGGGCGTGGTTGGCGTTGATGGCGCCGATGACCTGCAGGGGCGTTTCGGCCGCGAGGGCGGCCCGGAAGCGGCTACCGGCCGAGGGGGGCAAGGGCATGGAAAGTCTCCGCGTAAAGACCGGCATTTTAGCGCGGCCCTTTGATAAAGGATTGTTGCGGTGCGGTGGCCGGCCGGGCCGGCGGCCCGGATCGCGCGCTTGCGCGCGATCAGCCTAGCCGGTGGCCGCAGTCCGGCCCGCGTACGATCGCCTTGCGGATCTCTTCCAGCGCATTCGGGTCATCCAGGGTCGAGAGATCGCCCGGGTCCGTGCCCTGGAGCAGCGCCTGGAGCGAACGACGAAGCAGCTTCCCCGATCGGGTCTTGGGCAGCGCGCCCACCACGTAGATGCACCCTGGACGCGCCAGCGCACCCAGCAACTCGACCACGCGGCGTTCCATCGCCTTCGCCACGTCGTCGTGGTTATCGGTGACGCCCTGCTTCAACGTCGCGAACACCGCAGGCAGCTGCCCCTTCAGGTCATCCGCCACGCCAACCACCGCGACTTCGGCGACGGCACCCAGCGTGGCGACGGATTCCTCGATCTCGCGCGTGCCCAGGCGATGCCCGGCCACGTTGATGACATCGTCGGTGCGGCCAAGGATGAAGGTATAGCCGTCGGCATCGCGCACGGCCCAATCCAGCGAGCTATACAGCAGTTCCTTGAAGTGGCCGAAGTAGCTACGCGTATAACGCTCGTCATCGCGCCAGATGGTGGTTAGGCAACCCGGCGGCAGCGGTGGCTCGATGACGAGCACGCCCTTCTCGCCTGCGGGTTTGTCTTCACCGGTAGCGTCATCGATCACCCGCATGCGGTAACCGAACGTGGGGAATCCTGGCGAACCCGGCTTTACCGGTTTGAGATCGAGACCAGGCATCAACGACAACGCGGGCCAGCCTGTTTCGGTCTGCCAGTAGTTGTCGATGACCGTCTTGCCGGTGCCGCCCGAAAGCCAATCGTAGGTGGGCTGGTCGAGCGGTTCACCGGCCAGGAAGATCCACTTGAGCGCCGACAGGTCGTAGCGCTTCAGCCACGCATCGTCCTGCTTTTTCAGGATGCGGATGCCCGTGGGCGAGGAAAACATCGTGCGGACGCCGTACTGCTCACACAGCTTCCACCAGATGCCGGGATCCGGGTTCGTCGGCATACCTTCGTAGAGGATCGCGGTGCAGCCGCCCAGGAGCGGCCCGTACACGTTATACGAATGCCCTACCGCCCAGCCGACATCCGACGTGCAGAGGATGGCCTGGCCCGGTTGCAGGTCGAAGATGGTGGTCATCGAAAGCGCCAGCGCGACGGCATAACCGCCGACGTCGCGCTGCACGCCCTTGGGCTTGCCCGTGGTGCCCGAGGTGTAGAGCAGGTAACTCGGCTCGTTCGATTCGAGCCATGTGACCGGCACGACGGTGTCACGATGTACCGCGCGGCGCGTGGCGTAGTCGACATCGCGCCCCTCGACAAACGCCATGCCCTTATCGAGCCCACGGTTCACGACCAACACGTGCGGCGGCGGTGCGGCCGCTTCGCGCAAGGCGGCATCGACGAGCGGTTTGTAGGGAATGACCTTGCCGCCGCGCATACCCGCATCGGCACAGATCAGTAGCTTCGGCTCGGCATCGTCGATACGCAGGGCGAGGTTGTGTGCGGCGAAACCGCCGAAGACCACCGAATGGATCGCGCCCACGCGTGCGCAGGCGAGCATCGCGAAGACCGCCTCGGCGATGTTCGGCAGGTAGATGACGACGCGATCGCCCTTCGCCACGCCGAGCTCGACCAGGACCGCCGCGAAGGCGTTCACCTCGCGGTGGAGTTCGGCGTAGCTGATCTCGCGGGTGGTGTTCGTCTCGGTCGAGACGGCGATGATCGCCAGCTGGTCGCCGCGTGCGGCCAGGTGGCGATCGACGGCGTTGTGGCAGAGGTTGGTCATGCCGCCGACGAACCAGCGGCGGAACGGCGGGTTGGACTGGTCGAGGATCTTTTGGGGCGGCGTCTGCCAGTCGATCAACCGCGCCTGTTCGCCCCAGAAGGCTTCCGGGTCATCGACCGATTGCCGCCAGCTTTCCTCATAGCCCATCGTCGCGCCTCCGGTGGAGGCTTTCGAGGTTAACCGAGGTGGGGGCTGGGTGCTTTGCTACGTTGGTCGAAAGGGCGCTGCTTCGCCGCAACCCTTAATGCTTGCCCTGCCCCGGCCGCGCCACCTCGTACATTTCCCACGAAATCTTCTTCAGCAGCGCCTGGCGGTCGTCGCCTTCGGTATAGAGGTCGAAGTGAGTCTTGCCCGGCAGGAAGCGGATGTCGCTCTTCGCATGCAGGCCGTCCAGCGTGTCCTTCAGCAGCTTGGCGGAACCGTCGAGGTAGAACGTATCCGCGGTGCCGACGATGAGGTGGATCTTGCCGTCGAGATCCGGCTTCAGCGCGGGCCACTGCGTACGCAGGCGCTGGGCGATATCGAAGTGATCGCGCCAGTAAGCGACGACATTGGCGTCGACGGCACCCGTATCGCGATTGAACATCGGCATCGGCCGGCCGTCCTTGCCGCGCGGCGAGAACACCCATTCGAAGGAGGCGAGCTGGCCACCGTAAACGCCGAGCACGCGCTCAAGACGGGCAAAGGTTTCGAACGTGGCGATCACCTCACCCTTGTCGCGCACGAGCGGGATGGCGCTGCCGTCGGCGTGCTTGTACGCGTTGGCGTTCGGCGCGTAGAGATCGATGCCGGTGAAGTCGTGGAAATCGCTCGGGTCCGGCGACGTCGACCAGGTACCGCCGAAGATCTGCGGATAGCGCGTCTGCAGCCACAGCGTGGCCCAGCCACCTGACGAGTGGCCGTTGAGGAAACGGCCGCTGGTCTTGCCATCCATCCGGTAATGCGTTTCCAGCCACGGAATGTATTCGCTGGTGAGCGCCTGCCCCCACGGGCCGTTGTTCACCGAGTCGGCGAATTCATGGGTACCCGTAGGGCCGGATTCGTCGAGCAGCACCCAGATCATCGGGGGCATCTGGTTCTTCGACATGGCGTCCCACACGCTCGCGATCGTGCCTGCGTAGCGATCGAAGCTGCCGCCGAAGCCGTGCGTCACGTACACCACCGGGTACTTCGCCGTGCCCTGCTCGTAACCCGGCGGCGTCACCACCCACGCACGGATCGACAGCGGATGCCCGGCGAAGGCGGTAAGCGCCTTGCTTTCCAGCACTTCGGCGTGCGCGTGCTTGCGCGCTTCCGGCAACACATCGCGCACGGCCTGCGGCGCCGACGGCGGCAGCTGCCACGGATCGCGCTCGGGCACCCTCTTGCTCAGCTTGAGCACCGGGATGCTACCGCCCGCGGTGATTTTCACCGGGGTGACGTCACTGATGAGATCGCCACCATGACGGCCGCTGTAGTTGTAGTCGTGACCGACGTCGAGCACCGCCTGGAACAGGTAATCGCCCGGCGGCAGGCTGGAGAAGCCCGCGGGGAACGCTTCACCATCCGCGTCGAGGTCGACGGACTGGCCGGGCGCGATCCAGGTCACCTCGCGGCCGGCGACGGACACCGCCTTCGGCTGGAACGGGTTGGTGTCGACGGCTTCGACCTTGCCATCCTTTGCCGCGGCCTTTGCCTTGTCGGCGGAAGCGGCGAAGACGAGCAGGCGGCCCGACGTACCGGCATCGGTGGCGGCGCCGTCCAGCGTGACGCGGACGATGCGGTGGGCGAGCGGCGCGCTATCGGCGTGCGCTGCGGCACCGCAGGCGAGAAGCGCGAGCACGAGGGCCGTGCGGGCAGGCTTGAGCGTCATCGTGTGTTCCCCTTTCGTTTCGGCCGCGGCGCGGCAACGTGCCTGATCCTGCCATGCACCCCATGGGTGAGGAAATGCCGGATGGCATGGCCGGGAAAGGTTGGCGTGGCACCATGGTCCCTGCTTCCCCTGCCGAGGACACCCCAACGATGGATGCGGAATGGATCAGCCGGCACGCCCTGAGCCTCTGGGGCGTCTTGCTCGCCGCCGCCCTGATCGGTGCCGATGCCGTATGGCGCCGCGCCGTGCGCCGCCGTGAGGGCCAGGACGCCGCGGCCCTGGGCTTCCTGCGCCCGACCACGGCCGTCGCCGTGGTGGTCGCGGCGCTGGTGATCGCGTCGGTGATCGCGGTGGAAGTGCGCGAACAGGCGGGCCTGACCGTCTTCGACGCCCAGCTAGCGACCGACTTACGCGAAAACATGCCGCGCCCCGTGCTGCACGCCATCGCCTGGCTGACCCAGCTGGGCAACCCCATCGCCCTGGCGATCATCGCGGCGTTGATGACCATCGCCCTCGCCGTGCGCCGCCACCTGCGCCTGGCGGCGATCTGGCTGCTCGCCCTTGCCGGAACGGCGCTGATCAACAACGCGCTGAAGGCGTGGTTCCAGCGCGAACGCCCGCTGCATGACCACGGCTTCATCATCGAGCGCAGCTACAGCTTCCCCAGCGGGCACGCCTCCGGCTCCATGGTGTTCTACGGCATGCTCGCCTACCTGCTGCTCGTGCTCTGCCCTCCCCGCCTGCACCGCACGATCGTCGTGGCGGCCGTCGCGGTGATCACGCTCGTCGGGATCAGCCGCATCCTCCTCCAGGTGCACTACTTCAGCGACGTGATGGCGGGGTACTGCACGGGGCTCGCCTGGCTGACCCTTTGCGTGGGCAGCGCTGAGTATTTTCGTATGCGCGAAGGCCGTGCCGCGACCCGGTAATTTCATGCGAACAACACGCGGGCGATGGTCTCGTTAGCCGCATGCCCAATGACCTGCCCCTTGCCATCGTGATGAATGCCGGTTCGGGCCGCGGCGATGCCGAGGCCGCACGGCAGGTCATCCGTGAAACGCTGGAAGCGGCCGGCCGGCCGCACCGGTTCTTCCTCATCGATGAAGAGCACCCCATCAAGGAGGTCGTGGCCGAAGCCACCGCCCACGCCAAACGCGAAGGCGGCATCCTGGTGGCCTCCGGTGGCGACGGCACCATCAACTGCGTGGCCGGTTCCGCCTGGCGCGAGCAGCTTCCGATGGGTGTCCTGCCGCAAGGCACGTTCAACTTCTTCGGCCGCACCCACAACATCCCGGCGGATCCGCGTGAGGCCACCGAAGGCTTGCTACGCGGCACACTGCGCAACGTGCAGGTGGGCATGGTGAACGACCGCCTGTTCCTGGTGAACGGTAGCCTGGGCCTTTACCCGCAGGTGCTGGAGGATCGCGAAGCGTGGAAGCAGCGCTTCGGCCGCCACCGCCTGGTGGCCTTGTGGTCGGGTCTGGCAACCATGCTGCGTGGCTACCGCTCCCTGCGTATCGATGTCAGCGATGGCACCCAGACCAGGCAGCTGCGCACGCCCACGCTGTTCGTGGGCAACAACGCGCTGCAACTGGAAAAAATCGGCCTGCCCGAGGCGACGGATGTGTTCCGCAACGATGGCACGCTGGCCGGCCTGGTGCTGAAGCCGATCGGCAAGCTCACCATGCTCGGCTTGATCCTGCGTGGCGCCCTTGGCCGGCTCGGCGATGCGGAGCATGTCGTGAGCTTCCCCTTCCGCGAAATCACCATTACGCCGAAGCGCCGTCGCGAACGCTTCAAGGTGGCGGTGGATGGCGAGATCACCTGGCTGGATCCGCCGGTGGTCTTTCGCGCCGCGCCACGCCCACTCGTGCTGGTGACCGACGGAATGCGCCAGCCCGGGGAGGACCCGGGTTGAGCCTGCTGATCCAGATTTCCGATACGCACTTCGGTACCGAAAGGCCTGAGGTGGTCGATGCGCTGCGCCGGCTGATCACCACCCTGGGGCCGCAGCTCGTGATCCTTTCGGGTGATGTCACCCAGCGTGCGCGGCCCGCGCAGTTCGATGCGGCGCGGCGCTTCGTGGATAGCTATCCGTCACCGACCCTCGTGGTGCCCGGCAACCACGATGTACCCCTGTTCAACGTACTCGCACGCGCGTTGAATCCCTTTGGCGAATTCCGCCGCGTGTTCGGCAGCACGCTAGAGCCCATCCACTCAAGCGACGACGTGCTGGTGCTCGGGGTGAATACCGTCCGCGCACGCAGACACAAGAACGGCGAAGTCTCCGACGCCCAGGTCGCTCGTGTCGCGGCCCGCCTGCGTGAGGCGAACGACGCACAGCTTCGGATCGTCGTGACCCACCAGCCGGTTCATGTCATCCGCGAGAAAGACATCGCGAACCGGCTGATCAACCATGACGCCGCGATCCGTGCGTGGGCAGCCGCAGGGGCAGACCTCGTGCTTGGCGGGCATATCCACCTGCCGTACGTGCGGCCACTGAATACGCCGGAACGAAAGCTCGCCAGCGAGTTGTGGGCCGTGCAGGCCGGTACCGCCACCTCGACACGTATCCGCGAAGGCATCAGCAACGCCGTGCACGTCATCCGCCATGACGCTGCATCGGACCGCGCGGTATGCCTGGTCGAGCAATGGGATTTCGACGAAGGCCGCACCGAATTCAAACCCGGCCCGATCACCACCATCCCCCTCGACCGCTATAGCTCTCTGTAGGAGCGCGCTTGCGCGCGATCGGGGGTGAGGGAGAGCCGCAAGCCATGGGGGACTGGGGCGAAAGATGTCGCGCGCAAGCGCGCTCCTACAGGGGCTCTCGTCATACGTACTGCATTTTCCGTGCGATGCCGCCGTCTACCGTGAGGTTTTCACCCGTGATGAACCCGGCTTGCGAGGAGAGCAGGAACACCGCCAGCGCCCCGATATCCGGCGGCACGCCAGCGCGGCCGACCGGGTGCTGCGCATGATCGGCGGCAGAAAGCTTCGGCTTCTTCCGTGCCGAGGGCTTCTTCCAGTCGTCCACCACAATCCATCCCGGGTTGATCGCGTTTACCCGCACCGGTCCCGCGCTGATCGCCAACGCGTGGGTAAACGCGAGCATGCCGCCCTTGCTGGCGGCATAGGCTTCGCTGTTGGGTTCGGACTGATGTGCCCGCGACGATGCGATGTTCACGATCGCGCCGTTCGACAGCTTCAGCGCAGGTAGCGCGTGCTTACAGCACAGGAAGACGCCGCCGAGGTTGGTCTCCAGGCGATGCTTCCACTCGGCCCAGTCCATCCGCTCGATCGGATCGTTGTGCGCGTTGGCGATGCCGGCATTGTTCACCAGCCCGTCGATGCGGCCGTAGCGGCGCAAGGCGCCTTCGACGAAGCGCTTGACGCTCGCTTCCTTCGATACATCCAGCACGAGGAAGGCCGCGCGTTCACCCACGTTCCATTCATCGAGACAGGCTTTGCCGGCTTCCGCATCGAGATCGCCAATGACGACGTTGCCGCCCGCTTCCAGCACGGCCTGTGCGATGCCTTTGCCGACACCCTGGGCGCCGCCGGTGACGAGGACGACCTTGCCGGGCCATTCGCTCGCGGCGCCGGCAGGCGCGGGCGAGGCGTGTTTCGGTTCAACCATGGGAGCACTCCTGCGGCGCAGACGGTCACGCACTGTATACCGCCCGCGTCATGCAGGTTACGTGGAGCGGTAGTAGTCCACCGTGCGGTAGCCCCGCGCGTAAAGGCCGAACGCCAGCGCGGCCACGCCCGCGAACGCGGCGAAGAAAAACATCTGGAAAGCGGTGGTGCCCAGCCCGGTCTGGGCGATGCCGGCGAGCACCGTGTCGTTACGCACGCCGGCGTTCGCCAACAGCACCCAGAGGTTGCCCACGGTGACGCTGAGCGTCCAGAAACTCATCAGCGTGCTCTTCATCGCCGGCGGGGCCTGGCTGTAGGCGAACTCGAGCCCCGTGGCCGACACCAGCACTTCGCCCATGGTCAGGAACACGTATGGCAGGATCTGCCAGGCGATATGCACCGGGTTCCCGCCATCGAGCGCCAACTGCAGGGCGCCCACCACGAGCCAGGCAACCGCCGAGAAGGCGATGCCTGCGGTCATCCGGCGTAGCGCGGTGGGTTCGAAACCCAGGCGGCGCAGAAGCGGATACAACACCAGGTTATTGAACGGGATCAGCAACAGCACGAGCGCCGGGTTCACGGCCTGCATCTGCGCGGGATGCAGCCAGCCGGGCGCCTGCATGGCGGTGGCCTGCAGCACCCAGGTCGACGCCTTCTGATCGAACAGCGACCAGAACGGCGTGACCAGCGCGAACACCACCAGCACGCGCAGGACCACGCCGACGCCATCGATCGCCTCGTCCGGATGCACGCCACGGACGCGCTCGAGCTGCAGACGCGTGCCCACGACCATGCCGGCCAGCAGCAGGACCAGCGCCACGCAGAGCGTGGCCACGATGCCCAGCGAGGGCATGAGCGCCAGCGACGCTACGGCCAGCGCCACCGCAGCCCAGGCGACCGCGAGGCCCGGACGGCCGCCCCGCCCTGGCGCGCGGGCAAGCAAGGCGCTCTTCACGACAGCGGCGAAACCATGGGGGTCATGCCGCGTGGGCGGCAGCATCACGTAATGCTTGCGGCCCATCCAGAACACGATGGTCGCGACGAACATCAACGCACCGGGCAAGCCAAAAGCCACTTTCGCGCCGTACTCGCGCAGGAAAAACGGCATGAGCAGCGAGGCAAGGAACGAACCGACGTTGATGATCCAGTAGAAGGCATCGAACACCACCTTCGCCAGCGCGCGGTTACTTTCATCGAACTGGTCGCCCACGAAGGCGGCCACGCAGGGTTTGATGCCACCCGCGCCGAGCGCGATGAGCGCCAGCCCCGCGTAGAACCCCGTGACGCTGTGTTCGAAAACGGCGAGACAAGCGTGGCCCAGGCAGTACACCAGGCTCAGCCAGAGCACGGTGCGGTACTTGCCGAGGAACCGGTCCGCCAGCCAGCCACCGAGGAGCGGAAAAAAATACACGCCGATGACAAAGGCGTGGAACACATCCTTGGCCTCGGCCGCCCGCGCTTCGCCGGGCAGGTAGGCCAGCAGCGACATGACCAGGAAGGGCGTGAGGATGTTGCGCATGCCGTAGAAGCTGAAGCGCTCGCAGCCTTCGTTGCCGATGATGAAGGGGATCTGGCGGGGGAGCCGGGCGCGGGGGGCGGTTTCGATTTCGAGGGCACTCATGGACTTACCGGGTGGCATGCGACAAAGGGCAGGATCCTAAACGAAACGCTGAGGTCGCCCGCGCTACCCTTGGGGCCTGTCCACGCCCGGAGCGACCATGCACCCCATCCCTACCGGACTCATTGGCTACGGCACGGCAGGCGCTTTCTTCCATGCGCCGCTCATCGCCGCCGCCGAAGGCCTGCGTCTCGCGGCCATCGGCAGCCGCCGGATCGAGGAGATTTCGCGCGACTTCCCGGAGGCCCGGGCATACGAAAATCCTCAAGATTTGATCAGCGACCCGTCCCTCCAGCTGATCGTGATCGCCTCGCCCAACGACACCCACGCCCCGCTCGCCCGCGCGGCGCTGGAGGCCGGCAAGCATGTGGTGGTCGATAAGCCGTTCACCCTGAACACCGCGGAGGCCCAGGCCCTGATCGCGCTGGCCGCCGAGAAGCGCCGGCTGCTCTCGGTGTTCCAGAACCGTCGCTGGGACAACGATTTCCTGACCGTACGCCGCCTCGTCGAGGATGGCCGCCTCGGCGAGGTTGTTTACTTCGAGGCGCATTTCGATCGCTTCCGCCCGGAAATCAAACAGGGTTGGCGTGAGACCCAGGTGGCCGGCTCAGGCCTGCTCTACGACCTTGGTGCACACCTCATCGATCAGGCCCTGGTGCTGTTCGGCGTGCCCCAGGCGGTCACGGCCGACGTGACGAAGCAACGTGCCGCCGCAAAAGTCGACGACTACTTCCATGTGGTGCTCGACTACGGCCACCGGCGCGCGGTGCTGCACGCGTCGGTGCTCGTCCGCGATCCCGGCCCGCGCTATCTCGTGCACGGCGACGGCGGCAGCTTCGTGAAATACGGCATCGATGGCCAGGAAGCGGCGTTGCGCGAAGGCAAGCGGCCCGGCGGCACCGGTTGGGGCGAAGACGATCCCGCGCTGTTCGGCCGGTTCACCGATGCCGACGGCACGACCACCCTGATCGATACGCTACCCGGCCGTTACACCGAGTATTACGAAGGCGTGGCAACGGCGATTCGCGGCGAAGGCGACCTGCCGGTGTCCGCGCAGGAAGCGCGCGACGTGATCCGTGTGATCGAAGCCGCGCAGATTTCGGCGCGCGAACGGCGGACGGTGCCGTTGTAGGAGCGCGCTTGCGCGCGATCAGCGACGAAGCGGCGACGCGGGATCAATGATCCCCTGTCGCCACCGCCCGAGAACGATCGGAAACCCATCCCGACCACGACGGCGCATACAACCGCGACCCGCAAAGCCCGGCATATTCCATCGCCAGCAGGTTGTGGCACGCGGTAACACCCGAACCGCACATGTGCACGACATCGTCCGCCGCATGCGGCCCGATGATCGCTTCGAACGCCTTGCGCAGTTCCTCGGGGCGACGGAAAAGCCCGTTCGCGTCGAGGTTATCGGCGAACGGCCGGTTGCGCGCACCCGGCACATGGCCGGCCACCGGATCGAGTGGCTCCACGTCACCGCGGTAACGCGGCGCCGCGCGCGCATCGAGTAGCACGAAGCGGCCGCTCGCGAGTTCCGCGGAGAGCTCTTCCGCGGAGACCGTACCCGCGTTATCGAAACAGGCTTCCACGCTGGTCGCGGTGCGCTCCGGCACGCGGTCGTCGACGGGCAACTTCGCCGCGAGCCATGCCGGCCAGCCGCCGTCGAGCACGGCGACGTTCTCGAGCCCGGCCAGCCGTGCCAGCCACCAGAAGCGCGCGGCAGCAAGCGCACCACCGGCGTTGTCGTAAGCGATGACCTGCACATCCGGCCGCCAGCCGATCCGCGACAGGAACGCCTCGAACGCGGCGCGTTCCGGCAACGGATGGCGGCCCCGGCCGTTGGCCGGCGTGGCCATGTCGGCGAGTTCGCGGTCGAGATCGGCACGCACCGCGCCTACGATATGGGCTTCGGCGTAATCGCGATCGCCCTTCCCCGCATCGGCCAGGTCGAAGCGGCAATCGACGAAGAGCACATCGACGGTGGGCAGGTTCGCGGCCGTGGCCGCATCGATCAGGGTGCGTGAAATCAGCATGGCTGGTGGCCCATCCGCTTCAGCAGGTTGAACAACATGGAGGCCGTGGCGCCCCAGATGCGGTAGCCCGCATGCAGGAACTCGACCATCTCGCGGTTGTGGCCGCGAAAATCCATGCGGTACCGGCGCAGGTTCGCCGGGTCGGTGAAAAAGCCGAACGGCACTTCGAAGACTTCCGCCACTTCGCCTGGATCCGGCGTGAGCGGCGCATCGGCGGCGATGCGCGCCACCACCGGCGTCACACTGAAGCCGCTGATGGTCTCCATCGCGTCGAGGTAACCGAGCGGGGTGACGAAGCGCTCATCAAGGCCGATTTCCTCGCGGCTCTCGCGCAGCGCCGTGGCGACCACGTCGGCGTCATCGGCTTCGACGCGGCCACCGGGGAAAGCCACCTGCCCCGCATGCTGTTGCAGGGTGTCGGTGCGCAGGGTGAAGAGGACGTTCTGCTCGCGGTCGTCGCGGATGCCGATGAGTACCGCCGCGCGCCGGCGCGGAACATCACCGATGAGCCGGACCATATCGTCATGGTTCCAGCCGTGCGGCCCCGGGGGAGCCTCCAGGGGAAGCAGCGCACCGTGCAGCCGGGCCAGGAGTTCGTCCATCAGCCGGCCTGCCGGTGCGGGAGCACCTCGTCCATGATCCACAGCTTCTCCTCATCGCTAAGGGTGCGCCACGCGGCGATCTCGCCGCCGGTGCGCAGGCAACCCTCGCACAGCCCGCGCGCGTCCAGCCGGCATACGCCCGTACACGGCGTCAGGGGCAGGCTGGTGGGCGGAGGGGGAAGGATGGCCATATCGTCGGCCATTCTAGCGCGGGCGGCTTACTGGCGGATGTCGACCAGTTCGATCTCGAACACCAGCGCCTCGTTCGGGCCAATACGTGGCAATTCGCCACGTTCGCCGTAGGCCAGCTGCGGCGGGATCACCACCTTCCACTTATCACCCACGTGCATGCGCGGGATCACATCCTGCCAGCCCGGGATCACCCGGTTGACGGTGAACGTGACCGGCTTGCCGTGCGCGTAGGAGCTGTCGAACTCGGTGCCGTCGATCAGGGCGCCACGGTAGTTCACCACCACGGTGCTGGTGACCTGGGCCTGTGCGCCGTTGCCGCGCGCGAGCACGTTGTACTGGATACCCGACGGCAGCGTGACCACGCCGGGTTTCGATTTGTTCTTCGCGAGGAAATCCGCGCTGCGCTGCGCGTTGGCCGTGGCGACCCGGCGGAACTCCACCACGGAATCGCGCTGCACCTTGGCGTCGAAGTTCACCAGTTGCTGCTGCATGACATCGATCGGCACGCCTGGAGCGCGCTTGGCGTAACCGTCCTGCAGGGCCTTCACCAGGATGGCGATATCGACATCGGGTTGGGCGCTGTTCGCGAACTGCGTACCAATCTGGTAGCCGATGGCGTACGAGAGCTTGGTCTTGTCGATAGCCGGCGCGCCAGTAGCCGGCGCCTGGGGCGCTGACTGGGCGATGGCCGTGCCGCAGCACAAGGCCATGGCGGTGACAAACAGACGCGAGGGTGACATCCCGTTCTCCGTGGACCCGGATTCCCGGGCACGCGTGGAGGATAGTCCATCGACGCCACCCCGTGCCCGTATGCCTGAGACGGCTTCGGAGGGTAAGAGTTCCCCTGTTACCATCCGCCGTCTTCCCCCACGCCGGAATCACCATGGCCTTCCGCACCCTGACCACCGCCGACCGCGGCGCCGTTCGCACCCTCACCGTCAACCGCCCCGACAAGCTCAACGCGCTGAACCGTGAGACGCTCGGCGAGCTGACCCTGGCCTTCCGCCAGGCCCAGCAGGACGATGCAGTGCGCGTGGTGGTGCTAGCGGGTGCCGGCGAGAAGGCATTCGTCGCAGGCGCGGATATCGCTGAAATGACCACCCTCACACCGGCGAAGGCGCAGGTGTTCTCGCGCGCTGGCCAGGACCTGATGCTCACCATCGAGCGTCTGGACAAGCCGGTCGTGGCGAAGATCCAGGGTTATACGCTGGGCGGCGGCATGGAACTGGCGATGGCTTGCCACCTGCGCGTGGCCAGCGAGAAGGCGAAGTTCGGCCAGCCCGAGATCGGCCTCGGCCTCATCCCGGGCTTTGGCGGCACCCAGCGCCTTACCCGCCTGGCGGGCCGTGGCGTGGCGCTCGAGCTGTGCCTGCTGGGCCAGCAGATTGATGCGGCCCGTGCCGAGCGCCTCGGCATCGTCACCCGCGTCGTGGCGCCGGAAGAACTGGACGCCACCGTGGATGCGATGGCCGACCAGCTCGCCGCCGCGGCACCGCTCGCGCTGAAGGGCATCCTCGAGGCGGTGATCGAAGGCGGCGAGTGCGCGATCGACCAGGGCCTGGCGTTTGAAACGCAGGGCTTCGCGCTCGCCTTCTCCACCGAAGACATGCGTGAGGGCACCGCAGCGTTCCTCGAGCGCCGGAAGCCGTCGTTCAAGGGCGTTTAACTGCCTTACGGATGCCCGCGGTAATTCTTCTCGCCGGCAGTGATCCGCACATCCAGGCGATTTTCCGGCGGCGCCAGCGGGCACGTGGCGTATGGGGTGAAAGCGCACGGCGGGTTGCGGGCCTGGTTGAAATCCAGGACCAGCTTGCCGTCCTTCGCCAGCGGCGTATCGAGGAAACGGGCCGCGCCGTAGGTTTCCTTACCGCTGGTGCGGTCGCCGAACACAAAGAACAGCGAGTTCGGTTCTTCCTGAATCGGATACAGCTCAAAGGTCTGGCCGTCGCGGGTAAAGACGGCCTTGCCCGGCACTTTTTCCTTATCGATGGTGCCAAGCACCGAGCTGATCTCCAGCTCATGCGGCGGATCGAACGGCACCCAGTCGGCCACGACGCGCCACGACGCGTCGATCGGGAAATAATCCAGGCCGAGGAAATGCGTGCGCGTCTCGGCGTTTTCATCCTTTACCCGCAGCGCCTTGCGGCCATCGCGGCTGATCACGAAGAACTGGGCGGAGCCGAAGCGCACGTCCGTCGGCGTGTGGCCCGGCGCATCATCGACCAGCGTGGCACGCTCCACCTCGCGGCCATCGACAAGCGCGCCGCTGTTCTTCGCCAGTTCGATCGTAGCGTTGCCGCCATCGTCCAGGGTGATGGTGCCAAGGTGCGCCGGGCCCGCCTTAAGGACGATGTCGTTGTCGGATGCACTGCCGATGCGATTGGCACCGGGCTGCAGCCACTCAAGGCCGATGAGGCTCAGCCAGCCATCCGGCGCGGTAAGTGCGGCGAGGCGTTCGGCGCGGGCCTTTTCCACCGACGCTTTGAGGTCATCGGCCGCGATGGCGTTGCCGGTGACCATGGCAACAGCGGAAGCAAGGGCGAGCGTGCGGATCATACGTACCTCTTGAACGTGGTCTCCTTGTAGGAGCGCGCTTGCGCGCGATCGCACGCCAACGCGCCCCCACAAGTCCGCGGGTTATCTGCCGCGCAGGAAGAGTTTGTCCAGCTCGGCGAGGGAGAGTTGCACCCACGTCGGCCGGCCATGGTTGCACTGGCCACTGCGTTCGGTGGCTTCCATTTCCCGCAGCAGCGCGTTCATTTCCGGAATGCCCAAACGACGGCCGGCGCGCACGGAACCGTGGCAGGCCATCGTCGAAAGCAGTTCGTTTTCGAGCTCTTCAAGCCGGCGCGAACTACCGTGCGCGGCGAGCTCACTCAACACATCGCGCGTAAGCTGCCCCACGTCAGCACCTTCCAGCAGCGAAGGAATACGCCGCACGACCACGCCGGAAGGACCGCTGCGCGAGAGTTCGAGGCCCCAGTCGGCAAGCGCCTCCGCATGTTCTTCGGCAGCAGCGGCTTCCTTCGCGCTGACGGCGATCGACAGCGGCACCAGCATCATCTGCGAACGGAGGTTGGCAGTGACACGGCCGTTTTTCAGCTTTTCGTAGGTGATGCGTTCGTGCGCGGCATGCATGTCGACCAGCACGAGACCGTGTGCATTCTCCGCAAGCACGTAGATATTCTTCAGCTGCGCGATCGCGTAGCCGAGCGGCGGGATGTCATCCCCCTGCTCTGGATCCTGCGCCAGCGTGGGCGACCATGCCGCGGAGGGCCGGGGCGCGAAGCTGGCCAGCGTGTTGTTGCTGGGAGAAGCGTTCGCGCCCCCCATCAACGTGGCGTAGTCCGCGAGCGGCTCTTCACGCACGCCCAGATTCAAACGTGACTGGCTGGCCGATTGCGGCCATGCCGGCATCGACGGCATGGGCTGTGACGCGCGGCTTTCGTAGCCACCAAAAGCGGCGGCCACCGGCGCGGCCGTTTCCTGCGGCGCGGCGCCGGCACGCGTCTGCGCGAGCGCTTCGTGCAGGGTACGGAACAGGAAATCGTGGATCAGCCGCTGTTCGCGGAAGCGCACTTCGCTCTTGGCGGGGTGCACGTTGACGTCCACGCCAGCGGGGTCGACGTCGAGAAACAGAACGAATACCGGATGGCGCCCGTGGAACAGCACATCGGCGTACGCCTGGCGCACGGCATGGGCCACGATGCGGTCGCGCACCAGACGGCCATTCACGTAGAAATATTGCTGGTCGGCCGCGGAACGCGACGCGGTGGGCAGGCCCACCCAACCCGAGAGACGCATGCCCGCAGCTTCGTGCTCGACGCGCAAGGCATGGTTCGGGAATTCCGGGCCGAGCACTTCGGCCACGCGCGCCAGCGCCGCGTGTTCATCGCGCGCCGGCTTGAGCAAACGCACCGGCTTGCCGTTGTGGCTGAGCCGGATATCGACGCCTTCGCGCGCCAGGGCCAGCGACTTCAACAGATCGTCGATATGCGCGAACTCCGTGCGCTCGGCACGGAGGAATTTGCGCCGCGCCGGTACGTTGTAGAACAGATCGCGCACTTCGATCGTGGTGCCCGGCGGATGCTGCGCCGGGCGCGCATCGGTGTACTTACCGCCATCGACTTCGATACGCCATGCCGCATCCTGCCCGGCGTGGCGCGAGGTGAGCGAGAAGCGTGCGACGGACGACACCGAGGCGAGCGCTTCGCCACGGAAGCCCATGCTCGCCACGCGCTCGAGATCATCGAAGCTGGCGATCTTGCTGGTGGCATGCGAGGCGACCGCGAGCGGCAGCTCGTCGCGCGGAATGCCACCGCCGTCATCGCGGACACGAATGAGGCGCACGCCACCCTGCTCGATATCGACCTCGATGCGGCGGGCGCCGGCATCGATGCTGTTCTCGACGAGTTCCTTCACCACCGAGGCGGGACGCTCGATGACTTCACCCGCCGCGATCTGGTTGATCAGCTCGGGCGGAAGCGGACGGATGGGCATGGATAAGGGCCTGACTTACACGTTCAAGCCCAAAGAATAGCCCAGATCAACCGGAGGGAATGACCATGACGGTGCCGACGCGAACCGTGTTGTCGTTCATCTTGTTGGCCAGCTTCAGCGCCCCGACGGAAATACCGTACTGCTGGGCGATGCCGGTAAGGGTTTCACCCCGGCCGACGCGGTGCAGGTCGCGGATGTTCTCGTCAGCGCGGCCACCGGAGGTCTTCTTTGCCGGCGTATCGGCCTTGGCCACGACCTTCGACGGCCTGGCCGCCGCGACCGATGCCTTGCCAGAGGCCTTCGCCACGGGCTTCGCATCGCTGTCGTCGTCGCTGCTATCCGCAGGCGCCACCGGTGCCGGGGTCGACGCCACGTAGGTGCCGTTGCGCTTCGCGGCCTGTGCCGCGAACCACGTGCCCGGCGGGGGCATGGATTCGAAATAGTTACGCACGCCACCGAGCACGGCGCTGGCCAGTTCCTGGCGGTGGCCTTCGCTGCGCAGGCGGGTCTCTTCGGACGGATTCGTGATGAAGGCCGTTTCGACCAGGATCGAGGGCACGTCCGGCGAGCGCAGCACGACGAAGTTGGCGCGCTCGACATAGCCGCGGTGCGTGGGACCGAGGCGGCCCAGCGCCTTCAGCACGTTGCCGGCGATCTGTTCGGACGCCTGCATGGCATAGCCCTGCTGCAGGTCGAGCAGCACGGCCGCGAGCGAATCGTCCTTGTCATCCAGCGAGACGCCGCCGACCAGGTCGGCGCGGTTTTCGCGGTCGGCGAGCCAGCGGGCCGCTTCGGAGGTCTTGCCGCGCGGGGATAGCACCCACACGGAGGAGCCCTTCGCATCGCTGTTCTTGAACGCGTCCGCGTGGATCGACACGAACATATCCGCGTTGTGTTCGCGCGCGATCTGGTAGCGGCGCTTCAGCGGGATGAAGTAATCGCCATTGCGGGTAAGCACGGCCTGCATGCCCGGCTGGCGGTTGATCTGGTCGGCGAGCTCGCGCGCCACCATGAGGGTGACGTCTTTCTCGCGCAGGCCGGTAGCGCCCTTGGCACCCGGATCTTCGCCACCGTGGCCAGCGTCAATCGCGACGACGACCTTGCGCGAACCAGCCATGGGCGGCGTGCCCGGCGGCGGGGTCTTGCCGCGGCCCTTGCTGGGCGCGGTGGCGACCGGCGCTTCGGCCGGGGCGTCAGCGACGGCCTTGGCCACCGACGGCGTGTCGTCGTCGCTGGGGCTGTTATCACCCGGGTCGGCCTGGCCGCCCGGGTACAGATCGAGCACCAGGCGGTAACCGTAGTCACCGGCGGGCTTGAGCAGGAAGCTCTTCGGCTTGGCCTTCGGATCGACGGTGGCGGTCATGCGGGCGGCGGTGCCCTGCTTGCCCGTGCTCATCGACTTGAACAGGCCCTGCCCGCCCGGCGCCGAGAAATCCGACGCGACCGAGCTGCCGGCGATATCCAGCACCACGCTGCCCGGGGTATCACCCTGGGACATCTTGTAGGTAGCCGGACCGGAAAGATCGAAGACCACGCGCGTGTATTCCGGGCCAGCCCAGACACGCGCAGCCTTCACGTCAGCCGCGTTCGAGGCGGCAGGCGCCAGCGTCGCGACGGCGGTCACGCACGCAAGAAGCCCTAGTTTGCTAGTGATTCCCCTCATATGGCCCGGATTGAACTCCATGCGCCCGCGGATTGCAAGATTTTTTCCCTTGTTAATCCATGACCTGCGAATACTTCGTCAACAGCCGTACAGGAATGCGCCGCAACCGGTGAGATTTTTCGAATTTTGCGGTGCCCTGCAGGAGCGCGCTTGCGCGCGATCAGGGGTGCGAAAGAGCCGCAAGCCATGGGGATTGGGGCGAAAGATGTCGCGCGCGAGCGCGCTCCTACAGGGTTTGGATGACCCTGCGGCCTGCGGGTGTGTGGGCCTGGAAGGCCACTGAGCGGCCGTTGCCTTCGTGGCGGAAGCTGAGCTCGAGGTCGACCGGGGGCAGCGCGCCACGGCCGCGCTCGGGCCATTCCACCAGTACGATGGCGCCGGGTTCGGCCAGGCTGTCGAGGCCCAGCCATTCCAGCTCGCCGGGGTCGGCGATCCGGTACAGATCGAGGTGGAATGCCCGGCGCTCGCCGATCTCGTAGCCCTCGACGAGGCTGTAGGTCGGGCTCTTCACCCGCTCGCCGACGCCCAGTGCCTGAAGGAAGGCACGGGCGAAGGTGGTTTTACCGGCGCCGAGATCGCCGTGCAGGAAAGCGACGAGGCCATCGGGCAGCGCCCCGGCCAGGCGGCGGCCGAGGTCGATCGTGGCGGCCTCATCGGGCAAGGTGAGTTCCATCAGGCCTCCAGGCCGTTGACGAGGCGGCGGAGCGGTTCGAGCAGGTCGCCCGCGAGGAGCCCCCGCTCGCCATGGCGGGCGGCGACATCGGCGGCCCGCGCGTGCAGGCCAACGCCGAGGCAGGCGGCCTCAAACGGTGCGCAGCCCTGAGCCAGCAAGCCAGCGATGATGCCGGTGAGGGTATCGCCCATGCCGCCGCTGGCCATGCCGGGGTTACCCCAGGGGCAGACCGCGACCTCGCCCTCGGGCGACGCGATGAGGCTGCCGTTGCCCTTCAGCACCACGACCGCTTCAAAGCGGCGGGCGAGCGTGCGCACGGCGTTGAATCGATCGGCCTGCACCTCGGCGGTGGAGATGCCAAGCAAACGCGAAGCCTCTCCTGGGTGCGGCGTAAGCACAATACGGGCGGGGAGCACACGCGGTTCGGCATGCAGCAGGTTCAGCCCGTCGGCATCGAGCACCGTGGGCTTGCCCGCGTCAAGCGCGGTCGTCCACAGCGCATGCCCCCACGCCGCCTGGCCGAGGCCGGGGCCGAGGGCCAGCACGGAGGCCTTGTCGAGCATGGGCTGGAGCGTCTGCGGGCCGTCGACGGCGTGTGCCATCAGTTCCGGGCGAGCGGCGTTCATGGCCAGCACGTTCTCCGGCCGGGTGGCGACACTGATCAGGCCGGCGCCCGTGCGGGCTGCCGCCTCGGCGGCCATGCGCACGGCGCCACCGGTGCCATGGTCGCCGCCAATCGCCAGCACATGGCCGTTACTGCCCTTGTGCGAATCGCGGGGCCGCGGCGCCAGGCCGTGCGCGGTCAGCAGGGTGGCGTCCGGTTTTTCGAGTAGCGACGCCGGCAGGTCCAGCGGGTGAAGTACGACTTCGCCCGCCAGCTCGGCCCGGTGCGTATGCATGCCGCGCTTGTGGACGATGAAGGTGGCCGTGGCCACCGCGCGCACGGCGACGCCTGGGCAATCGCCCGTATCGGCAGACAACCCCGACGGGATATCCAGCGCGAACACCGGGACCTCTGCGGCGTTGATCGCCTCGATAGCACGCGCCGCCTCGCCTTCGGGCGCCCGGTTCAGGCCGGTGCCGTAGATCGCGTCGACGATGACGTCCGGCATGACGAGCGATTCGTCATCCGCCAGCACCGTGGCCGTGCCACCCACCTCGAGGAACGCTGCCCGGGCGAGCGCGGCATCGCCGCCGTCCTTTGGCTCACCCAGGGCCACGAGATCGACGTGCAGGCCCGCTTGCAGGGCGTCACGGCCCACCAGGTAGCCATCGCCCCCGTTATTACCGCTACCGCAGACGATCCGCAGGCGTTTCGCCTCCGGCCAGCGCCGACGGAGCTGGGCGAAGGCCGCCGCAGCCGCACGGGCCATCAGCTCGAAACCGGGGATCCCCAGCTCATCGATCGCGCGGCGGTCGATGGCGCGGGCTTGCGCGGATGTGAAGAGGGCGGTTTCGCGATGTGGGGCGCTCATCGTGGGGATTATAGGCGGGCCGGGTAAAATGGACGCATGCCTGTTTCCACCGACATCGATTACGCCGCCCTTGCCAGCGATATCAAGCGCTGGGCGCGCGAGCTCGGCTTCGCCGACGCCGGCATCGCGGGCACGGAACTGGGGCACGACGAGGCTTACCTGGAACGCTGGCTGGCCGATGGCCACCACGGCGAAATGGACTACATGGCCCGCCACGGCACCCGGCGCAGCCGCCCTGCCGAGCTGGAACCCGGCACGCTACGCGTGATCTCGGTGCGCATGGATTACATCCCTCCCGGCACCGCCAATGCATGGGATGTGATCAACGACGGCGACAAAGCGTATATCGCCCGCTACGCGCTGGGCCGCGATTACCACAAGGTGATGCGCAATCGGCTGCAGAAGCTGGCCTCGCGCATGACCGAGCGTATTGGCGAGTTCGCTTACCGGGCGTACGTCGATTCCGCGCCGGTGCTGGAAAAGGCGCTTGCGCGAAACGCAGGCCTTGGCTGGATCGGCAAGCACACCGTCGTGATCAACAAACGCGCCGGTTCTTACTTCTTCCTCGGCGAGCTTTACACCGACCTGCCGCTACCCGTCGACGAACCCGCGACAGCGCACTGCGGTAGCTGCCGCAAATGCATCGACATCTGCCCCACGCAGGCGATCGTCGCGCCGTACCGGCTCGATGCCCGCAAGTGCATTTCGTATCTCACGATCGAGTTAAAGGGCAGCATTCCCGAGGAGCTGCGAGCGCCCATGGGCAACCGCGTCTTCGGCTGCGACGACTGCCAGCTGATCTGCCCGTGGAACAAGTTCGCGCAGGATGCGACGGAACCGGATTTCGCGCCGCGGCACAGCCTCGATGGGCCGAAGCTGGTGGAGCTCTTCGCGTGGAGCGAAGAAGAGTTCCTCACACGTACGGAAGGCATGGCCATCCGGCGAACGGGCTACGAGGGTTGGCTACGCAATCTTGCCGTGGGGCTCGGCAACGCGCCCACCTCCGATGAGGTGCTGAACGCGTTGCGCGAGCGCGTCTATAGCCCTTCCGAGATCGTGCGCGAACACGTCGCGTGGGCGCTCAAGCGCCATGGTGGCCTGTAAGCAGGGATCAGGCCCCTGCGGCATCACGCCTTACCACCATGGTCGCATAGGCCCGGGCCATGGCAGGGCAAGATAATGGGCGGTCCCCTACCGCCGCACCGGCCCTCCCCATGTCATCCGATCGCATCCGCTCCTCCCTCCTGCGTGACCGCGTGGTCAGCGCAGAGGCTGCTGCCGCCCTGATCCAGCCCGGCGAGACCGTCGCCATGAGCGGCTTCACCGGCTCCGGCTATCCCAAGGCCGTGCCGCTCGCCCTCGCCCGCCGCATCGAAGATGCCCACGTGGCTGGCGAAGCCTTCCGCATTCGCCTGATGACGGGCGCATCCACCGCGCCCGAACTCGATGGCGCACTGGCCAAGGCCGAAGGCATCGCGTTGCGCATGCCGTTCCAGACCGATCCGGACGCCCGCCAGCGCATCAACGCCGGCACGCTCGATTACATCGACATCCACCTCAGCCATGTCGCGCAGCATGTGTGGTTCGGCTTTTACGGCGAGATCGATACGGCCGTGGTGGAAGTCGCCGGTATCCGCGAGGATGGATCGTTGATTCCTTCCACGTCGGTCGGCAATAACAAGACGTGGCTCGATCTCGCGAAGAAAGTGATCATCGAGGTTAATGACTGGCAGCCGGAAGGCATCGATGGCATGCACGATGTCTACTACGGCACCGCCCTGCCCCCGCACCGCAAGCCTATCCCGCTGGTGCAGGCCGATGACCGCATCGGCGAGACCTCATTGCGCGTGGATCCCGACAAGGTCGTCGCCGTCGTCCGTACGCATGGCCCGGATCGCAACAGCCCGTTCGCACCGGTCGACGATACGAGCAAGCGTATCGCCGGGCATCTCATCGAATTCCTGAAGCACGAAGTGAGCAAGGGCCGCCTGCCGGCGAACCTGCTGCCGTTGCAGTCGGGCGTGGGCAATATCCCCAACGCTGTGCTTGCAGGCCTGTCGGAAAGCGGCTTCCGCGATCTGTCGGCGTTCACCGAGGTGATCCAGGACGGCATGCTCGACATGCTGCGCGATGGCGTGCTGCGAGTGGCGTCGTGCACCGGCTTTGCGTTGAGCCCGGCGGCGAACGAAGAGTTCAAGCGCAACATCGATTTCTACCGTGAGCGCATCATCATGCGCACGCAAGAGATCTCGAATCATCCGGAGCTTGTGCGGCGCCTTGGTTGCATTGCGATGAACGGCATGATCGAGGCGGATCTGTACGGCAACGTGAATTCAACGCATGTGATGGGCAGCCGGATCATGAACGGCATCGGCGGTTCGGGCGATTTTGCGCGCAACAGTTTCCTGTCGATTTTCCTGAGCCCGAGCACGGCGAAGAACGGGAGCATTTCGGCGCTGGTGCCGATGGTGAGCCACGTGGATCACACGGAGCACGATGTCTCGATCATCGTGACCGAGCATGGCCTGGCGGACTTGCGTGGTTTGCCGCCGCGGCATCGTGCGCGGCAGGTATTGGATCACTGTGTGGATCCGTCGTATCGCGCGCAGCTCGAGGACTACTTCGACCGCGCCTCGCGCGTGAGCTACGGCAAGCACACACCGCACCTGTTGCCGGAGGCGCTGTCGTGGCACCAGCGGTGGCTGGATACCGGGACGATGCTGGCTTAAACGGACGGCTCGCCACACCCCCGTAGGAGCCCACCCTGTGGGCGACGCCGTTCGCGACATCCCACCGATCTTGCAGCGTCTCGCCTTTGATCGGTCGTGATGTGCGGCAGGGCCTTGGCGTCGAGGCGAAAGATGTCGCCCACAGGGTGGGCTCCTACAACGGCGGTGTTCGCCTTGAGGTGCGCTTTCCCAAGACGCCTGAGCGCTAGGCGGCGTCAGCCGCTGAATACATGCATTCGCGCTAGCGAATGGACCGATCGCATTACGCGATGCCGAAGGCGAGCCAGCACAAAAAGAAACGGCGCCGAAGCGCCGTTTCCTGTCTTACGCCATGCCGCCCGATTTGCGGACGATCAACATGGCCAGTTCCAGCGACTGCTCATAGTTCAGGCGTGGATCCACCATCGACTTGTACGCGCGATCGAGATCCTGCTCCACCAGGCCACGGGCGCCGCCCAGGCACTCGGTGACGTTCTCACCCGTCAGCTCGAGATGCACGCCACCCAGGCGCGTGCCTGCCGCCGCGTGGATGTCGAACGCCTGATCCAGCTCGCCGGCGATGTTCGCAAAGCGACGGGTCTTATAGCCGTTGCTCGTGCTTTCCGTATTGCCATGCATCGGATCCGCCACCCACAACACGCGGCGGCCATCACGCTTCACTGCCTCCAGCAGCGGCTGCAGCTGGGTCGCGATCTTGTCGTTACCCATGCGATGGATCAGGGTCAGGCGGCCCGGCTCATCATTCGGGTTCAGCACGTCGATCAGGCGCAACAGATCATCCGGCTGCACGGTCGGACCCACCTTCACGGCGATCGGATTGCGAATGCCACGGAAGTACTCCGTGTGCGCGCCATCCAGCGCCGCCGTGCGCATGCCGATCCACGGGAAATGCGTGGACAGGTTGAACCAGCCGTCCTGACGCGGCACCTGGCGCGTCAGCGCCTCTTCGTAGTGCAGCAACAGGGCTTCGTGCGAGGTGTAGAAGTCCACGCGCGAGTAGCTGGAGATCGACTGGCCGGCGAGGGTTTCCATGAAGCGCAGCGAATCACCAATGCTGGCGACCATGCGCTTGTATTCGGCGGCGAGCGGCGAATGCTCCACCCACGCCAGATCCCAGTACTCCGGATGGTGCAGATCGGCAAAACCGCCATCGATCAGCGCGCGCACAAAGTTCATGGTCATGGCGGAACGCGCATGGGCCTTGATCAGGCGCTGCGGATCGGCGCGACGCGCCTCCGGGGTGAACTCAGGGCTGTTAACCAGATCGCCACGGAACGCCGGCAGCGTGACGCCATCGCGCGTTTCCGAATCGGCCGAGCGCGGCTTGGCGTACTGGCCGGCAAAACGGCCCACGCGCAGCACCGGCTTCTTGAGGCCGTGCACGAGCACCAGGCTCATCTGCAGCAGCACCTTCAGCCGGTTCGAGATGATCGGGCTGGTGCAGTCGGCGAAGCTCTCGGCGCAATCGCCGCCCTGCAGGAGGAAGCGCTCGCCCTCCTGGGCTTCGGCGATGCGCTGCTTGAGCGTGTTGATCTCCCAGGACGTAACGAGCGGCGGCAGCTGGCCCAATTGGGCAAGCGACGCGTTCAGTTCGTCCTGGTTCTCATACGTCGGCTGCTGAAGCGCGGTCCGTGAACGCCAGGTGCCCGGCGCCCAGTCGGCGGTCGGGGAAGGAACGGCTTTGAGGGAATGCGGCATGACAGCGGGGCCTACGTGGTTGCGCTTTGGACAGCGCGGGAAGACGGGGAACGGGTGGTGCTGCGCAGGGCCAGCCAGGCCCATACGGTGAGGACGATGAACCAGATGAGGGTCCAGGCCGGCATGGGCAGGCCCAGGATCGGTTCGATCTTGGCGCACTCACCGGAGCCGGTGAATGCGAGCTTGAGCATTTTCAGAAAGGGGAACGCGTCGAACAGATAGCCGAGGCCCGGGCCACAGGCGGGCACCTGGTCCGCCGGCAGGCTCTGCAGCCACAGGTGGCGGCCCGCCGTGGCGATGCCCCAGGCGCCGCCCAGGCTGATCAGCACGGCGTAGACGGTGCGGGCACCCTTCTTCAGCGGGCCATGCAGGGCGCCGATGAGGAAGAACAAACCCATGATGCACACGGCGATGCGCTGGAAGATGCACAACGGGCACGGATCCAGGTGCATCTGGTACTGGGCGTACAGGGCAAAGCCCATGAGGCCGGCACAGACGAGGAAACCAGCGAGATAGCGCGAACGGTACGACCAGCTGAGAGGATTCATTCGGAGATGGTGCGGTGCGGGGATACCCACGTTAACGCTTTGTGTACCCGTTTGTCAGCAGGGCGCAGAAGTTTCGTTTGTAACCACGTCAAGGACTTAGCGTTATCGAGATCCCGGGCGCCCAAAAGAAAAACCCCGGCCAGTTTCCCGGCCGGGGCTTTTGGTGTCGCTTAAGACGAAGGACGCTTACTCGGCGTCGACGGCTTCGACTGCCGGGCGATCAACCAGCTCGACGTACGCCATCGGGGCGTTGTCGCCCGGGCGGAAGCCGCACTTGAGGATGCGCAGGTAGCCGCCGGGGCGCTGCTGGTAACGCGGGCCAAGCTCCATGAAGAGCTTGCCGACGGCCTGCTTGTCGCGCAGACGCGCGAAAGCGAGACGACGGTTGGCGACGCCATCGGTCTTGGCGAGCGTGATGAGCGGCTCGGCGACGCGACGGAGTTCCTTCGCCTTGGGAAGGGTGGTGCGGATCAGCTCGTGCTTGATCAGCGACGCGGCCATGTTCTTGAACATGGCTTCGCGGTGGCTGCTCGTACGGTTGAGCTTGCGACCGGATTTCTGGTGGCGCATGGCGTTTACTCTCTAAGGTCTGTTGTTATGAAAAGGCGGCCAGGATGAGCCGACTTCCCGCGGTTGCCCGCTATTCGAGGCTGTCAAAACGCCCCGTTATAAGAGCACGGCCTCTATGAGCCGCTTTGGATATCCCGGGGAAATGCGCGTGGCATCCGCGGGTTGGAGCAAAGAATCGGGGCGATCGAAAGCCGATCGCCCCGGGATACATCAGCCCAACTGCATGCCGTGGGAAAGACCCGGCGGCGGCCAGTTTTCGAGCTTCATGCCGAGGGCCAGACCGCGGCCACCCAGCACATCCTTGATTTCCGTCAGCGACTTCTTGCCCAGGTTCGGGGTCTTGAGCAGCTCCACTTCGGTCTTCTGAACCAGATCGCCGATGTAGTAGATGCTCTCCGCCTTGAGGCAGTTCGCGGAACGGACCGTCAGTTCGAGGTCGTCGATCGGGCGGAGCAGCAGCGGATCGAAACCGCCCTTCTCTGCCTTGGTCGAATCGGACTCGCGGCGCGAGAAATCGCCGAAAACCGACAGCTGGTCGTTGATGATTTCAGCCGCCTTACGGACAGCGTCTTCAGCGCCGATGGTGCCGTTCGTTTCGATATCGAGCACGAGCTTGTCGAGGTTGGTGCGCTGCTCGACACGAGCCGCGTCCACTTCGTAAGCCACGCGCAGGACCGGTGCGAACGACGCATCGAGCTGCAGACGGCCGATCGGCCGGGTCTCGTCATCCGGATGCTGGCGCGCGCTGGCCGGCTGGTAGCCGACGCCCTTGCGCACCTTCAGACGCATGTTCAGGGCCACATCCTTGGTGAGGTGGCAGATCACATGCTCCGGGTTGACGATTTCAACGGTGTGGTCGACGGCGATGTCGCCGGCCGTGACCACGCCCTTGCCCTTCTTCGACAGCGTCAGGGTGACTTCGTCACCGCTGTGCTGGCGAATGGCGACGTCCTTGAGGTTCAGGAGAACCTCAATGACATCTTCCTGGAGACCTTCCAGGGTGGTGTACTCGTGCAGCACGCCGTCGATTTCGACTTCGACGATGGCGCTGCCCGGAATCGAAGAGAGCAGCACGCGACGCAGCGCGTTGCCCAGGGTGTGGCCAAAACCACGCTCGAGCGGCTCGACCACCACCTTCGCGCGGTTAGCGCCAAGCTGCTCGACGCTGAGGCCACGAGGCCGCAGCACACTAGTTGACGATACTGCCATGCAAGGCTCCGGTGGATTACTTCGAGTAAAGCTCGACGATCAGGGCTTCGTTGATATCGGCCGGCAGATCACCACGATCCGGAACGGCCTTGAAGGTACCTGCGAACTTCTTGCTGTCGACCTCGACCCACGACGGACGGAGATCCATCGTGTCGTAGATCGTCGCCGCTTCCTGCACACGCAGCTGCGTGCGGGCCTTCTCGGTCAGCGAAACCTCGTCGCCCGGACGGACGTGGTACGAGGGAACGTTGACCTTCTTGCCGTTGACCGTCACCGACTTATGGGCGACGAGCTGGCGGGCCTGGGCGCGGGTGACCGCAAAACCCATGCGATAGACGACGTTGTCGAGACGGCTTTCCAGGAGGCGAAGCAGGTTTTCACCCGTGTTGCCCTTCTGGGTCGAAGCCTTGGTGTAGTAGTTGCTGAACTGACGCTCAAGCACACCGTAGATGCGCTTGACCTTCTGCTTCTCACGAAGCTGAACAGCGTAGTCGGACAGACGGGCGCGCTTGTTAGCGCCATGCTGACCGGGCTTGTTTTCGAGCTTGCACTTGGAATCAAGCGCGCGGGCCGGGCTCTTCAGACCGAGGTCGGCACCTTCACGACGCGCAAGTTTGCAGGTAGCTCCACGATAACGGGCCATGGGTATGCTCCTTAGACGCGACGCTTCTTGGGGGGACGGCAGCCGTTATGCGGAATCGGCGTGACGTCAATAATGTTGAGCACCTTGTAGCCCAACGCATTCAGGGAACGCACGGCCGACTCACGGCCCGGGCCGGGGCCCTTGATGCGAACTTCCACGGTCTTCACACCGTAGTCGCCAGCGGCGCGGCCAGCCTTTTCGGCGGCAACCTGCGCTGCGAACGGGGTGGACTTACGGGAGCCGCGGAAACCCGCGCCGCCTGCAGTCGCCCACGACAGGGCATTGCCCTGGCGATCGGTGATCGTGACGATGGTGTTGTTGAAGGAAGCCTGCACGTGGGCCACGGCATCCGTGACAACGCGCTTGATCTTCTTCTTGGTCTTAACCGGCTTAGCCATAATCGGTATCCGTTACTTCTTGATCGGACGACGCGGACCCTTACGGGTACGTGCGTTGGTACGCGTGCGCTGGCCGCGCACCGGCAGGCCGCGACGGTGGCGGAGGCCACGGTAGCAACCAAGGTCCATCAGGCGCTTGACCGCCATGCCGATCTCACGGCGGAGATCGCCTTCGACCGTGTACTTGGCGATTTCGGCGCGGATCTTCTCGACCTCGCCTTCGCTCAACGACTTGATCTGGGTGGTCGGAACCACGCCAGCATCAACACAGACCTTCTTCGCCCGCGAACGGCCGATTCCGTAAATGCTCTGCAGGCCAACCCAGACATGCTTCTGGACCGGCAAATTGACACCCGCGATGCGCGCCATGATGTACTGTCTCCAATGTGCTTCGAGCGCGGTAAACGCGCAATTCTAACCTTATTGAACCTAAACGGGAAGTCCTGCGGCGCCGTGGCGCCGCGGCCTCCCCTACTCGGGGACTTCCAGCCCAATCTCAGCCGCGGCGGAGATTGGACTTTTTAAGCAGACTCTCGTACTGGTGGCTCACAAGATGGGCCTGGACCTGAGCCGTAAAGTCCATCACCACCACCACCACGATCAGCAGCGAAGTGCCGCCGAAATAGAACGGGACTTGCCAGGCGCTCTGCATGAACGACGGCACCAGGCAGACCAACACGATGTAGAGCGCGCCAACACCGGTGAGCCGGGTCATGACGCCATCGATGTAATCCGCCGTACCACGACCCGGGCGGATACCCGGAATCAGTGCACCCGAACGCTTGAGGTTATCGGCCGTTTCCTGCGAGTTGAACACGATCGCCGTATAGAAGAAGGCGAAGCCGATGACCAGGACCGCGAAAACGATGTCGTAGACCGGCTCACCCGGGGTCAGCGCAGTGGTAAGCCACTGGAGCCAACGCATGGGGTGGGACGAACCGAACATGTTTGCCGCAGTAGCCGGGAACAACAGCAGGCTACTCGCAAAGATCGGCGGAATGACGCCCGCCATGTTGATCTTGAGCGGAAGGTGCGAGGTCTGGCGCTGGAACTGGCGCTGGTTGCCCTGCTTCGCGTAGTTCACGGTGATGCGCCGCTGGGCGCGCTCCATGAACACCACGAAAGCCGTGACACCCAGGATCACCACGACGACCATCATCAGCTTCAGCGGACCGAGCTGACCGTTGCTGGTCATCGAGAGCGTGTGGACTACCGCTGCCGGCAGGCCAGCCACGATACCGGCGAAGATCAGCATCGAGATGCCGTTGCCGATGCCGCGCTCCGTGATCTGCTCACCCAGCCACATCAGGAACATCGTGCCAGCCGTGAGGCCGACCACCGATGCCATGACGAAGCCAGCGCCCGGCATATACACCACCGGACCGTGGGCACCGGTCTGGCCCTGGAGGTTGATCGCGATACCGAAGGCCTGGAAGGCAGCGAGGCCTACCGTACCGAAACGGGTATACGTGGTCATCTTCCGGCGACCAGACTCGCCTTCCTTGCGCAGTGCCATCAGCGACGGAATGACCGAACCCATCATCTGGATCACGATCGACGCCGAAATGTAAGGCACCACGCCCAGTGCGAAGACCGAGAAGCGGGACAGCGAACCACCCGAGAACATGTTGACCATGTTCAGCAGGCCGCCGCCGCCCTCAACCAGGCTCGTCATCGCCTCAGGGTTCACGCCCGGAACGGGAATGAACGAACCGAGGCGGAAGACGATCAGCGCACCAATAAGGAAAAAGATGCGCTGACGCAGTTCCGTCAGTTTGCCCAGCGAGCCGAGCGAATTGCCCTGCGCTCCAGCCACTGGATTACTCCACGCTGCCGCCGGCGGCTTCGATGGCAGCCTTGGCACCGGCCGTCACGAGCACACCCTGGAGCTTCACGGCGCGGTTGATCTCGCCCTTCAGCACGATCTTGATCTTCTTGGCGCGGCTGGTCACGAGACCGGCGGCGTGCAGAGCGATCGGATCGATCGTGTCGGCTTCGATCACAGCCAGCTGGTACAGCATGACCTGCTCGGTGTCCGCCTTCTTGAGCGAGCGGAAACCGACCTTCGGCAGGCGGCGCTGCAGCGGCATCTGGCCGCCTTCGAAACCGACGCGGTGGGTGTTACCAGCGCGTGCGTGCTGACCCTTGTGGCCGCGGCCGGCGGTCTTGCCGAGGCCGGAACCGATACCGCGAGCGACGCGGGTGCGGGTCTTGCGTGCGCCCTTGCCGGGGCGAATGTCGTTAAGACGCATCTTGATTACTCCTCGACCCGGACCAGGTAGTAGACCGTGTTGATAAGGCCACGGACCTGCGGGGAATCCTTCAGTTCACGCACATCGTTGAGCTTGTTGAGGCCGAGGGCCTTCACGCTCAGACGATGACGACCCTGCACACCACGCAGGCCCTTGACCAGGCGCACGCGGACAGTGCCAGCGGTTTCGTTGTTCTTAGCCATTGCCCAGCACCTCTTCGATCGTCTTGCCACGCTTGGCGGCGATGCGCTTCGGCGAGGCGACGGCCTGCAGACCCTTGATCGTCGCGCGGACGAGGTTGATCGGGTTGCGCGAGCCGACGGCCTTGGCAAGCACGTCCTTCACGCCGACCACTTCGAGGACAGCGCGCATGGCGCCGCCGGCGATGACGCCGGTACCCTGCGAGGCAGGCTGCATGTAGACGCGAGCCGCACCGTGGTTGGCCTTGATGGCGTACCACAGCGTGCCGTTGTTCAGTTCGATGGTCACCATGTTGCGGCGAGCGCGTTCCATGGCCTTGGAAATGGCGACCGGCACTTCACGCGCCTTGCCATAACCAAAACCGACGCGGCCTTCGCCATCGCCGACAACCGTCAGCGCGGTGAAGCTCATCTGGCGGCCACCCTTGACGGTCTTGGCCACGCGGTTGACGGCGATAAGCTTTTCAAGCATGCCGTCCGAATTTTCGCGATCTGTCGAGGACATCTCTTTTCCTGATAGCCCGGTATGTATAGCCGGGACTTCTGTTTACGGCTTGGTCGCCGCTTGGAGTTGTAAGTACATCGGGCGCCACCGGCCCCGGAGGGCCGATGGCGTGGCCTGACGCCTCTTAGAACTTGAGGCCGGCCTCACGAGCCGCATCGGCGAGAGCCTTGATGCGACCGTGGTAACGGAAACCCGAGCGATCGAACGCGACAGCTTCGATACCGGCGGCCTTGGCGCGCTCGGCAACGATGCGACCCACCGTGGTGGCGGCTTCGACGTTCTTCTTGCTCTTGAGGCCATCGGCCACCGACTTCTGCACGGTCGAGGCAGCTGCCACGACGGTGCCGTTCGGTGCGAAGACCTGGGCGTAAATGTGCTGACCGGTGCGGTGCACGCTCAGGCGGGCGACTGCGAGCTCACGGATGTGGGCGCGGGTCGACTTGGCGCGGCGCAGGCGGGATTCGTTCTTGTTCATCGTCTCGTCTCCAGGAAGCGGATAGGCCGATTAGGCCTTCTTGGCTTCCTTCAGGATGATCGTCTCGCCCGCGTAACGGACGCCCTTGCCCTTGTAGGGCTCCGGCGAACGGTAAGCGCGGATCTTGGCGGCCACTTCGCCCACGAGCTGCTTGTCGGCACCCTTGACCAGGATTTCCGTCTGCGTCGGGACTTCGATGGTGATGCCTTCCGGCGCTTCGTACACGACCGGGTGCGAGAAGCCGAGGGAAAGGTTTACGGCCTTGCCCTGAAGCTGCGCGCGGTAACCAACGCCGACCAGTTCGAGCTTCTTTTCGAAGCCGTTGGTGACGCCGTTGACCATGTTGGCGACGATCGCGCGGGCGGTGCCGCCGAACTTGTCGTCAGCGCCTTCGGCGAGGACGACCGTGGCCACACCATTTTCCTGCGAGAACGAAACGCCCGGCAGAACATGGGTGGTCAGGGTGCCCTTCGGGCCCTTGACGGAGACAGTGCCGTTGGCGATCGAGATTTCGACGCCCTTCGGGAGGGTGATGGGCTTCTTGGCTACACGTGACATATCGGGACTCCTTACGCCACCTGGCCGATGACTTCGCCACCCAGACCCTTAGCACGGGCCTGTGCGTCGGTCAGGAGACCGGCGGAGGTGGAGATGATCGAGATACCCAGGCCACCGAGGACCTTCGGCAGCTCGTCCTTGCCGCGGTAAACGCGGAGGCCCGAACGGCTGACACGGGAAATGGTTTCGATAGCCGGACGGCCTTCGAAATACTTCAGCTTGATCTCGAGGATCGGCTTGCCGTTTTCATCGGCAACGCGCGCATCGAGGACATAGCCTTCGTTCTGCAGGAGCTGGGCGAGGGCCAGCTTCATCTTCGACGACGGCATACGGACAACCGACTTGCCAGTGGCCTGGCTATTGCGGATGCGCGTAAACAGATCGGCGATGGGATCAGTCATGCTCATAGAAAAAACCCTTGAGAGTGCACCGATATCCGAATTACCGGAGATCTTTAAGTTGTAAAGCCGACAAGACGTCGGTCTGCATTGCGCAGACCAACGACTATATCAGGCTGTCGCGGGTTGGGCAACTTTTGCCCAACCCGTGCCCTGCCCCACCCCAGGGGGTGGGGACCAGGAATTACCAGCTAGCCTTGCGCAGGCCCGGCACGTCGCCACGCATGGTGGCTTCGCGCAGCTTGTTGCGGCCGAGGCCGAACTTGCTGTAGACGCCGCGCGGGCGACCGGTCAGTGCGCAGCGGTTGCGCTGACGCGACGGCGAAGCGTCACGCGGCAGCTTCTGCAGCTTGGTCTGGGCTTCCATCTTCTCGTCATACGAGGCGGTGGCGCTCAGCACGATCGCCTTCAGTTCGGCGCGCTTGGCGGCGTACTTCTTGACGAGCTTGGAGCGCTTTGCATCGCGCTCAATCATCGAGGTCTTGGCCATGATCTACCTGGTAATCAGTTGCGGAACGGGAAGCTGAAAGCTTCCAGCAGTGCCTTGGCTTCTTCGTCGGACTTCGCAGTGGTGGTGATGGAGATATCCATACCGCGCAGCGCGTCGACCTGGTCGAAGTCGATTTCCGGGAAGATGATCTGTTCCTTGATGCCGAAGTTGTAGTTACCACGGCCATCAAATGCACGGCCCGACACGCCACGGAAGTCGCGGGTACGCGGCAGCGAGACGTTGATCAGGCGATCCAGGAACTCCCACATCTGGGCACGGCGCAGGGTGACCTTGCAACCGATCGGCCAGCCGTCGCGGATCTTGAACGATGCGACGGAGACGCGAGCCTTCGTGGTGACCGGCTTCTGGCCGGCGATCTTGGCCATGTCGGCCACGGCATTCTCGAGGATCTTCTTGTTACCGGCGGCTTCGCCGACGCCCATGTTGAGCGTGATCTTCGTGATGCGCGGGACCTGCATGACATTCTGGTAACCGAAGCGCTCAGTGAGCTTCTTCATTACCGACTCTTTGTAAAACGTTTCAAGACGGGTCATGACTTCGATTCCTTACGCGTCGACAACTTCGCCAGAGACGAACACGCGCACCTTGCGTCCGTCCTCGAGCGTCTTGGTGCCCACGCGCTCGCCCTTGTTCGCGGCGGCGTTGAAGAGCTGGACATTGGAAATGTGGATCGAGGCCTCACGCTCGACGATACCGCCAGGCTGGTTGGCCTGGGGGTTCGGCTTGGTGTGACGCTTGACGAGGTTCACGTTGGCGACGACCACGCGGTCGCCATCAACGCGGAGCACGTCACCGCGCTGGCCCTTGTTCTTGCCGGTGAGCACGACGACGTGGTCACCCTTGCGGATACGGTTCATGTCTGGCCTCCGCTCAGAGCACTTCAGGCGCGAGCGAGACGATCTTCATGAACTTCTCGCTGCGCAGCTCGCGGGTAACCGGCCCGAAGATACGGGTACCGATCGGCTCGAGCTTGTTGTTGAGGATGACGGCCGCGTTACCGTCGAAACGGATCACCGAGCCATCGGGGCGACGCACACCCTTGGCGGTACGAACCACCACGGCGTTGTAGACCTCACCCTTCTTGACCTTGCCGCGAGGAATGGCGTCCTTGATGGTCACCTTGATGACATCACCGACGCTGGCGTAACGGCGCTTCGAGCCGCCCAGCACCTTGATGCACATCATTTCCTTCGCACCGCTGTTATCAGCCGCGGAAAGCATGCTCTGTACTTGGATCATGGCAGCTCTCCTTAGACTTCAGCGCGCGTGACGATTTCGACCACGCGGTGATGCTTGGTCTTCGACAGCGGACGGCACTCCGCGATGCGGACCACGTCGCCCTCGTTCGCACCCGTTTCATCGTGTGCGTGGAGCTTGGTGGAACGGCGAATGATCTTGCCGAGCAGCGGATGCTGCACCTGGCGCTCGATCAGAACCGTCACGGTGCTGTCCATCTTGTTGCTAATGACGCGACCGACAAGGGTACGCGCTGCTTTCGTGTTATCGCTCATATCAGCCGTCCCTTACTTCTTCTCGCCGAGCACGAACTTCGTGCGGGCGATGTCGCGCCGAACGCGGCGCAGCTGGTGCGGCTGGGTGAGCTGGCCGGAGCCCTTCTGCATGCGCAGATTGAACTGCTCCTTGCGAAGGTCCAGCAGATGCTGATTCAGCTCTTCCGCCGACTTACTTTTGATTTCTTTGATAGCCATTACATCACCGCCCTGGACACGAACTGCGTCTGGACCGAGAGCTTGGCAGCGGCAAGGCGCATGGCCTCACGTGCGGTCGCTTCGTCGACACCTTCGATTTCATAAAGCATGCGGCCCGGCTGGATCTCGGCGACCCAGAACTCGACGCCACCCTTACCGGCACCCATTCGAACTTCGATGGGCTTGCGGGTGATCGGCTTGTCCGGGAACACGCGGATCCACAGCTTGCCACCGCGCTTGACGAAGCGGGTGATGCAACGACGGGCTGCTTCGATCTGGCGCGCGGTCAGCTGACCGTGCGTCGTCGCCTTGAGGCCGTATTCGCCGAAGCTCACGACGTTCGAGGTAAACGCCAGGCCATCGTTGCGGCCCTTAAACATCTTGCGGAACTTGGTACGCTTTGGTTGCAACATGGCAACGCTCCTTACTTGGCAGAGCGCTCGCCACGCTCACGGCGGTTTTCACCACCATCGCGACGCGACGACTGCTGCGGCTGCTGATCTTCCTTCGACGCCTCGGCCGTAGCGGCCGCCAGGTCGAAGATCTCGCCCTTGTAGACCCACACCTTCACACCGATGATGCCGTACTGGGTCTTCGCTTCGGCGGTGCCGTAGTCGATGTCAGCGCGGAGGGTGTGGAGCGGCACGCGACCTTCACGAGCCCACTCGGAGCGCGCGATCTCGGCGCCGTTCAGACGGCCGGAGACGTTGATCTTGATGCCCAGGGCGCCGAGGCGCATGGCGTTACCAACCGAGCGCTTCATCGCGCGACGGAACATGATGCGGCGCTCGAGCTGCTGCGCGATCGACTCGGCAACGAGCTGGGCGTCGAGTTCCGGCTTGCGGACTTCGCTGACGTTGATGTGCGTCGGGACGCCCATCATGTCGGTGACTTCCTTACGAAGCTTCTCGATGTCCTCGCCCTTCTTGCCGATCACGACGCCCGGACGGGCGGTGTAGATCGTCACGCGGGCGGTCTTGGCCGGACGCTCGATCTGGATCTTCGAGATACCGGCGGCGGCGAGCTTCTTGCGCAGCATCTCGCGGACCTTGAGGTCAGCAGCGAGGTACTGGGCGTACTCACCCTTGTTGGCGTACCACTTCGAGTTCCAGTCCTTGGCAATGCCGAGGCGGATACCGGTGGGATGAACTTTATGACCCATCGTCTCTTACCCCAGTCAGTTACCAACAACCACAGTGATGTGGCTGGTGCGCTTCAGGATGCGCGAACCGCGGCCTTTGGCGCGGGCGTACATACGCTTCATCGCCTGACCTTCGTCGACGAAAATGCGGGTGACCTTCAGTTCGTCGACGTCAGCACCGAGATTGTTCTCGGCGTTGGCGACGGCGGACAGCAGCACCTTGCGGACAAGGTGCGCGGCCTTCTTGTTGGTGTAAGCAAGCGTGTCGCTCGCCCGGCCGACGGGCATGCCGCGGACCAGGTCTGCCACCAGGCGTGCCTTCTGCGCCGAGATGCGGGCGCCACGCAGGATCGCTTTGGCTTCAGTGCTCATCACTTGCCCTTCTTATCGCCGGCGTGGCCCTTGTAGGTGCGGGTCACCGCGAACTCGCCGAGCTTGTGCCCGACCATGTTCTCGTTGATAAGCACCGGCACGTGCTGGCGGCCGTTGTGGATGGCGATGGTCAGACCGACCATCTCCGGCAGGATCATCGAGCGACGCGACCAGGTCTTGATCGGACGCTTGTTATTGGCGGAAACGGCGGCTTCCACCTTCTTTACGAGGTGCAGGTCAACGAACGGACCTTTCTTTAGAGAGCGCGGCATGATCGTTTCCTAATTACTTGCGACGACGCACGATGAACTGCTGGGTGCGCTTGTTGTTGCGCGTCTTGTAACCCTTGGTCGGCGTGCCCCACGGGCTGACCGGATGACGGCCGCCGGAGGTACGGCCTTCACCACCGCCGTGCGGATGGTCGACCGGGTTCATGACAACGCCGCGGACGGTCGGACGGATGCCCTTCCAACGCTTAGCACCGGCCTTGCCGAGCTTGCGCAGGGAGTGCTCCGAGTTGCCGACTTCACCGATGGTGGCGCGGCATTCAACCGGGACGCGGCGCATTTCGCCGGAGCGAAGACGCAGCGTGGCGTAACCCTGCTCGCGAGCGACCAGCTGGACCGAAGCGCCGGCCGAACGCGCGATCTGCGCACCCTTGCCCGGCTTCATTTCGATGCAGTGGATCGTGGAACCGACCGGGATCGAACGCAGCGGCAGGCAGTTGCCGGCCTTGATCGGGGAGTCGGAACCCGACACGAGACGGTCGCCCACCGCCACGCCCTTCGGCGCGATGATGTAGCGGCGCTCGCCGTCGGCGTAGCACAGCAGCGCGATGTGCGCGGTGCGGTTCGGGTCGTATTCCAGGCGCTCGACAACGGCGGCGATGCCTTCCTTGTCACGCTTGAAATCGATGATGCGGTAAGCCTGCTTGTGACCGCCGCCGCGATGACGGGTGGTGATGCGACCAAAATGGTTGCGACCGCCGGTCTTCGACTGCGATTCGGTCAGGGCGGCGTACGGCGCGCCCTTGTGCAGACCTTCGGTCCGCACGCTGACTGCGTCGCGGCGGCCCGGGGAGGTCGGCTTGTGAGTGATCAGTGCCATCTCAATTCAACTCCTGGCTCAGGCCTTGGCCGACACGTCGATCGTGTGGCCATCGGCGAGGCGGACATAAGCCTTGCGCTTGCCCTGGCGGTTGCCAGTGCGGAAGCGGAACGACTTGACCTTGCCCTTGGTATTCACGAGGTTCACGTCCACGACCTTGACGTCGAAGAGCTCCTCGACCGCGGTCGCGACATCAGCCTTGGTGGCCTCGGGTGCAACGATGAACACATACTGGTTGTGCTCAGCGAGGCGGGCGGCCTTCTCAGAGATGTGCGGTGCGCGCAGCGTGTTGAGCGTACGTTCGGTGCTCATGCGAGCCACTCCTCGACCTTCTTGACCGCGTCCACCGTCATGACGACGAAGTCGCTACCGACGAGGCTGACCGGGTTCAGGGCCAGGACGTCGACGACGTGGATGTACGGAATATTGCGAGCGGACAGGTACAGCGCCTCGGTGGCGTCTTCCGACACCAGCAGGACACGACCCTTGACTTCGAGCTCAGCGAGCTTGGCGATCATCGCCTTGGTGCTTGCCTTCTCGATGGACAGTTCGTTGACGATCTTCAGGCGGTCCTGACGGACCAGCTCGGCGACGATCGAACGAATCGCAACGCGGTAAGCCTTGCGGTTGACCTTCTGCTCGAAGCTGCGCGGCTTGGCTGCGAACGTGCGACCACCACCGACGAAGATCGGTGCACGGTAATCGCCGTGGCGAGCGCCACCGCCCTTCTGCTTCTTGAACTTCTTCGTGGTACCGGACAGTTCACCGCGCGACAGCTGCGCCTTGGTGCCTGCACGACCGCCAGCCTGGTAGGCAGTGACGACCTGGTGCACGAGGGCCTTCTTGTACTCGCCGCCGAACACTTCGTCCGAGACGGTGAGCGACTTGGCGCCAATAACATTCAGTTCCATGGCGTCTCTCCTCAACCCTTGGTCGTCGGACGGATCACGACGTCGCCACCCGGCGCGCCAGGGACAGCGCCCTTGACCGCGATGAGATGACGTTCGGCGTCGACCTTGACCACTTCGAGACCCTGCACGGTGCGGTTGACCGCGCCCATGTGGCCCGACATCTTCTTACCAGGAAACACGCGGCCCGGCGTCTGGCGCTGGCCGATCGAGCCCGGGGCACGATGCGACAGCGAGTTACCGTGGGTAGCGTCGCCCATCTTGAAGTGGTGACGCTTGATGGTGCCCTGGAAGCCCTTGCCCTTCGACACGCCGGCGACGTCAACCGTCTGACCGACGGTGAACACGGCTTCAGCGGTCAGCTCGGCGCCAACTTCGTACTTGCCAGCGTCTTCCGCGTTAAGGCGGAATTCCCACAGGCCACGGCCCGGCTCAACCTTGGCCTTGGCGTAGTGACCCTTGGCGGGGTTCGTCAGCAGCGAGGCGCGCTTGGCGCCGGCAGTGACCTGAATGGCGCTGTAGCCATCCACTTCGGTGGTCTTCACCTGGGTCACGCGATTCGGGGTCGCTTCAATCAGCGTCACCGGAATCGAGCGGCCATCTTCAGTGAAGAGCCGGCTCATGCCGCACTTGCGGCCAACCAGTCCGATACTCATCTTCGTATCCTTTTATCCGCTCAGCCCAGCTTGATCTGCACGTCGACGCCGGCAGCAAGATCGAGCTTCATGAGCGCGTCCACGGTCTTGTCATTCGGATCGACGATGTCGAGAACGCGCTTGTGAGTACGGGTCTCGTACTGGTCGCGGGCATCTTTGTCGACGTGCGGCGACACCAGGATGGTGTAGCGCTCAATCTTGGTCGGCAGGGGGATCGGGCCGAGGACCGTGGCGCCAGTGCGCTTGGCCGTCTCGACGATCTCGCTGGCCGAACGGTCGATCAGACGATGATCGAACGCCTTGAGCCGAATGCGAATCTTTTGGTTCGCCATAAAACCGTGTCCTATTTTCGAAAGAACGTTCTTGTGATTCGGAGTAGCTTCTCGCCACCCCGCACAACCCAGGTATTACGTACTACAGGTGTCGCAACGGGCCGCCCGGGAACGCCAAAGAGCGCCCTGAACGACCCGAAAAGCCACGGCAGACCGCAGAAACGGCCTGCCGAGACAGAAAAGTATAGAATGCACATAACATCAGGTCAACAGAGCTTGCGCCCTGTGGCCCATGTGGCATCCCATCCGGCTTCCCTGCCTGCGAACTCGAAGCGCTTTCCGTGCACCTCATTTCGCGTGGTCCCGGCACCATGAAGGCGCTCAGGGGATATAGCCCGACGAGTATAGCCAGCCCGTCAGCGGATTGGAAGCCCTCTGGCTAAAAAATAACCAAAAAAAAGGCGGAGGCTTTCGCCCCCGCCCTTTTCGCTACCCCTGGCGGGGCTGCGGCTTACTTGGTGATCGTCGAGACCACGCCGGCGCCGACGGTACGGCCACCTTCGCGAATAGCGAAGCGCAGGCCGGCGTCCATGGCGATCGGGTGGATCAGCGTGACCGACATCTTCACGTTATCGCCCGGCATCACCATTTCCACGCCTTCCGGCAGCTTGATCGCGCCGGTGACGTCGGTGGTGCGGAAGTAGAACTGCGGACGGTAGTTGTTGAAGAACGGGGTATGACGGCCACCCTCATCCTTCGACAGCACGTACACCTCGGCTTCGAACTCGGTGTGCGGCTTGATCGTGCCGGTCTTGGCCAGCACCTGGCCGCGCTGCACGTCGTCGCGCTTCAGGCCGCGGAGCAGGAGACCGGCGTTATCACCAGCCTGACCCTGGTCGAGCAGCTTGCGGAACATTTCGACGCCCGTGACCGTGGTCTTCTGGGTGTCGCGGATGCCGACGACTTCGATTTCTTCGCCGACCTTGATGACGCCACGCTCGATACGACCGGTCACGACGGTACCGCGGCCCGAGATCGAGAACACGTCTTCCACCGGCATCAGGAAGGTCTTGTCGATGTCGCGTTCCGGGGTCGGGATCCAGGTATCCAGGGCATCAACCAGGTTGATGATGGCCGGGACGCCGATTTCCGACTGGTCGCCTTCGAGAGCCAGACGAGCCGAACCCTTGATGATCGGGGTGTCGTCGCCCGGGAAGTCGTACTTCGAGAGCAGTTCGCGGACTTCCATCTCGACGAGCTCCATGAGCTCGGCGTCGTCGACCATGTCGGCCTTGTTCAGGAAGACCAGGATGTACGGCACGCCGACCTGACGCGAGAGCAGGATGTGCTCGCGGGTCTGCGGCATCGGGCCGTCAGCGGCCGAGCAGACGAGGATCGCGCCGTCCATCTGGGCGGCACCGGTGATCATGTTCTTGACGTAGTCAGCATGGCCCGGGCAATCGACGTGCGCGTAGTGACGCGTGGCCGATTCGTATTCCACGTGAGCGGTCGAGATCGTGATACCACGAGCCTTCTCTTCCGGAGCGGCGTCGATCGCGCCGTAATCCTTGAATTCACCACCGAAGCGCTCTGCACCGACCTTGGTCAGCGCAGCGGTCAGCGTGGTCTTGCCGTGGTCGACGTGGCCGATGGTGCCCACGTTGACGTGCGGCTTGTTACGCTCAAACTTACCCTTTGCCATGACTTGGAACCTCTAAAGATCGTTGAATGGGGTGGAATGAAGAAGTCCCTTAGGACTTCTTCATGACCTCGTCGGCGATGTTCTTCGGCGCCGGCTCATAGTGGTCGAATTCCATGGTGAACGTGGCGCGGCCCTGCGTCTGCGAGCGCAGCGAGGTGGCGTAGCCGAACATTTCACCCAGCGGAATCATCGCGTTGACGGTCTTGCCCGACGGCGTTTCTTCCTGGCCGGTCAGCATGCCGCGACGACGCGAGATATCGCCCATCACGTCACCGACATAGTCTTCCGGCGTCACGACTTCGACCTTCATGATCGGCTCGAGCAGCACCGGCTGCGCCTTGGCGAAGCCCTGCTTGAACGCCATCGAAGCGGCGAGCTTGAACGCCATTTCGGACGAGTCGACGTCATGGTACGAACCGAAGACGAGCTTGACCTTGACGTTGACGACCGGGAAGCCTGCCAGCGGACCGGCCGTGATCGTCTCGCGAAGACCCTTTTCAACCGACGGGATGAATTCCTTCGGAATGACGCCGCCCGTGATGTCATTGATGAAGAGGAAGTCGTCCTTGATACCGGCCGACAGCTTCTCATCCGCACGATCGGCATCCGAGATCGGCGACAGCTCGATCACGACGTGACCGTACTGACCCTTACCACCCGACTGCTTGGCGTGCTTGTAGTCCGACTTGACGTCCGAAGCCTGGATCGTTTCGCGGTAAGCCACCTGCGGCTTGCCGACGTTGGCTTCGACGTTGAACTCGCGGCGCATGCGGTCCACCAGGATATCCAGGTGAAGCTCGCCCATGCCCGAGATGATCGTCTGGCCCGACTCTTCGTCCGTACGGACACGGAACGACGGATCTTCCGCAGCCAGACGGCCGAGGGCGATACCCATCTTTTCCTGATCCGACTTGGTCTTCGGCTCCACCGCCATCGAGATCACCGGCTCCGGGAACGACATGCGCTCGAGGGTGATGATGTGATCCTGGGCGCAGAGCGTGTCACCGGTCGTGACGTCCTTCAGGCCGACCGCAGCGGCGATATCGCCAGCGCGGACTTCCTTCAGCTCGTGACGCTCATTGGCGTGCATCTGCAGGATGCGGCCGATGCGCTCCTTCTTCGACTTGACCGGGTTGTACACCTGGTCGCCGGCATTCAGCGTGCCCGAATAGACACGGAAGAACGTCAGCGCGCCGACGAACGGGTCGGTCATGATCTTGAACGCGAGGGCGGAGAACGGCGCGTCGTCCTTGGCCGGACGGGTATCCGGCTGCTCGTCTTCGTTCACACCTTCGACCGGCGGACGGTCGATGGGCGACGGGAGCAGGTTGACAACCGCGTCGAGCATCGCCTGGACGCCCTTGTTCTTGAACGCCGTGCCGCAGAACACCGGGATGATCTCGCTCTTGAGCGTGCGCAGGCGCAGGCCTTCGATGATCTCCGCCTCGGTCAGCTCTTCGCCGCCCAGGTACTTGTCCATCATCTCTTCCGAGGCTTCAGCCGCGGCTTCGATCATGGCGGTACGGGCCGACTCGGCCTTCTCGACGAGGTTCGCCGGGATGTCCTGGTACTCGAACTTCATGCCCTGGGATTCCATGTCCCAGATGATCGCCTTCATCTTGAGCAGATCGACGACGCCTTCGAAGTTATCTTCGGCACCGATCGGGACCTGCATCTCGATGGGGTTGGCGCCAAGGCGAGCCTTGAGCTGCTCAACGACCTTGTAGAAGTTGGCGCCCGTGCGGTCCATCTTGTTGACGAACGCAAGGCGCGGCACCTTGTAACGGTTGGCCTGGCGCCACACGGTTTCCGACTGCGGCTGCACACCACCCACCGCGCAGAGAACGAACACCGCGCCATCGAGCACGCGGAGCGAACGCTCCACTTCGATGGTGAAGTCAACGTGTCCCGGGGTGTCGATGATGTTGAAACGGTGCTCGGGCAGCGAACGGTCCATGCCCTTCCAGAACGCCGTGGTGGCGGCGGAAGTGATGGTGATGCCGCGTTCCTGCTCCTGCTCCATCCAGTCCATCGTCGCAGCGCCGTCGTGCACCTCGCCAATCTTATGACTGACACCGGTGTAGAACAGGATGCGCTCCGTCGTGGTGGTCTTGCCGGCATCGATGTGAGCCATGATGCCGAAGTTGCGGTAGCGCTCGATGGGAGTGGTGCGTGCCACGGTCTTTCCTCAGATCTTTGAAGCTGGGGGGATTACCAGCGGTAATGCGAGAAGGCCTTGTTGGCCTCTGCCATGCGGTGCGTTTCTTCGCGCTTCTTGACGGCGCCGCCGCGGGACTCGGAAGCCTCCAGCAGCTCGGCAGCCAGCTTGCGCGGCATCGAGGTTTCGCCACGCTTGCGGGCGGCATCGATGACCCAGCGCATGGCAAGCGCCATACGACGGCCCGGACGAACTTCGACCGGCACCTGGTAGGTCGCACCGCCGACGCGGCGGGACTTCACTTCGACCGCCGGGGCGATGTTGCCCAGGGCCTTTTCGACGAGCTGAACCGGCTCTGCGTGCTTCTCGCCGATGGCCTCGAGGGCACCGTAGACGATGGCTTCAGCAACCGACTTCTTGCCGGACTTCATCACCATGTTGATGAAGCGGGCGATCAGCTGGCTTCCGTGCTTCGGGTCCGGGAGGACCACACGGGCGGGATGGGAACCTTTACGCGACATAATTCTTGTCCTTTACTCAGCTCTTCGGGCGCTTGGCGCCGTACTTCGAGCGCGACTTGCGACGCTTGGTCACGCCGGCGCAGTCGAGACTGCCGCGAACCGTGTGGTAACGCACACCCGGGAGATCCTTGACGCGACCGCCGCGGATCAGGACCACCGAATGCTCCTGGAGGTTGTGACCTTCGCCACCGATGTAGCTGATGACTTCGAAACCGTTGGTGAGGCGCACCTTGGCAACCTTACGCAGCGCCGAGTTCGGCTTCTTCGGGGTGGTCGTATAAACGCGCGTGCAAACACCGCGGCGCTGCGGGCTGCTCTGCAGGGCCGGCGAAGCGCTCTTGTAAGCCTTCGGGCTGCGGGATTTGCGCACCAACTGGTTGACTGTCGTCATGCGAAGCTATTCCTGAGAAACATAAAGGCAGACCGAATGATCGGCCCGCCGTGTAAGCGATTTGACGTGCGCCGCCGCACTATGCGGCTGGCACCCATCGTCCCTGAATCCGAACACGAGGTGCATCCATGCACCTCATTTCGTATGTACGGGCGAAGCCCGTACAGGAGCCTCACTCGGCGCTATCGTTGGACCCGGCGGGAGCTTCTTCGAACGAGACGGAGGAACCCGAACCCTGGAGGGTCTGGAGTTCCAGGTCCGTCAGGCCGCTCTGGCTACGACGCGAAGCGTGGTAGGCCAGACCCGTACCCGCAGGGATTAGCCGCCCAACAATAACATTTTCCTTGAGGCCACGCAACGTATCACGGGTGCCGCGAACAGCGGCCTCGGTGAGGACGCGGGTGGTCTCCTGGAACGAGGCCGCCGAGATGAACGACTCGGTGGCCAGCGAGGCCTTGGTGATACCCAGCAGGACCGATTCGAACGAGGCCGGACGCTCGCCACGCTTCTCAGCGCGCTCGTTCTCCTCGTTCATACGGACGCGCTCGACCTGCTCACCGCGCAGGTAGGTGCTATCCCCTGCCTCGGTGATCTCGACCTTGCGGAGCATCTGGCGAATGATCGCTTCGATGTGCTTGTCGTTGATCTTCACGCCCTGCAGGCGGTAGACGTCCTGGATTTCCTTGACCAGGTAGCTGGCCAGCGGCTCGACACCCAGCAGGCGCAGGATGTCATGCGGATTCGGCTCGCCGTCCACGACGGTTTCGCCCTTCTCCACGTGCTCGCCTTCGAACACGATGACCTGACGCCACTTCGGAATCAGCTCTTCGTGCTCGTTGCCGTCCACATCCTTGATGATGAGACGCTGCTTGCCCTTGGTGTCCTTGCCGAAACTGATGATACCCGAGCGCTCGGCCAGGATCGCCGGCTCCTTCGGCTTGCGGGCTTCGAACAGATCGGCCACGCGCGGAAGACCACCGGTGATGTCGCGGGTCTTCGACGTTTCCTGCGGGATACGGGCGACGACGTCACCCACGCCCACTTCGGCGCCGTTCTGGATCGAGACGATGGCACCGGCCGGCAGGAAGTACTGGGCCGCGATGTCGGTACCCGGCAGCTTGAGCTCACGGCCCTTGCTGTCTTCCAGGCGGACGATCGGGCGCAGATCCTTGGCCTGCGTACCGCGACGCTTCGGATCGGTCACCACCGCCGACTCGAGGCCGGTCAGTTCGTCGGTCTGCGACTGGACGGTCACGCCATCGATGAAGTCGATGAAGCGGACCACACCGGCCACTTCCGTGACGATCGGGTGGGTATGCGGATCCCAGTTCGCGACGGTCTGGCCGGCCTTGACCGGGTCGCCGTCCTTCACTGCGATGGTCGCACCGTAAGGCACCTTGTAGCGCTCACGCTCGCGGCCGTTCACGTCGATGACGCTCACTTCGCCCGAACGGGACACGGCAACCAGGTGGCCCGCCGAATGCTCGACCGACTTGAGGTTGTTGAACTTCAGCGAACCGGTGGTGCGAACGGTGACGTTATCCACGGCAGCGGCACGGGAAGCCGCACCACCGATATGGAACGTACGCATCGTCAGCTGGGTACCCGGCTCACCGATGGACTGCGCGGCGACAACGCCCACGGCCTCACCCATGTTCACCAGGTGACCACGGGCCAGATCGCGGCCGTAGCACAGGGCGCACACGCCATGGCTGGCACGGCAGGTGATCGGCGAACGCACCTTGATCAGCTGCACGCCGGCCTTGTCGAGCTTCTCGACCAGGCTTTCGTCAAGCAGCGTATCGCGGGTGACGATCGGCTGATCGTCATCGCCCGGGGCGTAGACGTCTTCGACGACCGTACGACCGAGCACGCGCTCGCGCAGCGGCTCGACCACATCGCCGCCTTCCACGATCGGGGCCATCATCACGCCGTCTTCGGTGCCGCAGTCGTGGTGCGTAATGACCACGTCCTGGGCCACGTCGACGAGGCGACGGGTCAGGTAACCCGAGTTAGCCGTCTTCAGCGCCGTATCCGCCAGGCCCTTACGAGCACCGTGGGTGGAGTTGAAGTACTGCAGGACGTTCAGGCCTTCACGGAAGTTCGCCTTAATCGGCGTCTCGATGATCGAGCCATCCGGACGGGCCATCAGGCCACGCATACCTGCCAGCTGGCGAATCTGGGCCGCGCTACCACGCGCACCCGAGTCGGCCATGATGTACAGGGAGTTCATGGTCTTCTGGTTGACCTGCTTGCCTTCGGCATCGGTGACCTTCTCGGTACCGATACCGTCGATCATGGCCTTCGCGACGAGTTCGTTCGTACGCGACCAGATGTCGACGACCTTGTTGTAGCGCTCACCAGCGGTCACGAGACCCGACTGGTACTGCTCCTGGATCTCGACGACTTCCTTCTCGGCTTCCTCGAGGATCGCCTTCTTTTCAGCCGGGATCTTCATGTCGTCGATACCGATCGAGATACCGGCGCGCGTCGCGAAACGGAAGCCGGTGTACATCAGCTTATCCGCGAACACGACCGATTCCTTGAGACCAAGGAGACGGTAGCTCTGGTTGATCAGGCGCGAGATGTTCTTCTTGGTCAGCTCCGTGTTCACCAGGGCGAACGGGAGGCCTTCCGGGATGATCTCGGCCAGCAGGGCGCGACCGACCGTGGTGTCCACGATCTGGGTGCTTGCCGTGCGCTCGCCGGTCTCCGACACGTTGAACACGCGCACGCGGACCTTGACCTTCGCGTGCAGTTCGACCGCACGGTTGTCGTAGGCGCGACGCACTTCGCCGAGGTTCGCGAACACCATGCCGGTGCCCTTCGCGTTCACCAGCTCACGGGTCATGTAGTACAGGCCGAGCACAACGTCCTGCGACGGCACGATGATCGGCTCGCCGTTCGCCGGCGACAGCACGTTGTTCGACGACATCATCAGGGCGCGGGCTTCGAGCTGCGCCTCGATCGAGAGCGGCACGTGGACGGCCATCTGGTCACCGTCGAAGTCCGCGTTGAACGCGGTACAGACGAGCGGGTGCAGCTGGATCGCCTTGCCTTCGATGAGGACCGGCTCGAACGCCTGGATACCCAGACGGTGCAGGGTCGGCGCGCGGTTCAGCATCACCGGATGTTCGCGGATCACCTCTTCGAGGATGTCCCACACCTGCGACTCTTCGCGCTCGACGAGCTTCTTGGCAGCCTTGATCGTGGTGGCTTCACCACGAGCCTGCAGCTTGGCGAAGATGAAGGGCTTGAACAGCTCAAGCGCCATCTTCTTCGGCAGGCCGCACTGGTGCAGGCGCAGGGTCGGGCCGACCACGATGACCGAACGGCCCGAGTAGTCGACGCGCTTACCCAGCAGGTTCTGGCGGAAGCGACCCTGCTTGCCCTTGATCATGTCGGCCAGCGACTTCAGCGCGCGCTTGTTCGTGCCGGTGATGGCACGACCGCGACGGCCGTTGTCGAGCAGCGCATCGACCGATTCCTGCAGCATGCGCTTCTCGTTGCGGACGATGATGTCCGGCGCAGCGAGTTCGAGCAGGCGCTTCAGGCGGTTGTTACGGTTGATGACGCGGCGGTACAGGTCGTTCAGGTCGGACGTGGCGAAACGGCCACCGTCCAGCGGGACGAGCGGACGCAGATCCGGCGGGAGCACCGGAAGAACGGTCAGCACCATCCACTCCGGCTTGTTGCCGGATTCCAGGAACGCCTCGATCAGCTTCACGCGCTTGGTGAGGCGCTTGAGCTTGGTTTCCGAGTTGGTCGAGGAGATCTCTTCCTTCAGGCGGATGACTTCGCCCGGCAGGTCGAGGCTCTTCAGCAGCTCGTAGACGGCCTCGGCACCCATGCGGGCGTCGAACTCGTCACCGTGCTCTTCGGTGGCTTCCAGGTACTGGTCTTCGCTGAGCAGCTGGCCGCGCTCAAGCGCGGTCAGGCCCGGATCGATCACGACGAACGCTTCGAAGTACAGGATGCGCTCGATGTCACGCAGGGTCATATCCAGCATGAGGCCGATGCGCGACGGCAGCGACTTCAGGAACCAGATGTGCGCGGTCGGGCTGGCCAGCTCGATGTGGCCCATGCGCTCGCGACGGACCTTGGCCAGGGTGACCTCGGTACCGCACTTCTCGCACACCACGCCGCGGTGCTTCATGCGCTTGTACTTACCGCACAGGCACTCGTAGTCCTTGATCGGACCAAAGATGGCCGCGCAGAACAGACCGTCACGCTCAGGCTTGAACGTGCGGTAGTTGATGGTTTCCGGCTTCTTCACTTCGCCGTACGACCACGAGCGGATCAGCTCCGGCGAAGCCAGAGCGATCTTGATCGCGTCGAAGTCCAGCGTCTGTCGCTGCTGGTTGAACAGATTGAGCAGGTCTTTCATGCGTAATCTCCGATAGCCGCGACGATCACTTGTGGAGCTCTTCGAGCTCGATGTCGATACCGAGCGAGCGGATTTCCTTCACGAGCACGTTGAAGGATTCCGGCATGCCCGCAGCCATTTCGTGGTTGCCGTCGACGATGTTCTTGTACATCTGGTTACGGCCCTGCACGTCATCCGACTTGACCGTCAGCATTTCCTGCAGGGTGTACGCCGCGCCGTAAGCTTCCAGCGCCCAGACTTCCATTTCGCCGAAGCGCTGGCCGCCGAACTGCGCCTTACCGCCCAGCGGCTGCTGGGTGACGAGCGAGTACGGGCCGGTCGAACGCGCGTGCATCTTGTCGTCGACGAGGTGGTTCAGCTTCAGCATGTGCATGTAGCCGACGGTGACCGGGCGATCGAACGCTTCGCCGGTACGGCCATCGAACAGCACGGTCTGGCCGGATTCCGGCAGGCCTGCCAGCTTCAGCATGTGCTTGATTTCGGTTTCTTCCGCACCGTCGAACACCGGGGTGGCCATCGGCACGCCGTCACGCAGGTTGTCGGCCAGGTTGACGATCTCGGTATCCGACATGGATGCGAGATCGACCAGGCGCGTGGCACCTTCGGCGCCGGCGTTGCCGTGGTTGTACACCTCGTGCAGGAACTCGCGCAGCTTGGCCGGGGTTTCCTGAGCCTTGATCATCGCGTCGATCTTGTGGCCGAGACCCTTCGCCGCCCAACCAAGGTGGACTTCGAGAATCTGGCCGATGTTCATACGCGACGGCACGCCCAGCGGGTTCAGGCAGATGTCGACCGGACGGCCGTCAGCCGAGAACGGCATGTCTTCGACCGGAACGATCATCGACACGACACCCTTGTTACCGTGGCGGCCTGCCATCTTGTCGCCCGGCTGGATGCGGCGCTTAACGGCAAGGTAAACCTTGACCATCTTGAGCACGCCCGGCGCGAGGTCGTCGCCCTGGGTGATCTTGCCCTGCTTCTCCTTGAAGCGCTTCTCGAAGTTCTCCTTGTGGCGCTTGACCTGCTCGGCCGCGCGCTCGATGAACTCGGAGACTTCTTCTTCCTTGACGTTGATCTTGAACCAGTCGTCCTTCTTCAGGCCGTCCAGGTAAGCGTCGTCGATGACCGCGCCACGCTTGAGGCCGGCCGGGCCGCTCATCGCGGTCTTGCCGACGAGCTGCGCGCGCATACGGGCGTAGATGGCGCCTTCGAGGATGCGGAACTGGTCGTCGAGATCCTTGCGGATACGCTTCAGTTCGGTCTCTTCGATCTGCTTGGCGCGCTTGTCCTTCTCGATACCGTCGCGGGTGAAGACCTGCACGTCGATGACATTGCCGTCCATGCCCGGGGGCACGCGCAGCGAGCTGTCCTTAACGTCCGAAGCCTTCTCGCCGAAGATGGCGCGGAGGAGCTTTTCTTCCGGGGTGAGCTGGCTCTCGCCCTTCGGCGTGACCTTACCCACCAGGATGTCGCCGGCCTTCACTTCCGCACCGATGTAGACGATGCCGCTCTCGTCGAGGCGGGCCAGGGCCTGCTCGCCGACGTTCGGGATGTCCGCGGTGATTTCCTCGGCGCCCAGCTTCGTGTCACGGGCGATGCAGGTCATTTCCTCGATGTGGATCGAGGTGTAACGATCTTCCTGCACGACGCGCTCGGAGATGAGGATCGAGTCTTCGAAGTTGTAGCCGTTCCACGGCATGAAGGCGACGAGCATGTTCTGGCCGAGCGCGAGCTCGCCCAGGTCGGTCGACGAACCGTCGGCCAGCGTGTCGCCCACGGCCACCACGTCACCGACGTTCACCAGCGGACGCTGGTTGAGGTTGGTGTTCTGGTTGGAGCGGGTGTACTTGGTCAGCGTGTAGATATCGACGCCGGCATCATCGTCGCCGACTTCGACTTCGTTGACGCGCACGACGATACGGGCGGCATCGACCTGGTCGATGACACCACCACGCTTGGCGGCCACGGTGACGCCCGAGTCACGCGCCACGGCGCGCTCGATGCCCGTGCCGACGAGCGGCTTCTGGCTACGCAGGGTCGGAACGGCCTGGCGCTGCATGTTCGCGCCCATGAGTGCGCGGTTCGCGTCATCGTGCTCGAGGAACGGCACGAGCGCCGCTGCCACCGACACCGTCTGCATGGGCGAAACGTCCATGTAGTTGATCTCGGCCGACGGACGCAGCTCGGACTCACCGCGGAAGCGGCAGGACACGAAGTCTTCGAGGAACTTGCCTTCCTTCGAGAGCGGCGAGTTCGCCTGCGCGATCACGTGGTCGCCCTCTTCGATCGCCGACAGGTAATCGACCTTGTCGGTGACCTTGCCACCCTCGACCTTGCGGTACGGGGTTTCGAGGAAGCCGTAGGCGTTCGTGCGGGCGTACACGGCGAGCGAGTTGATCAGGCCGATGTTCGGGCCTTCCGGCGTCTCAATCGTGCAGACGCGGCCGTAATGGGTCGGGTGAACGTCGCGGACTTCGAAGCCGGCGCGCTCGCGGGTCAGGCCGCCCGGTCCAAGAGCCGAAACACGGCGCTTGTGGGTGACTTCCGACAGCGGGTTGTTCTGGTCCATGAACTGCGAGAGCTGCGACGAACCGAAGAACTCCTTCACCGCCGCCGCAACCGGCTTGGCGTTGATGAGTTCCTGCGGGGTCAGGCCTTCGGATTCAGCCAGCGACAGGCGCTCGCGAACCGCGCGTTCAACGCGGACGAGACCGATGCGGAAGGTGTTTTCCGCCATTTCGCCGACCGAACGCACGCGACGGTTACCGAGGTGATCGATATCGTCGACCGTTCCGATACCGTTGCGGATGTCGATGAGCACGCGCAGCACGTCGAGCACGTCGGAGGTTTCGCCGAGCTCGCTGATAAGCTGCTGGCACGCCTCTTCCTTACGGTCGCTGAAGTACTTGTGGTCGTACAGCACGCCCGGACCCACGACGTCCTTGCGGCCGACGCGACGGTTGAACTTCATGCGGCCGACGGCCGAGAGGTCGTAGCGGTCGAAGGTGAAGAACAGGTTGAAGAACAGGTTCTGCGCGGCATCCTTGGTCGGCGGCTCGCCCGGACGCATCATGCGATAGATTTCGACCAGGGCTTCGAGCTGCGTGCGCGTGTTATCGATGCGCAGCGTGTTCGAGATGTACGCACCGCGGTCGAGATCGTTCACGTACAGCGTCGGCACGGTTTCGATACCGGCCTTGCGGAAGTGCTCGAGGTGCTCGAGGGTGAGCTCGTCGTTGGCCGCGGCGATGACTTCGCCGGTGTCCTTGTCGATCATGTCGATCGCGACGATACGGCCGACCGGGTAATCCTCCGGCACTTCGAGCGTGGCGATCTTTTCGTTCGCCAGCTGGCGGACGTGGCGCGCAGTAATACGCTTGCCGGCTTCGACCAGCACCTTGCCGTCGACCACGAGGTCGAACGAGAGGGTTTCACCGCGCAGGCGCTCGGCGACGAGATCGAGCGTGACAGCGCCCTTCTTGCCCAGGTGGAACACGTTGTGCTCGAAGAAGATGCTGAGCATTTCTTCGTTGTTGTAGCCGAGCGCGCGCAGCAGCACCGTGACCGGCAGCTTGCGGCGGCGGTCGATACGGGTGAACAGCGCATCCTTCGGGTCGAACTCGAAATCGAGCCACGAACCACGGTAAGGAATGACGCGGGCGGAGAACAGGAGCTTGCCCGAGCTGTGGGTCTTGCCACGATCGTGGTCGAAGAACACACCCGGCGAACGGTGGAGCTGCGAGACGATGACGCGCTCGGTACCGTTGATGATGAAGGTGCCGGTGTCGGTCATGAGCGGAATTTCGCCCATGTAGACTTCCTGCTCCTTCACGTACTTCACGGCCTTCTTCGAGGCCGGGCTGTCCTTGTCGTAGATGACCAGGCGCACGGTAGCGCGCAGCGGCGCACCGAAGGTCATGCCACGGTTGCGGCACTCGCGCTCGTCGAAGGCCGGCTCGCCGAGGCGATAGTCGACGTATTCGAGGGCGGCATTGCCGGAATAGCTGGAAATCGGGAACACCGACTTCAGGGCGGCGTGCAGGCCGCGCTCTTCACGTGCCTTCGGGTTGGTGTGCTCCTGAAGGAACTCTTTGTACGAGTCGGTCTGGATCGTCAGCAGGTTGGGCACGCCCAGCACGGGCGGGCGCTTGCCGAAATCCTTGCGGATGCGCTTCTTCTCGGTGAACGAGTAGGTCATGTGTGTTACCGCCTCGGTAGTGCCACCGTCTCGCGGACGGCAGCTGAAGGTGAATCGAAAATCGGAGATCGGGATTCGAACCGCGGAGCCCTGTGGAGGCGGCTCTCGAATCGCGATGTCCCATTTGCGACAGGTTGGAACAACGCACTAACTCTGGAACGGCCAAAGCCCGGGGGCTTTCGCCCCCAGGCCTGGCGTGACGCTAAATCAAACTCGGGGCGCGCAAGGCGCCAATTACTTGAGTTCGACCGTGGCGCCAGCAGCTTCGAGATCCTTCTTGAACTTGGCAGCGTCGTCCTTCGACGCAGCTTCCTTCACGACGCCACCGGCTTCGGTGAGGTCCTTGGCTTCCTTCAGGCCCAGGCCGGTGATGGCGCGGACGGCCTTGATCACGTCGACCTTCTTGTCGCCAGCGGACTTGAGGATGACGTCGAACTCGGTCTGCTCTTCAGCAGCCGGGCCGGCAGCGGCCGGGCCAGCAACGGCAACCGGGGCAGCAGCGGAGACGCCGAAGGTGTCTTCGATCGACTTCACCAGTTCCATGATTTCCGTCAGGGACTTGGCCTTGATGGCTTCAACGATCTGTTCGGTGGTCAGGGTGGACATTGTTTCTTACCTTCTGAAATGGGTTTCGATGAGAAAAGAGTCAGCGAGATCAGGCTTCAGCCGGGGCTTCGGCAGCGACTTCAGCGCCACCACCCTGCTTGTCCGCAACGGCCTTGACGGCGCGAGCGAACATCGTGACCGGCTCGGCCAGCACGCGGGCCAGCATGGCCAGGGCTTCTTCGCGGGTCGGCAGCGAGGCCAGCACTTCAACGTGCCCGGCACCGAACAGCTTGCCCTCGATGGAAACGACCTTCGGCTTGAGCTTGTCGTTGGTCTTCGCGAATTCCTTGATCAGGCGGCCAGCGGCGCCCGGTTCCTCGGTCGAGAAAGCGTAAAGCAGCGGACCGGTCAGGGCGTCGGAGACGACCTCGAACTCGGTACCAGCCACAGCGCGGGCAGCAAGCGTGTTCTTGACAACTTTCAGGAACACGCCCGACTCGCGGGCCTTCTTGCGCATCGCGGTCATCTGAGAGACCGTGGTGCCTGCGTATTCGGCAGCGACCAAGGAGTGTGCCTTCGCGGCAACCTCAGCGAGCTCGGCGACTACTTCTTGCTTCTGAGAAAGATTGAGAGCCATTGCACTCCTCCAATTGAATTCCGCTTACGACTCCTGCCGCTTGCGGTCCTGGGCGACATCATCCTGACGTCGGGGACGGGATACGTCCCGGGGGTGGTGGCCATTCCAGAGTCGAAACGATTCCAGAAGGGGCTGCACCATCTACGCCGGCTGGGCCTTGGGACCCGATTAAGCGAACCCGCTAGCGATGACGGCGGTTCCTTGCCAACACGAGCTCCCTGCTCGTCGCCATCGCGCGCTGATCGCGCCTGCGGTCTTTGACGGCTGCCTGGTGTTTCAACCGGGCTGCCCTCAAAAACGTGCCCCCGCCGGCAAGCCGGCGGGGGTCGTAACACTTACTTGGCCGAGGTGTTCACGGTCGAGGTATCGACCGGCACGCCCACGCCCATGGTGCTCGACAGCGCAACCTTCTGGATGTACTGGCCCTTCGCGGCGGCCGGCTTGGCCTTCACGAGGTCGCCCAGCAGGGCATTCAGGTTGTCGGCAAGCTGGGCAGCGTCGAAGCTGGCCTTGCCGATGGTGGCGTGGATGATGCCACCCTTGTCGTTGCGGAACTTGACCTGGCCGGCCTTGGCGTTCTTGACGGCCGTGGCGACGTCGGCGGTGACCGAGCCGTCCTTCGGGTTCGGCATGAGGCCGCGGGGACCGAGGACCTGGCCGAGCTTACCGACGACGCGCATGGCGTCCGGCGTAGCGATGACGCGGCCGTAGTTCAGGTCGCCAGCCGCCATCTTCTCGGCGAGGTCGTCCATACCGACGGCGTCGGCGCCAGCGGCGAGCGCGGCGTCAGCCTTTTCACCCGCCGGCACGAACACGGCGACGCGGACGGTCTTGCCGGTGCCGTGAGGCAGCAGCGAGGAACCGCGGACGCCCTGGTCCGACTTCTTGGCGTCGATGCCGAGGCGGATGGACACGTCCACCGACTCAGCGAACTTGGCCTTGGCGTTGTCCTTGACGATCTTGAGAGCTTCGTCGAGGCCGTAGGTCTTGCCCGGCTGGACGGCGGCCGATGCGGCCTTCATACGCTTGGTGATCTTTGCCATGTCTTAACCCTCCACCACCAGACCCATGGAACGCGCGCTGCCTGCGATGGTACGCACGGCGGCATCGAGATCAGCAGCCGTGAGATCCGGCTCCTTCTGCTTCGCGATTTCCTCGAGCTGGGCGCGGGTGACCTTGCCCACCTTATCGGTGTTCGGCTTCTGCGAGCCCTTGGCCACGCCCGTGATCTTCTTGAGGAGGATCGAGGCCGGCGGGGTCTTCGTGATGAAGGTGAAGGTACGGTCCGAGTAGGCCGTGATCACGACCGGGATCGGGAGACCCGGCTCGAGCTTCTGCGTGGCGGCATTGAACGCCTTGCAGAATTCCATGATGTTCAGGCCGCGCTGACCGAGGGCGGGACCCACCGGCGGCGACGGGTTGGCCTGACCGGCCTTCACCTGCAACTTGATGTAACCAATGACTTTCTTTGCCATTTTAGTTTCCTTGCGAGTGCTGACGCCTTGCGGCTCCTCGCTGTTGGCCATCCCTGGGAATGATGGAGTCCGCGCCTGCGGACCCCTTAAACACGGGCACGCCGGAGCACAAAGCTCCAGCGTGAACCGGGCATTATAGGCACTTCACACGGCTTATGCAAACGCCGTGCCGGTCGGGAGAGGCTTAGGCCTTCTCGACCTGGCCGAACTCGAGCTCGACCGGGGTGGAGCGACCGAAAATGAGCACCGCGACGCGCAGGCGGCTCTTTTCGTAGTTCACTTCCTCGACCACGCCGTTGAAGTCGTTGAACGGGCCCTCGGTGACACGGACCATCTCGCCTGGCTCGAAGAGAACCTTCGGGCGGGGCTTTTCAACACCTTCGCGCACGCGGCTCAGGATGTTATCGGCCTCGGAGTCCCGGATCGGGTGCGGGCGATCGGCGGTGCCGCCGATGAAACCCATGACCTTCGGGGTCTCCTTGACCAGGTGCCAGCACTCGTCGTCGATACGCGGCGTCTTGCCGTTGGTATCGGTTTCGATCTGGACCAGGACATAACCAGGGAAGAACTTGCGCTCGCTGCGGCGCTTCTGGCCGCCGCGCATCTCGATGACTTCCTCGGTCGGAACCAGGATTTCACCGAACTTCTCTTCCATGCCCTCGCGCTTGACGCGCTCTTCGAGGGCCTTGCGAACCTGCTGCTCGAACCCCGAATAGGCGTGAACGACGTACCAGCGTTTGCTCATGCCTTACCTCAATGTCCGATCTTGAGCAGCCAATCGAGCACGATCGACTTCAACAGCCAGTCGATGAGCCCCATCAGCAGCGAAAGAATGATGACGACCACGATGATGATACCGGTGGTCTTCAGCGTTTCGTCGCGCGACGGCCAGACGACCTTGCGCAACTCGAACTGCGACTCCGCAAGGAAGCTACGCAGCTTACGGCCCGGAGCCGTAAATGCACCGATCGCCAGGGCGGCGACAACGGCAACGACGACACCCACGCCACGGGCAAGGCCCGGAACGTTCGGGTTATCGGCGTAATAGTAGAAGCCGACAATGCCGGCCGCGAGAACGATGAAGGCAAGCAGGAGCTTGCCGATGTCGGCCGGGCTGGTGCCCTTGGCTTCTTGTGCCTTCGTGTTCATGCGCGCTCGAAAGTGGCACGCCAGGAGGGACTCGAACCCCCAACCTGCGGTTTTGGAGACCGCTGCTCTGCCAATTGAGCTACTGGCGTACAGGTGAAACGGTTGTACCACGAGGGCGGCCAGTCATGGACTGAGCCGCCCCGTAGCGGGAGGCCGACCCAGGAGGGCCGGCTTCACGGATCTTACTTGATGATCTTGGCAACCACGCCGGCGCCGACGGTGCGGCCACCTTCGCGGATAGCGAAGCGCAGGCCTTCGTCCATGGCGATCGGGAAGCCCAGGGTCACCGAGATCTTCACGTTGTCGCCCGGCATCACCATCTCGGTGCCTTCCGGCAGCTTGATGGAGCCCGTCACGTCCGTGGTACGGAAGTAGAACTGCGGACGGTAGTTGCTGAAGAACGGGGTGTGACGGCCGCCTTCGTCCTTCGACAGGACGTAGATCTCGCCCTCGAATTCCGTGTGCGGGGTGACCGAACCCGGCTTGGCCAGGACCTGGCCACGCTCGACGTCTTCACGCTTCAGACCACGGACCAGCACGCCGACGTTGTCACCGGCCTGACCCTGATCCAGCAGCTTGCGGAACATTTCGACGCCCGTGACCGTGGTGTTCTGCGTGTCGCGGAGACCGACGACTTCAGCAGCATCACCCACCTTGATCACGCCGCGCTCGATACGGCCCGTGACGACGGTGCCGCGACCCGAGATCGAGAACACGTCTTCGACCGGCAGCAGGTACGGCTTGTCGATTTCGCGAACCGGCTCCGGGATCCAGGTGTCAAGCGCGTCAACGAGCTTGATGATGGCCGGCACGCCGATGTCGGACTGGTCGCCGTCGAGGGCGAGACGGGCCGAACCGGAGATGATCGGGGTATCGTCGCCCGGGAACTCGTACTTCGACAGCAGTTCGCGAACTTCCATCTCGACGAGCTCAAGGAGCTCGGCGTCGTCGACCATGTCGGCCTTGTTCAGGAACACGACGATGTACGGCACGCCGACCTGACGCGAGAGCAGGATGTGCTCACGGGTCTGCGGCATCGGGCCGTCAGCGGCCGAGCAGACGAGGATCGCGCCGTCCATCTGGGCGGCACCGGTGATCATGTTCTTGACGTAGTCAGCATGGCCCGGGCAATCGACGTGACCGTAGTGACGGGTCGGCGATTCGTATTCCACGTGGGCGGTCGAGATCGTGATACCGCGCGCCTTCTCTTCCGGCGCTGCGTCGATCGAACCGTAGTCCTTGAACTCACCACCGAAACGCTCTGCACCGACCTTCGTCAGCGCGGCGGTCAGCGTGGTCTTGCCGTGGTCGACGTGACCGATGGTGCCGACGTTGACGTGCGGCTTGGTGCGCTCGAACTTACCCTTTGCCATGAGACCTAAACTCCCGTTGGAGTCAAATTGAAGAAAGAAAGGAACCGTCGCGGACGACGAAAGTGGTGCTCATGACTGGAATCGAACCAGCGACCTCTTCCTTACCAAGGAAGTGCTCTACCGACTGAGCTACATGAGCACATAACGTAGTTTGCGGAGATTCAATGGAGCGGGAGACGGGAATCGAACCCGCACAATCAGCTTGGAAGGCTGAAGTTCTACCATTGAACTACTCCCGCACTACGCGGAACTCGTATGGTGGAGGAAGGTGGATTCGAACCACCGAAGGCGTAAGCCAGCAGATTTACAGTCTGCCCCCGTTGGCCGCTTGGGTATTCCTCCAACAAAGAACGCCTATTGTCGCGAGCACCCCGGAAACTGTCAACAACTTCCGCACATTTCAAACACGTGCGATGACAGCCTGGGAGGCCCTGACAACACCGCCAGTACGGGTGGCTGGCAGGTGGGCCGCGAACTATACAAGGGTGTTACCCCTTTGTGAAGCGCACTCGTCAGATTTCGCGCGTTTTCTGCACCAGAGGCTCCATCGCACGGGACATTTCCATCAGCTTGAGCGCGTATTCCTGCAGGCGCAGGTCACGCTCCTCCACCGGCACCCACGCGGGCACCGGCGTGGGCTTGCCGCCATCAGGCTTGTCCATGGCCACGAACACCATGACGCAACTGGTGGCCAGGCGCGGCTCGCCGCTACGGAGGTCCTTCGCAAGGACGTCCACCGCGAGGTGCATGCTGGAGGTACCGGTATGGATCAACCGGGCGCGGACGGTGACCAGGTCGCCGATATGGATGGGCGCCAGGAACTGGATGCCACTGACCGAGACAGTGACGCAGTACGCCCCGCTCCAACCCACCGCGCAGGCATAACCGGCCTGGTCGATCCATTTCATCACCATCCCGCCATGGACCTTGCCGCCGAAGTTCACATCGGTGGGCTGGGCCAGGAATCGGAATTCAACGTCACGCTGGGTACCGGGCATGCCCTTACCTTGCTAGGGGAAAGCGCACATTATGCGGCCCGGACAGCTTGTCGCGGGGGCCGCGCAGGCATAGATTCAAGCTAACCCACCCCCGGAGCCGTCGCCCCATGGTCCTTCGCAGCATCGCCTCGCGACTGGCCCTTGGCGTCCTGGTGGGCTCGGCCATCGTGCTGGTCGTGACCGGCGGCCTGCTCCTGAACCATACGCGGGACCAGATGCTGGGCCAGACCCGGCAGGAAGCCGAGGCTGTCGCCGATGCTGCGGCCACCCGTATCCAGGGGCGGATCGACGCCGTAGCCAAGGTGGCGCAGGTGGTGGCTGGCGTGCTCAGCACCCGCCGCGAGCAAGCCCCGGGCGTCATCCACGACGTCCTCGCCGTCAATCCCGAACTGGTCGATGTCAGCGCGGTCTTCATTCCCCGCGACGTGAACCACCTTCGCCCGGAGGACGCGCCGGTCGCCCGCCGCCAGGCCGATGGCAGCCTCGTCGCAGACGACCGCCTGGGTGATCCGGAACCCTACTGGAGCTCCACCTGGTTCGTTCGCGGCCTGAACTGCGACCACGGCTGCTGGCAGCCGCCCTTCCGCCGTGCCGGGCGCGACGACACACTGATCGGCTATTCCGTCGCGATCCCGGGCAAGGACGTGCCGGTCATCGGCGTCGCCGACGCCACGATCAGCCTGGGCTGGCTCCAGCAGCTGCTGGGCGAGCTCGCCAAGCCCGAGCACGCCTCCGCGTTCGTCGCGGATGCCAACGGCGATTTCCTGGCCCACGACTGGCGCTCCTACATCGGCACGCGCGGCAGCAAACCCCTGCTCGATGCGATCGCCCGCAACCAGAACCCGGTGCGGATCACCCCCGAGGACGGCGGCCGGGTCAGCGAGCCCGTATGGGTCTACTTCGTACCCATCAGGGGCACGCACTGGACCTTCGGCCTCTCGATGCCGGAGCGGCAGGTGTTGGCCGATCTTCGCCGCACTTATCTCGTCGATGTGCTGCTCGGCGTCTTCGCCCTGGTGGCCGTCTCGCTTATCACGCTCATCATCACCCGCCGGCTCATGGCGCCGTTGACCGTGCTGGCGGATCGCGCGGAAAACGTCTCGCGCGGCGATCTGGACTTCGAACTACCGAAGGTAACCCGCGACGACGATGTCGGCCGGCTGACCCGCGCCTTCGACCAGATGCGCCACCAGCTGGCCGGGCATATCGACACGGCACAGCGCATCGCCCGCGACCAGGCGCGCATGACCAGCGAGCTGGAGATCGCCGGGCAAATCCAGCTTGCCCTGATCCCCGATCCACACTGGATCGCGGATGACGGACGCCTCGAAGTGCATGCCGCGCTACGTCCCGCCAGCGCGGTGGGTGGCGATCTGTACATGTACTTCGCGCTTGGTGCGAAGCACGTCTGCGTCATGGTGGGCGACGTCTCGGACAAGGGCATCCCCGCCGCGCTGTTCATGGCGCGCACCATCACCCTCGCCCGCACCATCGCCACCCATGCGCGCTCGCCCAGCGACATCCTGGGCACGCTCAATCGCGAACTGTGCAAGGGTAACGACACCTGCATGTTCGTCACCCTGCTCTGCGGCGTGATCGAAACCGAAACCGGCCTGCTTTCCCTGGCCAGCGCCGGCCACGAGCAACCGGTGCTGCATGCTGGCGGCAGCGCCATCCTCGTCGATGTGGAAACCGGCCCCGCACTCGGCCTCGACCGCGAAGCGCGCTACCCTGTACGCGTACTTACGCTGCTGGGGGGCGATACCTTGCTCATGTACACCGATGGCGTCAGCGAAGCCCACGCGGGCAACCAGCGCCTGTACGGCACGCACGCACTGCTGGACAGCGTCGCGCGGGTCGATGAAGGCGCGCACCCGGAGACCTACGTGGAACGCGTGCTCGAGGACGTCGATGCCTATACCGCGGGTGCACCCGCTTACGACGACATCGCGCTGCTTGCGCTGACATGGCACGACACCGGCGTGGAAGGAGCGCGGATCCATGCGGTTGTGCATTCCTAACCGTCTGGAGGACGTGTTCACGGCGCTGGAGCACGCCGAGACCACGCTCGGCCGCGCCGACATCGATGATGCCTGCCGCGCGGACGTACGCCTGGTGCTCGAAGAGCTGCTCGTAAACACGGTACGCCACGGGTACCCCGATGGCCGCCACGGCACCATCGAGATCAAGCTGGAAGCGTGCACCGACGTCGTTCGCCTGGAATTGCGCGATGACGCGCAGCCATTCAACCCACTGGAACACGATCCACCCGATCTTCCGGGCGACCTCGCCGATCGCGAGGTCGGCGGTCTCGGCCTGCACCTGGCCCGCAGCATCGCCAGCGATTTCGAGTATGCACGCGACGCACACGGCAACCGTGTCGTGATTCGCTTCGACCCCACCCTGTCCGACGAGCCCTCCCCATGACCCTCATCGTCCGCAGCGAAAGCCCCACGCCGGCGCGCAGTACCGTCTGGCTCGAAGGGCGGCTGGATGCCAATACCTTCACCGATCTCGATGAGGCCCTCAGCGATATCACGCCGATGGTCGACAACGGCGGCACGCTCGTCCTGGATCTCTCGCAGCTCGATTACATCAGCAGCGCCGGCCTTCGCAGCCTGGCGCAGCTACGCAAGAAGATGAATGACCGCGGCGGCCGCACGCTGCTGCTCAACCCGCAGCCGCAGGTGAAAAAGGTCTTCGATATCGTGAAAGCAGTGCCGGTAAAAGAGGTGTTCGCGAGCATCAACGAGCTCGACCAATACCTCGACCACATCCAGCGCACGGTAACCGGCCAGCACTAACCGCCCTTGTAGGAGCGCGCTTGCGCGCGACATCTTTCGTCTCACGGTCACAGGCCCTGAGGCGTTCCGGCCGCACCCATCGCGCGCAAGCGCGCTCCTACAGGGCTTCGGCCTTACTTCGTGCTATCGGCCAAGTTGCCGCGCAACATCTCGAGCTGCTGCTTCAACGAGCCCAACGTCTCGATATCGCAACTCATCGCGCAAAACAGATCGACAGGCACATCAGCCGCCTTCGCCTGCAGCGCCCTGCCCTCATCCGTCAGCGTCACGATGACCTGGCGCTCGTCCGAGGTGCTGCGGTTACGCGCCACCAGACCCGCCGCCTGAAGGCGCTTGAGCAATGGCGTAAGCGTGGCGGAATCCAGGAACAGGCGATCGCCCAGTTCCGACACAGTCACCCCATCGCGCTCCCACAGCACCAGCATCACCAGGTACTGCGGATAGGTCAGGTCCAGCTTCGCCAGCAACTGGCGGTACACCTTCCCCATGGCCAGATTGGCCGAATACAGGGCAAAGCAAAGCTGCCCGTCCAGCGTACGCGGGGGCTGCAGGCCTTCGGTGGAGGATTTCTCGCTCATGGCCGGAATGTAGGGTCGCGACTATTCAATTGCAAGCGATTGAATTGCGTAACCGGCTGATGCCCAGACAAGTCTGGCACGATCGCCCAAAAGGGGGGGCGCATGAACCTATCGGATGGATTCTACGGCTGGACGGACCTCGTCGACGTGATCAATAGCGTGGTGCGTGCTGTGCCGGCCGCGCTCACGCTCCCCATCGTCTTCATCATCGTCCAGGCGCTGATGACTGTGGGCGACGCCCACGACCTTGGCAACGCACCCGCCATCCGTGCCACCCTGCATGGCGCCCACATGGATGCACACGGCCTGGCATGGTCACTCGGCATAGCGACGTTCCTGACACTCTGGGGCGTACTTGCGCGGCGCCTGCACAGGGACTGACGCGGCCACGAGTACATGGCACCATCACCTGACAACACGCAGGGAAGCCATGCATGATCAGCAATGACGTTAGGGAAGAAGTAGCGCGCCGACTCCGCCGCGCCGAAGAGGAACACGACGTCAAAGTGCTCCTGGCTGTCGAATCCGGTAGCCGCGCCTGGGGCTTCGCCTCACCCAACAGCGACTACGACGCCCGCTTCATCTACGTGCACCGCCCCGAGTGGTACCTCTCGGTCTCGCTGGAAGAGCAGCGCGACGTCATCGAGTACCCAATCGTCGACGAGATGGACATCAACGGCTGGGATGTGCGCAAGGCGCTGCGGCTCTTCCGCCGCTCGAACCCGGGCTTCGTCGAGTGGATCCAGTCACCCATCATCTACGAGCGCAGCGGCCCGTTTCACGACGAAGCCAGGGCACTCCTGGGTGAGGTCTACTCCGTGGAGCGCGGTACCTACCACTACCGCAGCATGGCGAAGACCAACTACCGCGGCTATCTGCGCGATGAACTGGTGCCGTTGAAAAAGTACTTCTACGTCCTGCGTCCATTGCTCGCCGTACGCTGGCTGGAACGCTACGGCAAACCGGCACCCATCGAATTCGAGACCCTGCGTACCGTGATCGACCCAGGCACATCGCTGCAAAAGGCAATCGACGATTTGCTGGCGGTCAAACGCGAATCCCCTGAAATGGGACTCTCACCGCGCATTCCCCCGATCCAGTCATTCATCGAAGACGAACTGGAACGACTGGAGCACACCGTGCCACCGCATCAGGTACGCCTATCGGGTAGCAAGGAAGATACGGCGCTGTCGTCACTGTTCCGACGCGTGCTGCGCGATACCTGGGCCTGAATCCGCGACTGGCAGCCCCCAAGGGCCTGACCGTCTCCGACCCCAGCGGACATCCAGCCTAAGGCGACGCAAGCCGCTCAGTACATGCATTCGCGCCAGCGAATGAACCGACCCAACAGCGCGTGGTGCAGCGGATGGTCCCGGAAATGCGTGTAGAACCAAAAAAAGCCCCGGCATGGCCGGGGCTTTTTTTGATCAGACGTTAAAGCGGAAGTGCAGCACATCGCCTTCTTTCACGATGTACTCCTTGCCTTCCAATCGCAGGCGCCCGGCTTCCTTGGCGCCCTGCTCGCCCTTGAACTTGATGAAGTCGTCGAAGGCGACGGTTTCTGCGCGGATGAAGCCGCGCTCGAAATCGGTGTGGATGACACCTGCGGCCTGCGGCGCGGTGGAGCCGGCGCGGACCTGCCAGGCACGGACTTCCTTCTCGCCGGCGGTGAAGTAGGTCTGCAGGCCGAGCAGCTTGTAGCCAGCGCGGATCACGCGATTCAGGCCCGGCTCGTCGAAGCCCATTTCCTTCAGGAATTCGTCGCGGTCGGCGTCGTCCATCTGCGAAAGTTCTTCTTCGATAGCGGCGCACACCGGCACCACCTCGGCACCCTCTTCCACCGCGCGGGCGCGGACGGCATCGAGGTGCGGGTTATTTTCGAAGCCATTTTCCGCCACGTTGGCGATGTACATCAGCGGCTTCATGGTGATCAGGAACATGTCGCGGACGAGCGCCTTTTCCTCGGCATCGAGGCCAGCGGAACGCGCGCTGCGGCCCTGGTCGAGCACCTTGGCAAGCTTCTCGAGCACCGGCTTGCGGGCCATGGCGTCCTTGTCGTTGGCCTTGGCCGAGCGCGTGGCTCGGTCGAGCGCCTTCAGCACGGCTTCCAGGTCGGCCAGCGCCAGCTCGGTATCGATGGTTTCGATATCGGAGATCGGATCGACCTTGTTGGCGACGTGGATGATGTTGTCATCCTCGAAGCAACGCACGACATGGGCGATGGCATCGGTTTCGCGGATGTGCGCGAGGAACTTGTTGCCCAGGCCCTCACCCTTCGAGGCGCCAGCCACCAGGCCCGCGATATCCACGAATTCCATGGTGGTCGGGATGATCTTCTGCGGCTTGACGATCGCCGAGAGCTCATTGAGGCGCGGGTCCGGCACGGGGACGATGCCGGTGTTCGGCTCGATCGTGCAGAACGGGAAATTGGCCGACGCGATGCCCGCCTTGGTGAGCGCGTTGAACAGGGTGGACTTGCCGACGTTAGGCAGGCCGACGATGCCGCATTTGATGCCCATGGCGAACTCTGTATCCGGTAGGTATTTGAAAGAGGTCAGGCGACCGTGTGCAGGCGTTTCATCGCCTCTTCGAACTTGCCTTCCTGCGCCAGCGGCAGCACGTCGAACGCGCGCCCGATGCCGTGCATGATGGCGTCTTCGTCAGCCGCGTTGGGCCGGCCGAGCACCCACGGGGTGACCTTGTCGCGGTGCCCCGGGTGGCCGATGCCGACCCGCAGGCGGTGGAACTTGCCGTGGCCCAGATGGGCCATGATGTCGCGCAATCCGTTCTGGCCGCCGTGGCCACCATCGAACTTCATGCGGACGGTGCCGGGCGAGAGATCCAGCTCGTCGTGGGCGACGAGGCACTCATCCGGCTCGATCTTGTAGTAGCGCAGCGCGGAAACCACCGCGATGCCGCTCTTGTTCATGAACGTGGCCGGCTTCAACAGCCAGACAGCCTCGCCGCCGATGCGCACCTTGCAGGTTTCGCCGTGCAGCTTGCCATCGAACGACCAGCACTCGCCCTGCTCATGGGCCAGGGCATCCACACACCAGAACCCGGCATTGTGCCGG